>DBXH01000040.1:1387-37822 GCA_002309335.1 Bacteroidales bacterium UBA1217 | reverse complement strand
TGCGCACGGGCGCACATTCCCGTCGCCAACAGGGCTAGAACAATTAATGCTTTTTTCATTGTTGTTTAATTTTTAAGGGTTAATAATATGTTTTGTTGAATTAATAAAATTTGCCTCAAATAAAAAAATTCAATATATAAATGCATATTTTTTTGCCGGTTTGTGACCTCGGATATGCAAATATGTGTAAATTTAACATTTTTTAACTTTGCCCTGCGTTTAGGTATTAATTATGGCGGAATGCAATTCCTTATAATATTATGTGTCGGAGCACAGATCCGCCACAACAGATTGTGATTTGCATTGTAATGCCATTACTTGTTTTTTCCATTTTATTTACTGTTTTTTAAGGTTATTAATTTCTTTTGTTTTACTAAACAAAACTTTATTTCCTATGTCTTTGGATGTTAGATGAAAAATAAAAAATGTCCTATCATCTTTTAGATTTTGCAAATAAAGAACGAGGTCCACGTCGTTGCAATCTTTATCAGAACGTTGTTCGGGATGATTCTTGACACAATAATAACTGCTTACTGACTGATTTCCTTTGCGATAAGACTTTCGTAATAATTCAATTTTTATATCAGGTATATTCATTTCCTTGAGCAATGTTTCCCAGCTGGCGGAATCACGGGCGGTTAGGGTGGTAACATCGACGGTGGTGCTGTCGTCAATGCGGTAGTCCTTTATATAACCTACTTTTAGGTCGTCGCGGTGCTCGTAACGGCGGTAGACATCGCTGACCTCGTCGCTATGCACAATGCTTGGCAGGTATTTGACTGCAACAAAAAAAAGGAGGCAGCAAAGGGTTGTTAGTATTAATTTTAGTCTCCAGTGTTTCATTGTCTTCCAAATAATGATTGAACGTTTTCATATATTTCATGGCGAGTGTTGTCTTTGCCTGCTTTGATGTAGCTATAACCCAAATCGGGCAGCAAAAAAAAGGATGTCACCGACACTACAATACACATCATCAGCGAAACGGCAAACAATCTACGCAGGAAGGGAGGCTTCCACTTTCTATAAGCGACATCCGTCTTGACGACAACAGTCTCAATATCTGAATTGAGTGTTTCGCGCTGCAACTTCCTACCGTCTATAAATTCAAATCGACCTGTTTTCATATCAATTTATTTTTTTCTTGTATTGCGATTATCTTTTTCTTTATACGAAAGACCTGCACTTTGACAGCCGACTCAGTTGAACCGTTAATCATTGCTATTTCTTTGTAATTAAAACCTTCGAGAATCAGTTTCAGTAGCTGATACTCACTGTCGTTGAGGTAGTGCATAAGTTCGTCGAGCCGCTCGGCGGCGACATTGGTCTCTTCGATAACTTTTTCAAACGCCTCCTTCTTGAGCGGAACGATATCAATCTTGGTTTTGTGGTCGTGCTTTCTAAGCGTTGCTATGGTGACTTTGCGTATCCATTTAATTTCGGCAAAGGTGTTAGCATCTTGGCGCAACTGTGCCACATTGGCATATATCGCCAAAGCAACTTCCTGCGAATAGTCCTTGCCGAGTTCATCATCATAACGGGCATACGACAAGCACATATACATCACGAGATTTTGATACTTCTCCCATAATGCATCGAAACGGATATATCTTTCCTCCAAACTTGCCATTTATGTCCTTTTTAGTGCAGGCACAATTTGTGCCTTATATATAATAAAGAGCCTTTTTTTGACAAAAAGGTTACATTTGGGTCGATTTTTTAACATTTTTTTTGCAGAAAAAATGTTAAAAAAGAATATACTATTAATTTCCAATTATTTAGAATTGAAAATAAATAAACGGCTGGAGATCGGCTGTAATGAACTGATAAACTATCAGTATGGCGGCGACGACGACGATGCCCATAAGCCATAGGGGCATCATTGCAAAAGAGAGACGGTAGCGGCGTTTCAGGCGTTCGGGCAACCAATGGATGATCATTCCGATGAGGAAAACGAGAAAGACGTTGCCATAGTTGGAAATGATGTCGGGAATGATGTCGACCTGCCATCGGCCGCCGATGCGGTTGACCATTGACTTGGCAGTGTTCCACGCCACCTGGTTGGCTTCGGCCGGGTCGAGGTTGGAGCCGCTGCGGAAGAAAAGTCGGGTGAAAGTGATAAATACGAAGGTAAGGAAGATGTTCCATACCTTTTCAATCTTGAATTTTGAGTTCTGAATTTTGAATTTGTCGCACAAAGGATTGACGACGAGGTAGCGTATGGCGGTGCCGACGCAGATGATGCCTGTCCAAACGGCGCCGAGGTTGAGTGCGGGGAGAGGCCAGATGATGTCGGCAAGCAGGAAGATGGCGAAAAGAGCCTGTGTGGCTACGACACGTGCTCGCGGAGGCTGTTTCTTCCACCATTTGTAGACGAGGATGCCCATACCATTAAGGCCACCCCAGGTGATGAAATTAAAGCTGGCGCCATGCCACATACCGCCGAGCAGCATTGTGTCCATATTGTTGACATTGGTGCGGAATTCGCGGCGATGACGCGGGAAAATGAGGTAAACGGCTACAAGGAGACCTATGACGGTGGTGACAACAAGTGTGACCCACACCGTCTGTGCCATCAATGCAACAACTATCAGCATTCCACCAAGAATAAGGTAAGAGGCGAGGGAGGCGCGGCGGTTACCGCCAAGAGGAATATAAAGATAATCCTTGAGCCAGTTGGAGAGCGAGATATGCCAACGCTTCCAGAAACCGGCGGGGTTGGTTGCCTTGTAGGGCGAATTGAAGTTCTTGGGCAGATAGAAGCCCATAAGCATTGCGACGCCAATGGCTATATCGGTATAGCCCGAGAAGTCGGCATATACTTGCAGCGAGTAGATGAAGAGCGCCGAGAGGTTTTCAAAACCCGTGAAAAGCATCGGATTGTCAAAAACGCGGTCGACAAAGTTGACGGCGAGGTAGTCGCTGAGAATTATCTTCTTCATCAAGCCGTTGATGATCCAGAAGACGGCGATGCCGAACTGACGACGGCCGAGAAAATAGGGTTTATATAGCTGCGGGATAAACTGGTCGGCACGCACGATGGGACCTGCGACAAGCTGAGGGAAGAAGGTGGTATAGAAGCCGAAGTCGAGGATATTGTCGGCGTGACGTATCTTGCGCTTGTAGACATCGACAATGTAACTGATGTTCTGGAAGGTGAAGAACGAGATGCCGACGGGCAGCAGTATCTTTGAGGCGTCGAAACGCGGGGTCTTGGTGAAATGGTTGGCGAACTGTGCCAAGTGGTTGACAACCTGATGGTCGGTGTGGAAGATATTATTGTGTATGTCGGTGAAGAAGTAGGCGTATTTAAAGTAGAAAAGGACGAGCAAGTTGATGACGACGCCGGTAATCATCAGTGCTTTCCGTTCTCCATTCTCAGTTTTCCGTTTATCCATCCCAATACCGAGGAAATAGCCGAGGAATGTGGAGAAAATAAGCAGCAGGACGAAAAGTCCAGAGGTCTTGAAATAGAAGAACAAACTAACAAAGAAGAGATAACCGTTGCGAAAAGTCAACTTGGAGAACGAAGAACGGGTACGAGTCGTCCCGGCCTTAGGCCAACCCTTTCCAAGAAGGGATGTACCTCGCGCGGACGAGCGGAGAATAAGACAATAGCCCGCAAAGACAAGCAGGAAGAAGGCCCAGAAGTTGAACTGGGTGAAAAGGAGTGGGTGCTCCTTGTCGAAACCGAAGAGATCAATAAGAAATGTAATTAGGTCTCTCATCTTCCTTTTTGTTATTCAGATTGTCCGATTGGGTTTTCTTGCGTTTCTTGTATAAATGTTTATCGTCGGTTGTTTTCTTGGCTGAGTTGGATGGTTTTGCAATCTTGGCAGGCTTGAACTGCAGCAGGCTTTCAAAAATTGCATTGCTCAGCATATCGCCAATTAGGGTATAGCCTTTGCGTGTGAAATGGATACGGTCGCGCTGGGCAAGCTCGCTGGCATACCATTTGTCCATCGAACCTAAACCGCCCATAACGGTGAACTGATCCCAGACAGCTCCGCCCGTTGCCTGTCCTATGCGCAGAAAGGCTTCGCGAGCAAGCTCAGCGTTGGGGTTGACTTCGTATTTGCGATGCACGCGGCGGAAACTATCGTTGTTGGTGACAAAAACAAAGGCACACTCGGGATTGACCTTGCGTATCGAATCAACCAGCTGCCGGTAGCGGCGCTGGAAGACAACGGTGTCGAAATTGGAGCCCGAAGCGTCATTGATACCGATGCCAAAGATGACAAGGTCGGGATGTATCATCTGGAGGTCGGAGGTAAGATAAGGACACTTAACAAGGTAGTCGCTCACCGTAGCACCGTTGACACCGATGGAATGATAGGAGATACCAGGCAAACCGTTGTCGAGATAAATGCCTGTTACTGCGAATGACTGACCGATTTCGCAAGGCAGGATAATATGGAACGAATCGACAGCATCGGGTAGATTGAAGCTGTAGCGCCGTAGGGCGAGGTCGGTCTCTTCGGGATGCACGCAAGTGGTGTCGCCCGATTCGCCCACAAGAGCTATAAACGGTACTACACCTCCGTGCGACTCACCAAGAAGAACGACACGGTTGGTTGAGAAATCAAGACTCTGCTCGTTAAGTATAACTCCTATATCGGCAGGCTCGTCGGCAGCGGTAACGGCAATGCCACATAATCCTAAACGCTCCATAGGCTCCTTGTATACACAGCGAGTCAACGTCAGCGGACGCGAACGGAGTACCTTGTAGTCGTATGGGTTATTGCATTTGAGAGCTGCAGAATATGGAAATATCATTCCCCTGGAACTGACATAGGCCTGCAATGGCGTAAGGAAATTGCACCGCATACGGTGAGGGAAAGTACCTCCCTGCACATGCGAAGCACCTAGATGCAATATATTGACATGCCCCTCTCCTGTGGCAAGCACACGGTACCATTTCTCCGCAAAACGACGCATATATGAACTGTCGGTGCCCAATATCAGATGGCTCGAGTCGTATTGGATGAACGAATATGAAGTGTCAATCGGCACAAACATCATACTGTCGTCTATCGACAACGTAGTGTTGTCGCCACGACTGACCTGCGCGTCGCTGCAACCGATAAAGAAACTGCAGCAGCAAAGGAATAGAATATAACGTTTTATAGATAATGTGTGCATATTTATTTAATTGTCATTCTGTTGTTACTATGTTGAGATTGTTCCAAATCTTATTGAATTGCTTGGGCGAGAGTTTGTGACGTATTCTGTAGAGTTCATACATCTTTGTGATAGCGTCGGCAAGGTAGTCGCCCATAATGCGGGCCCCCTTGTGCGAGAAATGTATATAGTCGGAACCGGCATAGCCGTTCTTGACCCAAGTAATCATTGAGTTTTTGCCGCCCATTGCGTCATAGATGCTCCAATAGGCAGCTCCGTGGGCATTGGCCATCACACGCAATTTCTCGACCACCATAGGCAGCATAGGATAGGTGGCGAGTTGGCCGCCCACCTTGGTGCTCATATCCGAGGGCCCCACAAAGAGAATTACAGCCTCGGGACAAGCCTGACGCACATAGTCAATCTGCTCACCAAGCTTCTGACAATAGGCGTCGATGGTCTTCTCCGATCGCAGATAAGGCACCGAATTGCCTCCGAATTGCATTATTATCATTCCCACATCCATCATCTTGTACGACTCAGCAAGTTGGTCGAAATTAGCTTGCTTGAACTGATGACCCGACACACCGCGCATTGCAATATTGTCGACAGCGACACCATAACCGTCATCGACCAAAATACCATAGATGTCGGCCATACCCCTGAAAGTAATTGACGCCGACGAGGTTACGGTATCCATTCGCCAGGCAATCATTCCCACACCCTGTCTACTAACAACTTGTGAGTACCTTCCCGGACCTTTTCGGTTATTCATAGTTACATTGAGCGGACCGGGACGGTTGTTGAACAGCACACGGATTGAACTAAACTGACCTGCGCGCTCGGAGGCGTAATTACCCTTTGAGGCATAGAGCGAAAGGGTAGCACCGCCAGTAACACGCCAGCTACGCAACATAGGGCCGTAGTTGCCGTTTGCACGAATGAAGGTGCTGTCACCATAGGTCGACTGGCCCACGATTGAGCCCGATGCAGACTGATTGAAAGTGATTGTCGGTACCGGCTGACGCAACGGCAACATACCAGGACCACCACCGCCGAAAACCATCTGCAGACGTTCGCGAAGGCGGCAGCTGATACGGTCCTGCTCTATCTGCGAATCTCCATAATGCAAAACTCGGATTATCCTATGCTGGAGCTCAGCTTTCTCGGCATTCTCAAAGAATTTGTCGAAACAACTGACATCGTTGTCAGGCAACCAAAAACGTGTCTGACCCTCAAAAAGAAAATGACGGCACTCCTCTATTGAATCACGCGCTCCTGTCATATCACGCTCCACGTGTTTGACCAGGAGCTGATCCATACTCTTCTCCTGCTCCCTGACAAGCACTTTGTGCAACGACGGAAAACGCAGCGTGACCCCGCCAAGCGCTATGCCGTTTTTAGGAAATACTATGCACAGCAGCGCCAAAGCGACTACAACAGCAGCAAAAAATTTCAGTGTGCCCGAAGCCTTCAATTCAACACCTATTATTTAACCTTGCAATTTGGCGAGTTTCTTCTCAAGCTCGTCTACACGGTTGTAAAGTTTCTCCAGATTACGCTCGTAGATATAGGTTTTACGCTGTTTGACAGCATCGGTGGCAGGGGTGCCGAGGATAGTGATATTATCGGGGAAATTGCGCGTCACACCTGACTGGGCGGCAATAGTGACATTGTTTCCAATTTCAATATGACCTACTATACCAACCTGACCGGCAATAATACAATGGTTTCCAACTTTGCCCGAACCGGCAATGGCACTTTGCGCTGCCATAACAGTGCTTTCGCCAACAACAACATTGTGGGCTATCTGGCATAGATTGTCAAGCTTGACGCCCTTATGGATAATTGTCGATCCCAATGTTGCACGGTCAACGGTAGTGTTTGCACCAATCTCCACATTGTCCTCTATCACCACATTGCCTATTTGGTCAATTTTCTGATAACTGCCATCCTCGGTAGGAGCGAAGCCAAAGCCATCGGCACCTATCACTGAACCAGAATGCAGGATGCAATGCTTGCCGATGACTATGTTCTGATACACGCGGACACCGGCAAAAAGCGTGGTGCCGTCGCCAATGACGCTATTGTCGCCCACGTATGTCTGAGGATATATTTTGGCGCCGTCGCCTATCTTAGCATTTTCGCCTATGAAAGCGAAGGGTCCTATATAGCAATCCTTACCTATCGTCGCACTCGGCGAGATATAAGCCTGGCTGTCGACACCTTTCTTGTCAAGCTGCATTTCGTTGTATTTCTTCAAAAGGTTGGCAAAAGCCAAATATGGATCTGCCACTCGTATCATTGTAGCCTTCACAGTATGTTCGGGGACAAACTCGTTGCTAACTATCACCGCGGTGGCGTTGGTGTCATATATATAGTTCGTGTATTTGCTGTTGGCCAAAAACGAAAGACCTCCATTTTCGCCCTCCTCTATTTTGCAAAGTTTCCACACTTCGGCATTGGCGTCACCCTCAACTTTTCCACCTAGCATTGCCGCTATCTGACTGACATTAAACTTCATAACTGTTTTATTATTTATATTAATTATTTAAAACGTTGATATTTCAATTAAATTGTATATACCCCTTTAATTTTGTTACAGTTTCATCGTCTATCAAATCCACCATACGCAAATCGTCAAAAGAACCGTAGTGTTTGCCGTTCTTGCGGTAATCCACTATGGCCTTCGCCTGATAGAAGTCAAGATAGGGATGCCTCTTCAGTTCAGTTATCGACAACTCATTGACGGCAAGTTTCTTCACCAGCGTGGTGTCGATTACTATATGGCCGACAATTCCTGCATAGCGATCCTCGTCCATTCCGTATACCTCTAGCAACTGCTCCTTGCAAAAAAATCCTCCCAACAAATTACGGTACTGCACAATACGTTTGGCAAAAACAGGACCAATGCCGTACAGGCATCGTAGTTCGGCAGTGTCGGCCGAATTCAACTCAATAACAAAATCATCTGTCTTGCGGGATGTGCGAGAACTAAAGTTTGTGCGGTTGCTGGTGCGATACACTCCGCCCTGCGGTTTGTTATCTGATCTACGTTCTCCGCTCTCTGCTCTCCGCTTTCCGCTCTCCATTTTCCGCTCTCCATTTTCCGTTTTCCGTTCAACGACCGCTTTCAACTGAGAATGGTTGCTGCTCTCGTGAGTATGCTGCATCCGTGGAAGGAAAACCATAATCAACAGCACAACAACAAGCACCGAACATAGTACGGCATATCCTTTTTGCTGTTTTCGGGTCGGTTTTTTCATTCCTCAATCGTCATTGTACCACGTTGACCTTTGATATAAGGCATTGTGAATTCGTCGTCGCTTTCAAATCCATCGCCGTATGTGACACGCTTGCCGTTGACCGATTTCACAGGATTGTCCGAATAGATGCGGTGCTGAGCCGAGTTCCATGTGATTGTTTCCAGATACGAGGTGTCGCCTGTACGGTAATCTATCACTACCACACTGTCGCGTGCCTTAATTATTTTCTCCTCGTCGAGCGATATGGCATACTTTGCGCTGATAAGCGCCACCATTTTCTTTTCGCCCTCATATATCTGCATATTAAATCCCTGCGGATATTCAGTCTTCTTCTTTGGCTTGTCGTACACGACAACTTTGGGCGAAGTCAGTATCATCTGCCTCTTGCCGTTCTGACTGCGGATAGCTCGCACGCTGTCGAGCGACTGCTGCGGAAGGTCCTTCCTGTCAAAAAAACTAATTTTGTCCATATCGTTGCGACACGAACAAAAAAGCAGGCAGAAAACGATGGATATTAGTATTCGGACTTTCATTTTAGCGGCATTATCAGCCGTAGCGCTGTAATGGAAGACATATGCAAATTAAAATGGGAGTTAAGAGACTTTCTTTATTTGTCCATTTTAACTCCCATTTTAACTTCCTTTTAGGATTACTTTCTTGTTCTTACAGTTGTACTTACACCTATCCAACCAGGCACCGTAAAGCCGTTACCGTCGATAAGGTCAAGCATAAAGGCCTCGTCCTGTTTGGGGAAGTGACCAGAGTATGAGCTGATAAGACGATTGGCAGCCTCAACATTCTCGGGTGAATCGTCTACTGCGATAGCCTTACGGGCGGCATCAACAGCTGCCCAGTAAGCCGAACGTCCACCCATACCGTCGCTAACAGCCTTTGCACCCTTTGCGTAGAGCTGTGCGATTAAGCGATAAGGTTCACCCTTTGAAGGTTCCATTTCTGCAGCCTTGTTGTATGATGCACGGGCGGCACTGTAGTTGTTGGTATTAGTATTGCAAAGACCTTGCAGGATGTACATATTGTATTTATCCTTGTCCTCTGCATCCTTGATAGCATCATTGATATATTTGGCTGCGTCACTGAATTTTTCCTTGTTGTAGCACATCTGAGCCATCAAGTAAGCCGTCGATGCCGAAGGCTCGAGAGCGTGCAATTTCTCGGTGGCGGCAAAGAAAAGCTCGGTGTCCATACATTTCTTCTTGCGAAGTATGGTAGTGATTTTCTTGAGCAGCGTTAGATCTTCGGAATTTGCCTCAAACTTCTTGGTATAGATCTTCACCAATTCCTCACACGATGCGAAAGGCGAGAAGCGGTTCTCGATGTGAGCGATAACACCATATAGTTCTGCTTTCTTAGCGCTATCGGTTTCTTTCGAGAGAAGCCCCTCTAGAGCGTCGCTAGCTATGTCGTAGTTGTCGACGATGAGCGTCGTGTCGGCATTGCCAGAGGTGACATATTTCACAGTGGCGTCAAAGTAACGCTCGATGAAGGCAAGCTCCAGTTGGTCGGCACCAAGGCGCATTGCTTCGGCATAGAGTTCATAATAGTCTTTCAAGCGCGCATTGCCGCCAAGTTGCTCAAGGTCGTAAGCTTTGCGAGCCGTAACCATCGGAGCCTCGCCATAATTTGCAATACGCAAGTCATACATATGCATCAATTCCTCAAGCAGCTCGTTGCGACGATTTGCGTCCTTTTCCTGGGCAAAGAGGCTCTTGAGGATAGTGGCCCCCTGAATATAAAGGTTCTTTGTGCTCTTGGGGCAGGTTTCCACAGCTATCTTCCAAGGCTCGTAAGCATCCTGGTATTGTTTGAGTTTGTATGCTTCGTTGTACAGGAAGCGGTTAGTCTTGCAAATACTGTCTTCCGTGTTCTTGAACTGGGCAGAAGCCGTCAAAACAGATGCGGCCATCACTAACCCTAGTGCTAAAACTTTGATTGTTTTCATCTCTCTGTTGTTATTTTTGATTTTTAATTATTTTCTTTACCAGAGTGTTTTTCCACTCTTTTATGTATTAGTTTATCCTCTCTCCCTATAATTGTACTTTTAAGTTTTTTTAGGAAACTCCAAGTTAATACTTAACCCAAAAAAACTAACGCCTTCTAATTAAATTTTCTCTTCACAAACCAACTCTCGCAACTTCCCACCGAAATGCCAATGGTGAATACATCGCGACGCAGTAAGTCTACGGTGCCGAACGAAGAATATGCCGCCGATACATTGAGTGCCGAGCGACCCTTGCGCATAGGCAGCGTCATACCGATGCCCACACCCCACTCATTCAGTTTATACTCATTACCGTCAGTCATCTGCAACTGCAGACGGCCGCTCTCATAATGCGCTCCTGCCGAATAAGTGATACGACGCATATAATTGGCCGCATTCTTGTCACCAAGCAGCTGCAAACCCAAAGCGTAGCGCTGGTTGCCGCCGTAGCGCATAGGACTTTGGCCAAAGATGGAGTAACTACTGTTCTCTGTGTATTTCAATCCACTCCAGGCAGCAAAAGTAGCATCGAGAGCCACAAGCCATTTGTCGTTGCGCTGGAACGACACACCCACGCCCGTCGTAAAAGGCTGTTCCAAATCGCTTTCAAACTCACTGTCGCCACCGTCAAGTGGGAAAATAGTGTCACGCATATACTCCGATGCGGCATTGGTTACAAAGGTATAAACCAACGCATTATCTGTTACCCTCATCTTCCTGTGTGGCTTCATCGTAAGTCCCAAACTCAGTTTATATTTCTCGCCAATAGGATGGTCGTACTGCACGCCCAAATCGAGGAGTAGGTTTTTCACATACGTATCTTTCTGGCTGCGGCTGTCCATAAAATAGGTGGTGTCGTTGGCTGTGAAATCAAATGTAACCGCACGCGTCAGATTACCATACAGATAATCGATATTGAAACCTGCACGCAGTTGTGGTTTCTTGGCGTCGTTACCACCGAGGATATTGAACGCGTGACCCCAGAAGAACTGCGCCACACCGCCATTGCCCTCGTATTTTGTCTTCACCTCGCCGCCAATGCTCAATGGCATCGTCCTTATCGACTGATAGTTCACATCCGACATTGGCATCACGCCCAAAGCCGTTTTCCACCATTTCGTCAACGGAAATCCGATGGCCAAGTAACCTATGTTGCCGTCAGCGTCATACTGCGAACCGCCTTCGCCTCTAAGCGTCGTCATTTCTATCGACAATCCCATATCAAACACCATCGTCTCCATTCCTATAGACGCATACGATGCAGGGTTGAAAGGATTGATCATATTCATCGAAGAACGAGTCGAGGTCACTCCACCCAAAGCCGCCATCGATGGGATATTGTACGGCATATTGTTCAAACCGATGCCATATTGCGAATAGGGCGAGTTTAGACCGTTCTGTGCTGTTGTCGGCACAAAAGTTATTACCGCCAAAACAAGCAGAAAAAAACTTTTTTTATAATGATTTATTATGTTATTTATCGCCATTTTTTAGTCTACAATATTCATATTCAGTATTCTATTCAAACCTATATACATTAGGTTCGGAGTTGCAAAGTTCGGAAAAAATAATCGTTTTGCAAAAAAAACTGCATCGCCGCCTGTTAAAAAAAGTTTAACATTTGGAAATTCCTTTCTATACTGTTTCGCAAATTCCTCTATTTCAAACAATACCGCATTACATACGCCCGACATCATCGACTCTCTGGTCGACCGTCCCGTCAGCGGAATTTTCTCCTCGCCTTCCAGCTCGCCAGGAGTCAACTCTACCATCGGCAACGCAGCTGTATAATCATTCATAGCCCTCATACGCATTCTAATGCCTGGCAATATCGCGCCGCCTCTGTAACAATCAGCGCTATCCATAATGTCGATAGTTATACAGCTACCGGCATCGACCACTATAAGTGGTCCACCGCCGCACAACTCGCGAGCACCTATGACAGCCGCCACACGGTCCATACCGAGCGTTTCAGGTGTGGCGTAGTCGATTGTTATCGGCATTTTCGACTTGTAGCTGAGTTGATGGAATCGAGCATACAACTCCTTGGGAAGTAGTGCTCCGAAATCTGGCTGCGGTCCCACCACAGAAGCAATAGCCTTGTCAATCTGGTGAGTTCTTTGCATCTTCCCAAGATCGAGCTGCTTTACATCGTCCACTAAAATCACTTCCCGCACTTCGCCATCGGCCATCACCGCTGCCTTGGTCCGAGTATTGCCTATGTCAAGAATTAGATTTGCCATAATTCCTTAACGCACACTATCTCTTTTTATTGTGTAGCCCCTACACATCATTGCGCATATAATTCCCTCACACAACAACTTTTTGGGTGTCGTTTTGCTATAAATAAAAAATCAACTTTTTAATTATACAAGTTCATAGCCCTGTCAGGACCTAGGGTTACAAATGTCTTGACGGCCTCGACAGCCTTGTCCAAAGCAGGGTCAAGCAGGGTCTGTTCCTCGTCGCTGAAGCGGCCCAACACATAGTCTATCTGGTGTCCCTGTCCGAAGTCGTTGCCTATACCTATACGCAGGCGGCAATAGTTGGATGTATGTAACAACTCGTCAATATTTGCCAGTCCATTGTGGCCACCGTTTGATCCCTGTTTCTTCATTCTTATCTTGCCAACCGGCAGGGCTA
The DNA here is from genome assembly GCA_002309335.1 of Bacteroidales bacterium UBA1217. GTDB lineage: Bacteria > Bacteroidota > Bacteroidia > Bacteroidales > P3 > Colimorpha. The sequence goes on along the minus strand of DBXH01000040.1, from coordinate 24,796 downwards.
TGTCGTCGACAACGACAAGCAGATTGGCAGGCTGAATCTTCTCCTTCTGCATCCAGTACTGTACAGCTTTACCGCTGAGGTTCATATATGTAGTGGGGCGAATAAGGACAAGTGTGCGACCTTTTATCTTCACCTCGGCTCGATAGGCGTGGCGTTCAAGCACATAGGTTGGTTTTTCGCCACCCTCGCGGGTGCAGGCCTTGAGCAAACGGTCGAGTACCATGAAGCCGCTGTTATGACGCGTGCCCTCATACTCGGCACCGATATTGCCTAGGCCTACAATCAAGTATTTCATTCCTTCTTCCTCCTTTGTATTGTCTTGCTCTTTCTTTTTAAAGAGTCTCTTGAAAAAATCCATAATCATTTTTTTTTAATCGTCGGATGCACTTTAGCGTTGCCTGAAAGAGTTTGTATTCAAAACAGTCTTTATATGCCACACAATTGCTCAAACTCCTTGCGCAGGCCCCTTCCGAGCGTGGTCTGCTGGGCCACAAATTCGCCTTTGTTGGCTTCGACGCATACCCAGCCATCGAGCGAAAGGGCGATGTCCCAGCCGACGTAAGTCACGCCAGGCAGCCTGCGAGCCATCGTCGCAGTTATTTCGAGCAGCTCGTTCCACCTTGGAATCTGTTCGCCGCAGAAAGGTGTACCGCTGTCTGGGTGACACTCATAGCGGTTCCCATTTTCGTCGTAGGCATCGGTTGCTATTCTTCCGTCGGCAACATTTATAGAGGCGAAAAGTCCGCCCTGTGCACCGTTGTTGACGAAGTTGCCTTTTCGGCCGGAGAGGATGAACGGCGTGTAGTGTGTCACTATGTCGCCTTTCATTATAGTGTTCATCCTTATTGTATTGACTGTATCGCGATTCCACCGAGCCATAGGTTCGTCCTGTACGATGCATTCCTCCACGATCCAGCGGCCGCGTTTGTCGAGCAGTGCTGCAAGCCTTTCGCGCCATTGGCGCTCGTCGGAGTATTGAAGCAATTGCACTCCGCGTCCTCCGCATTTGTCAACAGGTTTGGCGACGAGGCGGCCGTATTGCATCCCTTCGGCAGCAATCGGTACTATGTCCGACTCCTTTTCCAGCAGCCAGGCTTTACGTCTGTAGTAGTCGGAAAACAAGTTGTATGTCAGCCATTTGTCCAGTATAATCCGTTGACCTCTGCGGTTGTTGGCCTTGCGGCATATCTTGTTGCGCACTGCGTCGGTCAGGTAGGAGCGCCGTTCGGCCTCGCTTTTCGATGCAAAACCGTAGAGGCGGTACTCTTCGTAAAAAGTGCCGTGCAGCAGTGTTTCGCGGACCATATCCTTGTCGCCGTCGGCACGCTCAAGGTAGCGGCGATAGCGGCGGGGCAGGAGGATGCGGTATGCGGCGAGGTAGAGACTGTCCATTGTCGGGTTGTGGTCCTACTTCGACGATACCAGCGTCATCTCTTTGATAAGATGGCCGGCGTCGGCGAACTTGTCAATTATGAAGAGGCAGTAGCGTATGTCGAGGCAGATATTGCGGCAGTAGTTAGGGTCGAACAGCAGGTCACTCATCGTTCCCTCCCAGCAACGGTCAAAGTTGATGCCTATCAGCCTTCCGTCGGCATTGAGCACAGGGCTGCCGCTGTTGCCGCCGGTAGTATGGTTGGTAGCTATGAAGCACACGGGCATATCCTTGAGGGTCTTGCGGTTGTAGCGCACTAGATAGCCGTCCGAGGTCTCCTCTATCGTCGAGTCGTTGATATTGGTTACAATTCCGTAGGGGCCATAATCCTTTAGGGCGTAAAGTGATTTCAGCTTATCCTCTACAACATAGTCGTATATGTCGGGGTTCTCCTTGTCCATAATCCCTTTAAGGTCGCTAAACGGCTCATAGTGGGCGCCGTCGAACGAATTGAAGCCTTCGATGTGGCCGTAGGCAACACGCAGCGTGAGATTGGCGTCAGGGAAGAAATTCACCTGGGGTTGCATCTCCATCATTCCCTTCACATAGATGCGCATCAGGTTTTGGATATCCTGGTTGGTTTTTTTGTATTTGGCAATCTTCTGCGGGTCGTGTGCCAGCGCGTATGCCTTGTTGAACAAATCTACCGCAGGGTCTTTCTTCAGTTTTCCAGCCGATTTCGCTGTATAGTCGTCAAGGAACGCTTTAAGTTTCTTTTTGTTGTTTAGCAGCGACTCGTCGTATATTTTGCCCAATTTCTGCTCCACAGCGACCTTTGTCCCTGTTTTTTCATTCAGATAGGGTGCATGGCCAGCCTCCCACAGATAGAGGAAGGTCTCGATGAATATAGCGCGGTCGACTATGGTATGCTGGTCGAAATCTTCAAAATATTTATCATTATCCTCTTTCAAGCGGTTGACGACGCCTATGATTTTCATAAAATCTTCCTCGTTGGCCAACTGACTGTATTTCTGTGCGCGCAGCATAAAATCGCTGGCGCGGGCGCCTTCGCTGTAGTATATTAGTTCAATCTCGATAGGACCCATCTCGCTATAGGCCTCGTGCAACTGTGGCAACACATTGTAGTATTGCGGCTTGTCGTTTGCCCATTGCTGGTATTTCTGCTCGAAATCCCTCTTCTTCTCCACACCTTTCATTCGGTTGATACCCTCTGTCTCTCCTTGCCATTTCTTCCAATAGTTGGCTACGCTGGCCACCTTCGAGGCATATTTCAGTCGCTGTGCAGGGCTCTTCTCCATAGCATTTTTGTAGTGGTTCAGACGAATGGTGCGAAGTGCTATGCGGATAGGATTCTCCACATTGGCCATCAGTTCAACAGCGTCGCTGGTCACATAGCGCTGAGTAGTGCCCGGGTAGCCGAACACAAAGGTGAAATCGCCCTCCTTCACACCGTCGAGCGAAATCTCAAGGTGCTTCAACGGTTTGTAAGGACGGTTCGCTTTCGAATAGTTGGCAGGCAAGTTGTTCTCGTCGGCATAAACACGGAACATCGAAAAATCGCCCGTATGGCGAGGCCACATCCAATTGTCGGTGTCGCCGCCGAACTTGCCGATATTCGACGGAGGCGCACCCACCAAACGCACATCGGTAAACACCTCATTAATATACATAAAGTATTGGTTGCCATAGTAGAACGGCTTAATAACGGCCTTGTAATGGGTTCCATCTTCAGCACGATCTGTGATAGCCTTGATATTTCTCTCTATAATGGCGGCGCGTTCGCTTTCGCTGGTTTCGGGCGTTACACCGTCAAGCACCTGAGCCGTCACATCCTCCATACGCACCAAGCGGGTGGCAGTCAATCCCTGGCAAGGAATCTCCTCCTCGCGGCTCTTTGCCCAAAAGCCTCTGGTCAGATAGTCGTGCTCAACGGTGCTGTACTTAGTGATATAAGAATAGCCGCAATGGTGGTTGGTCAGAAACAGACCCTCGCTACTCACATACTCGCCCGTGCATCCCTGATTGAAAAGCAGTATTGCATCCTTCAGGCAGGCGTGGTTTATATCATAAATATCCTTTGCCGTGATACGCATTCCGGCTCTCTGCATATCCGCCTCATTGCGGCCTAAAAGCATCGGAATCCACATTCCTTCATCAGCCAAAGCGCTGATTGTCATCGCTGCCATTACCAGCAGCATCATTATTTTCTTCATAATTTCTGTATTTTTATTTTGTTATTTGCTCCAATATAATTTTTGCAAAAGTACAAATTTTAGGCGACCTGACCAAAAAAAATTTCCTTCTCTCTACACCGGTACTATCCCAACGCTATCTCAACGCTATCTTTACGCATAATATTAACCATCAAAAAAAATAACCGATGCCGCATATACTACCGCCTCCGCTTCGGCGTTATAATAACTGTTTAAAATAATACAAATACCAATATACTGTATACTCGTGTCACTCATTCTAGATTACCCCTGGTACTTCATCCTCTTCTGCCTCCTGCTGGGTGCAGCTTACGCCTTCGCACTCTATTGGCTCCGCCTGCGTCGCAAGGATGAGACTTCTCTCTCTCGCCGACTCTCAATCATCCTCTCTCTCCTGCGCACCCTCTCGGTGGCGGCAATTGCGTTCCTTCTCCTCGCACCGCTGGTCAAACGCGACATCAACCGCAAGGAGAAACCTATCATCATCATAGCACAGGACAACAGCAAGTCGCTCGACTACTGCCCCGATTCAGCCTTCCACCACAACGATTATCTCAACCAACTCGACAAACTCTCTTCCAATCTCTCGGCCGACTTTGATGTGCAACATCTCATCTTCGGTTCCGAAACAAGGACTTCGGAGGATGGCGCATCTTTTACTGATCCCTCCACCGACATATCGCAGCTGCTCTCCGATGTGGCCGACCGCTACTATCACCGCAACGTAGGCGCTCTCATCGTCGCCTCCGACGGCATCTACAATACGGGCAGCAACCCACTCAGCTCCGCATCGGAGCTCTCATTCCCCGTCTACACCGTCGCGATGGGCGACACCACTATCCATTGCGATGCCTCCGTCGCCAACGTCCGCTTCAACCGCATCGCATATCTTGGCAACTCATTCCCGCTCGACATCACGGTCAACGCCAATCGGCTGAAAGGCGAAACAGCTATGCTCTCCGTTTCCTGCGACGGTCGCAAACTCTTCTCCAAACCAATCACTATTAACGACAGCCGCTTCTCTACCACCGAGAGCATCACTCTCGATGCCGACCGCGCAGGATTGCACAACTATATCGTCGAGATTGCGCCGCTGCGCGGCGAGAAATCCACACGCAACAACCGCCGCGTCATCCCTATCGAAGTCATCGACGGCCACCAAAAGATTGCCATCATCGCCGCTGTGCCGCATCCCGACATCGCCGCACTCCGCTCAGCTGTCGACAACAACCGCAACTTCGAGGCGGAGGTATTTCTCGCCAAGGATTTCTCCAAAAATCCGCGCGACTATAATCTCCTTATCTTCCACCAACTACCAACCAAAGTGGCTGAGTCGAACATCGACGTCGCTGCTCTGCTCAAATCGGGCACTCCCGCCCTCTTCGTGCTCGGCAGTCAAACCGACCTCGCCCGACTCAACAACCTACACACGGGACTTGAAATCTATTCGCGCATCGACCGCCAAAACGAGGCGGCTCCCATACTAAATAAGAATTTCACCTATTTCACCCTCCCCGACGAAACAGCTCAACGCATATCTCAATTCCCGCCGCTCTCTTCGCCTTTCGGCGAATACAAACTTGGCACCAACGCACAGACGCTCTTCTCTTCGCGCATAGGTTCGGTTAATTCGGGGCTTCCACTTATTGCTGTCACACAGCAATCCTCTTCACGCTACGCCTTCATCGCTGGCGAAGGCCTTTGGCGCTGGCGGCTGGCCGACTATCAAGCCAACTCTACCAACTCCAACTTTAACACTCTGGTAGACAAAATCATTGTCTTCACCGCTCTGAGGGCAAACAACGAGAAATTCCACATAGACGCCAAGAACATCTTCGGTCAGACGGAGGCTGTTGTCTTCGACGCCCAACTCTACAACGACAGCTATGAGCCGGTCAATATACCCGACGTTGAACTTACCATTAGGCAAAACGGCGAGCAAGGCAAGAAATATTCCTTTAACCGCTCTGCTACCGGATATACCCTCAACCTCGGCATCCTGCCTCCCGGCGCATATACCTATTCGGCTTCCACCCACTTCAACGGCAAAACTCTATCAGCCAACGGCTCGTTCCTCGTCGAGGACCTCCAACTCGAGGCACTAAACACCGTTGCCGACCACTCGCTTCTCGCCACCCTCGCCTCGTCGACCGGTGGCTCAATGGTGTCGTCACACCAACTCGACCAACTAGCATCAATGCTGCGCGAGCGCGACGATATGAAAACGCTGGTCTTCAGCGAGACCTCCTACAGCGATATGCTCAATCTGCCGCTCATTTTCGTCCTTATCATCCTTCTACTCACCGCCGAGTGGATAACTCGCAAATACAACGGGGAAATTTAAATATATTGAATGAGACTGAATTCGACCATAAAAAACTCATCATTCCTTCGCGACAGTTTCACGCTGCTGTCGGGCAATATGTGGGCTCAGTTCATCGCCTTCCTCGCCTACATTTTCCTCACCCGCCTCTTCTCGCCCGAAGACATCGGTATCTACACCGTTTTCTACTCATTCATCGACGTCCTGATCATTCTTAGCACCTGCAAATATGAGCTCGCCATTGTGCTTGCCGACACCGACCGCGAAGCCACCGCTGTCAGCCGCCACGCACTCCGGCTTAACACCATTATCTCACTCGTGCTGCTGCCGCTGATACTGGTTCTCCACTATGCGGGCAAAACCACAGGACTTCTGCAGCTGTCGTTCTTCACCTCGCAGCTGCCCATCGCTTTGCTTATCCCGCTGATGGTTTTCTTCTGCGGTACCTCGCGCGTTTATTCGCAGATATTCAACCGCTTCCGCAAATTCGGCCAGATTGCCCTCTCCGAAGTCACCGGCTCTACTTCGGGCATCTTATTCAAGATCCTCTTCGGTCTTCCCCATCTGGCAGCAACCCTATGGCACAGCTTAGGCCTCTCGCTTGGCACCGTGCTCGGAAAGATCGTATCGAACATCAACTTGCGACTGCTACTTCATCGTTTCAACTTACCCAAGGACATCACCCGCGACGACCGCCGCTCGGCCGCCGCCAAGTTCCGCAATTTCCCGCGCTACACGATGCCCAAGGACCTCGTCAACAGCCTCTCCTACAATCTGCCCTTCATCTGGCTGGCCATGTATTTCGACAAAGCTGAGGTGGGACTTTTCTCATTGGCGCTGACTTTCACTTTCCGTCCAGCCAACATACTTAACAACGTTTTCGAAAAACTCTTCTACGTCCGCGTCGCCGAGAAGGTGCGCGAAGGCAAGAGCATTCGCTCTGACATCTTCCGCTTCGCCAAGACGCTCAACATCATCGTCTTGCCTCTGTTTGTCATAGGATTCATCTTTGCCGACAGCATCTTTGGCTTCATCTTCGGCGGACGCTGGAGCGGCTGCGGCTACTATATTCGCTGCCTGCTGCCCTGGATTTATATTATGCTGACCTCCACCTCGCTGATGTTCCTTTCCAACGTCTTCTCCAAACAGCGCACCGAGTTCATCTTCTACATTATTCTCTTTGTCCTCCGCATCGGCGCCGTCCTCGCCGGCATCCTCACCGCCAGCTTCCAAACGGGCATACTGCTCTTCTCCATCAGCGGAGCAATAATTTCATTCGCCCTCCTGGTGTGGTATATTAATTTGATAAGGAATTACGAAACCCGCGAAGTCGTTTAATTTTTTTCCTTCTGTTCCTGAGCTTTCTTTTGCTTGCGTGTGTAGCCAGGCTTGAAGGAGAATACTATCTTAAGCGAACGCAGGAAATAGTGCGGCACATCCTGAGCCTTCAGTTCCTTCAGTTCGCGGCGTATATCACGGAAACTTTCTCCGCGCAATATGCGGAAAAGGATAAGTATCAATGTGAGGACAATAGTAATTATCAGTAGTGCAGAAATAATCATCGTTGCATTTTTAATTATAATGGTTTCTTTATAACGAATGCTTGTTTCTTTTATTATTCAGTTATTTTTTTTTATTTTTTTACGATTTTTTTTGGTGGTTTCAAAAATGTTCGTACTTTTGCAAAGTGATATCAAAATGATATCAAAACAAATTATCAACAGAAAACAATTATTATCAAGTTATTAAAGCAAAAAATAAAAACAAAAAACAATGGAAACAAAAGAGTTTAACAAACAACTGAACGGCAAGAACAACGGATTCCTGCACCTTTTCCTTAACCTTGCTATGCTGGTGGGATTCATACTGCTTATTATCTGGATGGCAGGATTGGACGGAATGATCAACCCCCTAGACGGCGAGCCGACGGCGATGATTCTGCTGCCGATACTGGGTGGCATCATTCTGACATTCGTCTATATTCTGCATTGCATCGGCTTTATGATTATTCAACCCAACCAGAGCCGCGTGCTGACTTTCTTCGGCCGCTACAGCGGTACGGTGCGTCAAAACGGCTTTTTCTGGGTCAACCCATTCTACGCCAAACGTAAAATATCGTTACGCGCACGTAATATGGATGTGCCGCCCATCAAGGTGAACGACAAGAACGGCAACCCGATTATGATCGGTTTGGTGCTGGTGTGGAAGATTGCCGACACATACAAGGCTGTATTCGATATAGATGTTGAGACTCTAACTTCAGGCACAACGTCTCAGCAAAATGCACAGGAGACCCAACCTCAGCTGAAAGGCTACGACAGTTTTGTCCACGTGCAGAGCGACGCCGCCCTCCGCAAGGTAGCCGGCCACTATGCCTACGACAACATCGACCACAACAGCACAGAACTTACCCTCCGCAGCGGCGCCGAGGAAATCAACACTCAGCTTGAAGAGGAGCTCCGCAGCCGCCTGAGCATCGCCGGCATCGAGGTCATCGAAGCCCGCATCAACTACCTCGCCTACGCCGCCGAGATTGCAAGCGTTATGCTGCGCCGCCAGCAGGCCGACGCCATCATCTCTGCCCGCGAGAAGATTGTCGAGGGCGCCGTCTCAATGGTGGAGCTGGCCCTTAACAAGCTCAGCGAGCGCGAGGTCGTTCAGCTCGACGAGGAGAAGAAGGCCACGATGGTGAGCAACCTGCTCGTGGTCCTCTGCGCCGACGAGAGCGCAAGCCCGGTCATCAACACAGGTTCAATTTATTAACCAGCACCTTAAGGTCCTTAAAGTCTTAATCAAATTACAATGAAAAAATCTTTCGCACTTCGGGTGGACAGCGAAATGTACGATGCTATCGAGCGTTGGGCTGCGGACGAGTTCCGCAGTACCAACGGTCAGATAGAGTGGATATTGTCCGAGGCGCTTAAGAAGGCCGGACGCCTCCCGAAGAAGAAAACAGGAGCTGGCGCCGGCAAGGATGCCGGCGCTCCGGCAAAAACGGAGGACGGACAATGAAAAAGAAAAAAATATTCGCTATAGTTTTGGGCGTTTTGTCGCTGCTGAACTTCCTTGTCGGCGGTATATTGGGCTTTGTCCTGATTAAAGGCGAGGACCTTAAGGTGTTTCACTTTATATTTTGGCTTTGTCTCGCAGCGGCCGTTTTCTGTCTGCTATGCAGCTGGCTTGAATTGCGTCTTACCAAGGAGGGGAAAAAATACTACGTAATGAAGCTGAAGAAGTGGCATTTTGTCAAGGAGCAGCGCCAGTTTAAAAGTGGCGACGGATGGTTTTCAGCTATTGAGATAGGATGGTCCAGTTGGACGCTCTCGCTGGTAGTGCCGATGTTTGCCCTCGGGACGATTTGGCCCGACACATTCTGGGATTTTTCGCTCAATGTATATCTGAAGTATCTTGGAATAGCTTTAGTGTTGATTGGAGTGATAATGGGAATCATCAAATATAGACAACAGAAAGGAGAAGCCATATGACAATTGAAGGTAAAAAGACCGTTGCGCTGATATGCAGTGCTCTTGCAGGAATGGTAACCATTGCCGGTATTGCACTGATGGCGACACAGATAAAGACACAGGGATCGGGGTTCTTTATGAGTTACCTGCTCTACGCATTGGCTATCCTTGCCGGAGGAATGTTCATCACTTGGCTGCCCAATATGAAGAACCAGAAATGGGGCTTCAGATTGGTTGAAGGCAAGATGAAGTGGCAGAAAGATACACGCGTTACCGATCCCAATCGCACACGCCTTGTATGGTGGCCGCCAATCACACTGTTCTTCGAACTTTACGGCCTGACTGACTATTGTTTCCAACTATGGGAAAAACCTGCATACGAGGTCCTGAAGTATATCTTTGTGGCTTTTACTTTGTTGCTTCTCGCCATCTGGTGTGTTATCATTATTGTCGAAGATATACGTGAGTCAAAGAAAAAAAACGGTAACCTGTAATATTTTGGGCATCTGGAACGTCATATATAATGATAATTGCGATTAGCTTTTTCAAACAATAAATAAAATAAACACTTAAATAATGGAAGAAATTTTGCGCGTGGAAGGTATATCGAAGACCTTTACGCTATCAAAAAAACAACAGAAGATTGAGCGCACCACCCAGCGCAAGAAGGTGGCGGTGAACAATCTTAGTTTCACCGCCAACAAGGGTGAAATATTTGGCTTGCTCGGTCCCAACGGCGCAGGCAAAACGACGACATTGCGTATGCTGTCAACGTTGATCAAGCCCGACTCGGGCGACGCCGTACTTGACGGCTGCAGCATAATAAGCGATCCCGAAGGGGTTCGCTCGAAGATTGGTTTTCTCACTTCTGAACTGAAACTTGAGGATTTCTTTACGCCCAACTATCTATTCGACTTTTTCAGCCGTTTGCACCAAATGCCCGAAGACATAGTACGGACACGCAAAGAACAGATGTTTGCCCGCTTCGGCATCGATAAATTCGCCGAAGTGAAGGTACAGAACCTCTCTACTGGTATGAAACAGAAACTGTCGCTCGTCATCTCGTTGGTTCACGACCCCGAGGTGATTATCTTCGACGAACCCACAAACGGCCTCGACGTATTGACGGCGCGCACCGTGACCGACTACCTGCAGGAACTGCGTGGTGAAGGCAAGACCATCATCCTGTCGACTCACATTTTCAGTCTTGTGGAACGCCTGTGCGACCGCGTGGGTATCATCATTGATGGCAAGATGATAACTTGCGGTACTCTTGAGGAGGTATGCAACGGAATGACAATAGAAGACAGATTCTTTGAAATCTTTAAAGAAGTGAAAGGAGACGAAGTATGAAAAACAACACTTGGACAATCATAAAGAAAGAATTCGCGCGCTTCTTCGGCGACCGGCAGCTTCTGTTCACTACGGTCATTATGCCTGGCCTTCTCATCTACTTGGTCTACAGCCTTATGGGCGAAGGTATCGGCAAAATGGTGACCGAAGGTCGCGACGATGTTGTAACTGTACAGGTGGAGAATCTGCCGGAATTCCTTGCCGCAGAAATAGCTGCCGACAGCCAGTTGGTAGTTGTAGAAGCTCCATTTGGACAGGAGGAAATAGATATGCTGAGCGACGAGGACCGGAATGTTGTCTTGGTGCGCTTTCCAAAGGACTTTGAGCTATTAACAAGCGTCTATGACCCGCAAAGCGGGTTGCCGGCACCAAACGTCGAGATATACTACAACTCCAGCAATAATGCCAGTAGCCTAATCTACAGCACCCTAACTATGTTCCTAAACGAATATGAGAACCAGCAGAGCAACCGTTTCGATATCAACCGTATCGATGAAGGCTGTGAGGCCCAATTTGATATGGCTACGGAGGACTCGATAGGTGCTATGATTTGGAGCAAGATACTGCCAATGCTGATAGTGATGATGCTTTTCAGCGGCACTATGGCTATTGCACCCAGCGCCATCGCAGGCGAGAAGGAGCGCGGCACCATCGCCACCTTGCTTGTCACCCCGATGCGTCGCAACGAACTGGCTCTTGGCAAGATTGTGTCGCTCAGCTGCATCGCCCTGCTCAGCGGCATATCGAGTTTTATCGGTATCGCCCTGTCGTTGCCCAAGATGATAAGCGGCGAGGATGTTGATTTGGGGTTCAATTATACCTTCCCCGATTATGCGGCATTGTTCCTTGTAATCATAGCTTCGGTTCTGATAATGGCATCGGCCGTAAGCCTGCTGTCGGCTTTGGCAAAAGATGTGAAAAGTGCAGGAACGATGATTACACCGTTTATGCTTGTCGTGATGCTTGCAGGCTTATTGCCATTGATGCAAAACGGCACACCTGAAAGTTTTACAACCTACATTATTCCGTTCTATAACAGTATTGAGGTAATGACATCTGTTTTTGCCCACAAACTGGATTGGACCAATGTCGCCATCTGTCTCGCCTCGAACGTATGCTACACAGGTATAGCAGTATGGGGCTTGACCCGAATGTTCAACAGCGAGAAGGTGATGTTCGGGAAATAAACACCCGGAAGTAATTTGTACAATAATCGCCACAAATGGTTTTGTGGCGATTATTTTTATTTTATGATATTTCTTATCACACGGTCAGTGAAGATGTTGCATATAATAAGCAGCAATGCAAGCAAGATTGCTGCTCCTGCAAGCGTCGGAATGATGCCGCCGCCGGTATCGAACAAAACAGACAGCCGCCCCATATACCACCTTCTTACCAAAAGTACCAGCGCTGATGACAGCAAAATGTCGACAGCGGTTATAATGCTTACTATCACCTTGTAGAATCGCGAAATCACCTTATGGGAATAGCCGATATTATATAGGTTTACAAACATTTCTCGGTTGCGTTGCACAATGAGGTTCATACTCATAATGATGAACGCCACCGAAAGGACTATGATGATTGCTGCGATTATTGTCACAAAGAGCATAGCCAGTTTGAAGAAGAACGCCATCTTACTTGTCTCCAATTCGGTTTTATTGATATTCAGGCCATTGGCTTCAAAATATTGCGGTATGCGTTCATCGCTGGCATCGGTAAACTCGACCAACAGACGGCTGCTCGAATGCTCTTCGGAGGTGCCAAATTCGCTGTTCGCCCATTGCAGGAAATCGTCGGGCACAAGTATCGAGTTTATCTTACCCGACAAACCCACTATGCGGCTTTTGAAAACCTTGCTTTTGCCGTTGCCTTCGACGAAAATGCTGAATGTAATCTGCGACAGCACAGGAGCTGAAACAACAGGCAGCGACTGGCTCTCGGCAAAGCCGAAATTGTAAAGGTTCAGATAATCTTCCGGTATCACTATAGGTAGGAAATCAGCTGTGCTGTCCCACTTCCAGTCATCGCTCTCAACATCGAGGTAGCCGTCGGGCACACTCTCGAAAAAAAGATCGGTACTCATCCGCTGCCCCTCGAAACTTATGGCTGCCTTGGTCGCAAACGAAGCGCTTCTGAACTGTGCCACATTATTGACAAACTCCTGACTCTTCAGTTTATCCAGTTCTTTCTCGCTGAAATAGAGTCCCTCTTTGTTGGCGGTCTTGAATACAGTAACGTTCTTCGACACCGTAACCGTATGAGCCTTAAAGACGTCAGTTTGATGAGTCAGAAGCGGCTTGATATCGCAATACACCTGCAGCGATAGCAGCACGATGGCCACACCCACTAGAAGCGTGAGTGCGTAACCAGCAATCTGCGCCGGAATCAGAGTCTTACGTTGTAATTTCCTAAGCATATCCTATAAATTCAGTATCTCGTCGAAAGGAAAGTAATCTATTTTATCCAAAGCGGTTACAATAAGTCCTGCTCCTTGCCGCTTCACCTCGTCCAACACCATAGTTGCAAGGCGGCGGGCGTTCTCGCTGTCGATATGACTGAAAGGCTCGTCCATCAAAATGAATTTGAACGGCTGACATAGAGCCCTAACCGCAGCAACACGCTGGCGCTGCCCAAGCGAGAGGGTTGCCACCAGTTGGTTCTTTTTCTCTGGCGGCAGCAACGAGTCGAGCATAGCCTCAATCTCAGCATCGCTCTTGAAGTTAGTCAGGCGATTCTTAAGCTGCACATTCTCCATCGCTGTTAGTTCCGGGAATAGCGCCAAATCCTGAAAAACAAAACTCAGCACCTTCGTGCGCAGCCCATTCTCCGTTCCTGCGTTAGCCATCCCCTCTCGGAGAGGGGTGCCCGTAAGGGCGGGGTGTGTCGCATTCTCCGCTCTCCGTTCCTCGTCCTCCGTTAAATAAACATTCCCGTCAAACGAGTCGCTGACGCCGTAGATGAAGTTGAGCAACGAGGTCTTCCCGTGTCCCGAACTAGCGCAAACCATATAGAACCTACCCTGCTCAAAAACAACGGAAGGCTTTAAATATATGTCGGAACCGGCGACTTCCAGTTCCGACATATATTTGGGTTTTAAATTGTGTAGTTCAATCGTCATAGATTGGCTATTGGATGTGGATGTCCTCGTCCTCATCTTCCCACACAAAATCATCATCTACATAGAGCGTGTCAGTCTCCTCAAGGTAGTCGCTACCACCGCCAATCGAGCTGGCCAGGTTGCCAAGTTCAATCAGGTTGTCGTCAACGAAGTGGAGCGTTGCCAAGAGGCTATTCTGCTTCTTGTCCTTGATATAGAAGTCCCACTCGCCGCTCTTGGTACCGTTGGTCAAAACTTCGGTGTAATCCATATACTTGCCCAGCAACGACACAATATTTTCAGGCAGCATAGCCTTTACGCCGTCGGGGTAGTGGTTGATGTCGAGGTCGGCATAGAAATAGTTGCCCGCCTTAACCTTCTTGGCAACAGATTTCAAAGCGTTCTTGTTAGCGCCTTTCATAAAGTTGTCAAGGGCGGCATTGGAGTTGGTGGCAAAAATGACTTTATCATTGAGTGCTACATAGATCGAGAATTTCAACAAACCTTCCATATCCAGAACGTAGACATTCTCTCCAACCTTCTGCATTCCCCATTCCTCAAGGAGTTTCTTGACAATATCGGCATTATTGTTGATATCTAGCGCCAGAGCCATCATCGGCATCACCGAGCCGGTTTCGCTGACCTCAAGGTCGAAGAGGTTGAAGAGCATACTGCCGCCAAAGGCCGACACGAGGTCACGAATGGTTACGCCTTCCATAACCTCCTCGTCAAGGTCAACACCCAGATCCTCGTCTTCCTCCAGAGCCTTCATCGTCTCCTGCAGGTTATATGCAGCAGCAAGCACAGCGTAAGTGTTTTCGGGCATATAGTCAACAATGTTACCATTAAACTTCTGCATATATTTATCGAAAACCTTGCTGTTGATTCCTTGATACGTAAACACCATACGCATCACACCCTTGTCAAAGACAACATTGCCGGCAATGCTTGCCTGCTCTATTGCGTTCCAGTATTCCTCGCCATATATCTGACCCATCATTTCCTTCACATCCTGGCCACTCCGCTCGGCAATATCCAGAATGCTGCCCATACTCACCCAGGTGCTTATCTCGCTGCGGTCCTTCCAATACTCACGGAAACGCTTGTCGCCGGCGAGAGTCTCGTCCTTCTTCAGATTGACAATACGGTCTACACCTTTACCGTCGAAAGCCAAAACAGCCACCTCATCATTGAACATAATAAATTCCTCTACGGCAAACTCATTCTGCGTCGTCGCTATGCGCCATTTGTCTTTGTCTTCGAAATTGATGGTCATCTCATTCTCCTTGACAAAATTGTTTAGGAATTCCTCGAATTTCTTCTTGTTGTGCATTGTGGCAATAAGAGCGCCGTCAAAATCTTCTTCCCCAAAACCGAACCAAATAGCGACGTCCCTTTTCAGATGGAGTCCGGTCGAGGTCGGATCCTTAAGGATAGCGTCAATAAGGTCGGCTGCCCAAGGATTCTCGCTGCGCAACTCCTGACGGGCGAGTTTCACAAATGAAATGTCGTCAATATTGTTCAAATCGGCCTTATTCCAAAGCTCGTTCATATCCACATCCAACACCACAGCAGCGTCTTTCGGGATATACTTGCCCATATCGACTCCCTTTGAGCAAGAGGTCAGCGCAAAGACCATAACAGCTGCGAGACCGAAAACCAAATGTTTGATAATCTGTTTATTCATAACAAAAAGATAAAATGTTTAGATTGTTTTTAATTGAATTATGATGTAATAACGCGCGCCTTTCAGAATTATTGTTTGATGAGTTCCGAAAACTTTTTTCGTCGAGTTTTTATTGTTATTTGCATTTCACTTTTCTCTAGGTCTACCTTGAACCAACCTTGGGTCATCTCTAGGTCAATTCTGGGTCAACTCTAGGTCTCCCCTGGATCAATTCCGGCTAAGCGTTTTTCGGTAGTGACAATTGATAACCTGCATCCCCGACTCAGGATATCGCGTTTTTTTGATTTCCGATTGCAAAAATACACATTTTTTTCGAAACAAACATTATTCTGATTTTTTTTTGTAAATTTGCATTTTGTATGTGCAAGGGCACAGATTTAATTATCGAATAGTAAATCTCTGAATATGAAAAAAATAAAGATACTTTTAGCATTAATGGCTGTGGCTGTTTCGATGCCTGCAACGGCCCAATTCCGTCAAGACCGCTCCGATTATGAGTATATGTTCAAAGCCGAAGTGGGTTATATGCCTTTTATGATGAACCTGGGCGAAGAGGGTGCCTACGGCTACTATATCAGCGACCTGCAACACGCTGTGGGAGTTAACATCATCAACGGTGTGAACATCAAGCAGGATTTCTTCGTTGGTCTTGGTTTGGGTTACAATATGGTTATTGCGCCGAGCGACATCGTTAAGGCCAATTTCGCCAACGGCTGGCATTGCCCGATGGGATTTATCGACTTTGACTACAGACCGTTGGACGTCGAGTGGTCGCCAATGGTGGGTGCCAAAGCCGGTGTGTCGTATCTTATGGCCGACTCGCCCTACGGCAACACCATCGATCCCTACATCGAACTCTCGACGGGCTTGAACTGGTTTTTCCGCTACGAGTACCGCAATATGGAACGCAACTATCTGAGCCTATACGTAGAACTGGCATTCGCCTATACCCAGCAGACCTGCTTTGTTCCCATCCGTTTGGGATTCCGTTTCTAACCTTATCTGAACAACATCAATGGATTCCACACGCCAAAATAAAATTGCCCGACTAATACAGCAAGACCTCGGCGATATATTCCTGAAGGAGATGAAGCCTGCCATCGGCAACTCTCTTATCACGGTGACAAGGGTACGCGTGACAAGCGACCTCTCCATTGCCCGCGCTCACATAAGCATCTACCCTCTCGGCAATATGCCTGTAACTAACGATACACCCGAAGGCACAAAGGCCACCAAACAACTTGTTATCAACGCCATACTTGAACATAGCGCGGACATACGCCGCAGGCTTGGATTGCGCGAAGGCAAGCAGCTGCGAATCATCCCCAACCT
Source organism: Bacteroidales bacterium UBA1217 (assembly GCA_002309335.1). Lineage (GTDB taxonomy): Bacteria > Bacteroidota > Bacteroidia > Bacteroidales > P3 > Colimorpha. The sequence continues at coordinate 7,931 of DBXH01000040.1, read as the reverse complement.
TGAATTCTATCTCGACGACTCGCTCGACTATATTGAAAACATCGAGAATCTGCTGAAACAATAAATGAAGGTTTCTACTTTCATAGCACGTCGTTATCTGTTCTCCCGAAAGGAGAAGACCGTCATCAATCTCATCTCTTGGATCTCGCTTATCGGCATCACTGTCAGCACATTGGCGCTGATTGTCGTTATGTCGGTATACAACGGCATCGGGGAGCTGACTCAGTCGCTCTTTAACATCTTCGACCCTCACTTGATGATTGAACCATCCGAAGGCAAAACATTTCACACGTCTACAATCGATTACGACGCCATCATAAAAACACCTGGCGTCGACAACGTATCGCAGATTGTGGAGGAAAATGCTTGGATAACGTTGCGTCAGGCCGAAGCCATCGTTCAGCTGCGGGGGGTGGACGAAAGCTACGGACACTCCTGCGGACTTGACACGATGATTGCCGAAGGCGAATATCTGCTAAAGGATGCCTATTACGACGGTGCAGACACCATCTATCAAGACTTCTTGCTTATGGGATGGAACATTATGGTGCGGCTGGGCGTGAACTCTATGACCAACACCCCGCTAGCCATCCATATTCCCAAGCGCGGCACCACTTCAATAGGCTTCTCGATTGACGAGGCTTTCAACAATGGCTACGCCTATCCGGCAGGAGCGTTCCGCATACAGGAAGAAATTGACAACCTCTATGTCGTTGCCGACATCAACCTTGTGCGCCATCTTATGTCGTATGCTCCGGACGAGGTGACCTCGCTTGCCGTAAGCGTCAACGACACAAAACATCTGAAACGCATCAAAAAACAGCTTCAAAGCATACTTGGCGACGGCTATACCGTGAAAGACCGCTTCGACCAGAAACCGCTCTACTACAAGATATTCCGCTCCGAACGGCTCGGAGTGTTCCTCATCCTTTCGCTCATAGTGCTCATCGCCACCCTGAATCTTATCGCATCGCTTTCGCTACTGATAATCAACAAGCGGAAAGATATTGCCACAATGCGCGCACTCGGAATGGACGGCAGCCAGATCCGACGGACCTTCTTCACCGAAGGGCTGCTGATAGCCCTCGTTGGCGTTGTTTCGGGATTAGTGCTGGGTTTCATAACCTGCATTTTGCAGCAGCATTTTGGCATCGTAAAACTGGGCGCCAATGCCATCGTCGACGCCTTCCCTGTGGCAATGCGGCTTGTCGACTTCATATCCACCTTCCTCGTTGTCACACTCTTATCTTCAATAGTTGTTGCATTTACCGTAAAAAGGGCAAAAATATGAATCAAGGAAAATATATCTGCAAGGAGCTGAAAGAGATTCGCCGCAATATCGCCAGCGAGAACGGAATTGAACTCGACATTCCGGAATGCACCTACACAGGCGAATGCGAAGGTACCTGTCCGCAATGCGAAGCCGAGCTGCAGTATCTGGAACGCGAACTGACCTTGCGCACCGCTATGGGCAAAGCCGCCGTAGTCGCCGGCCTAGCGCTGGGCATCTCTGGCGGCACACTCACCGCAGCGGCACAGAATGTTATACCCGACAGTCATAGACACACCAAAACCATATCCGACACAAACCCCTCGACATCGGACACCTGCATCTTCAAAGGCAGTATAATCGATAGTAAAACCGGCGAACCATTGTTATTTGCAAGCATTAGACTGTTAGACAAAGACGGCAAAACAATCACTGGTGGGAATACCGACTTTGACGGCAACTTCACCATACGAGCACCCAAAGGGAAATACACGGTTGAATTTGCGTATATCGGATACGCCACACAAAAAACAACCTTAAACCTCGACACCGACACCCTATCTATCGGTGCCGCTGTTTTGCTTAAGACTGCCACTGTATTGGGAGGAATTCCTGTAATGATTGTCGGTATGCCGAGATTCCGCACTCCTATGATCGAAATCGGTGCCCCCGAAAGCGGTGAACGCATCGACGCCGACCGCATAAAACATTTCCCGCAATAAATCTTCTCTTTCGGCGTTATGCAGATATGAAACGTAGCGTGACCATAATGAAAACCGCGGCGGCCCTAGTGGTCGTTATGTTGCTGCTGTCATCTTGCAGTCGCAAGAACGTTAATATGTCCAAGCACCGCAAAAGCCGCAAATGCAACTGCCCTACCTTTGCCGAAAACCACACGCAAACAACCACTCCCGATGCCACAACAACCTACTTCGGACAATAAAGCCGAACAATACCGGGCGACACTCGCACGCTATCTGCCTCCGTCGGCGGTTGAACCCATATTCAACTACCTCAACGCCAACTCCGTCCATTTCCACATCTCACGCCAGCGCACCTCCAAGCTTGGCGACTACCGTATGCCGCAGCCACGTCACAACTACAACGAGATTAGCGTCAACGGCGACCTCTCGCCTCATTTTTTCCTCCTTGTGCTGCTGCACGAAATGGCACACCTCGAGACCTTCAAAGCCTACGGCCGCACCGTGCAGGCACACGGCCACGAATGGCAGCAGCAATACCGCAACCTGCTAATCCAGTATTTCAACGACGGCCATTTCCCGCCCGTAGTCTATCCCTTGTTCAAGAAATACATCTCACGCATCCCACTCAACCGCGCCGCAGGAGAAGAACTGGAACGGCAATTGCGGCAAATCGATAATCCCACGGCATCGGAGATATTACTCAAGGACTTGCCCGTCGACACCTTGTTCAGGCTTAAAAACAAACCCGGGCTTGTTTTCAAGGTGGTTGAAAAAAGGAGGACAAGGTACCGTTGCGTCGAGCAGACGACAAAAATGGCATATCTGGTCAGCGGAAACGCTCCGATAATTCCGGAAAATCAATAATTATTCGCCCTATGTTTTTCTGCCAGCTCCAGGAGTGGGGCTAAGGTATAGGGAATATACTGCTGCATAGCTGGCGACATAGTGTTGTAGTAGGCAAACAACTGCGCAAGTGCATCGCGTGAGCGTGCGAGCCACATCGATCGCTTGTCTGCCGCTCCACACAAGCCGTAAACGCGGGCCAAGTCATACATCAGCTGCGGACTTTTCATCACCTCGGCGGGGATTGCGGCACAGGTAGCGTCAAGCACTTCAAGTCCTTTGCCCTCATCGCCGCTACCGGCAAGGTTCTCGGCAGTAAGCAGAGCGGCATTCCAATACTGCATCAAAAAACCGTTCGACATCTCGTCAATATAGACATCCTCAACATTGTGCCACTTCAGCGACTCGGTCATCAACCGATACGAGCGCTCCACATCAACACTATCCACCGACAATGTGTCGCTCAGCCTATACGTCATACCGCATAGCTGCAGCCTTCCGGCAAAGGCGTCACCGCGTTCACGGCGGGCATAGCGGCTGAAATAGACCGGACGCTCACCACAATTGTTATTTACAATCATCCTCATACGTCCATAAGGGCCTGAGGCACGCCACTCGTCACCTTCAAGGAGATCTCGCCCCTGCAAGAACATCTGGCGCTTGGTCGACTCGCAGTAGCTTTCGCCACCAAGCAGCGAGATATTCACCACCTGCACATCGCGTCTGAAACCCTCTACCTCCTGCATATACCAGAGCGGGAAAGTGTCATTGTCGCCGATAGTGAAGAGGATGGCATTCTCGTCGCACGAATTGAGCAGATTGGCAGCGGCATCGTGAGCTATGTAGCGCCCCGAGCGGTCGTGGTCGTCCCAGTTCTGGCAACCCACAAGCAGCGGAGTGCCGACGACAAGGATCACTATTAGCGGACGCATCACCTGCCCCAACCGTTTGCGGCGAAACTCCTTGGAGAGCAACACAGCGGCGCCGATGCCAATCCATATAGCAAAGGCGTAGAAGGAAAGAACGTATGCATAGTCGCGCTCGCGTGGCTCATACATCGGATGGTTCAGATAGATGGAGAGAATGATGCCGCCCATCAGGAACAGCGTCATCACCAGCCAGAAACCGCCTTTGTTGCGGCGGCGGTGAGCAAAGAGCCCGATGAGGCCTAGAATCAGCGGAAGCATAAAATATCTGTTGTTGCCCGCCGTCGGCATCGCCTCCGGCTGTCGCGCACCCGTGCCGACATAGAGCTTGTCAATAGGCGGTATGCCCGTAATGAATTGCCCCTTCTGAAAATTGCCGAACCCCTGACGGTCGTTGTAGCGGCCCGAAAAATTCCACATCAGATAGCGCAGATACATATATCCGAGCTGGTAGCCGCCAAATATAACAAGATTGTCACCAAACGAGGGCTTATAATACTCCCTGCCGTCCACTTCAACCATCTTCCCGTGGCGGCCACACCAGTCGGTATAATATAGTTCGGCGTTGGCGTGCGACTTCCACATACGCGGGAAAAACATATCCATCTCTTTGGCATACACAGGTTTGCCATCCTTGTAAGCCACAATCGGCGAGTTGAAGCAGCGGCCATAAATCAGCGGAGCCTTCTCGTATTGTTCGCGCGAGAAATAGGCCTTCAATGCCTGCAACGTGCTTGGATTACCCTGATTGATAGGAGGGTTGGCAGCGGCACGGATAGGGATAATAGCATAGGGTGTAAGACCCAAGACAAAGTATAGCAGACACATTGCCAGCCGTTTATGCCAACCGCCGACAGACACCCTGCGGCGCTTGAAGATATAAATCAGCACGATGAAAGGCACCGTAAGCAGGCTCAACTGGTGTACACCGACCGACAACCCAAGCAGCAACGACACAAGCAGCAACCAACGTCCGCCACCGCGCCCAATTTGCGTCAGAACCTCCCCTCTCGGAGAGGGGGTACAAGCTCCTGTGGAGCGCGTAGAGCTGATTTTTGTGTGGCAAAACAGCGCCGGGGAATGTCGCACTCTCACCATAAAGTCCGAATAACAACTTTCCTCGCTCCAACGCACCATCGCCCACACTATAGCCGACGAGAAAAGCATAGAAAGGCTGTAGACCTCGCTCTCGACAGCCGAAAACCAAGCTGTGTCGCACAGCACATAGCAGAAAGTGCCGACCTCGGCAGCGACTATTGAATTTCGAATGCCGAATTTCGAATTATGAAGGAGATGCAGGAGCGTCCAGAAGAGGAACATCGCAGTAGCGCCGCCAGCAAGTGCCGAGAGAGCGTTGCTCAAGACAGGCAGCATCGCGACGTTGCCGCCAGCCAGGAGCATAAAGCAATGGGCAAGGAGCTGGTAGAGAGGTGCTCCAGGCGGATGGCCGATTTCAAGGCCGTAGGAGGTGGCTATGAACTCGCCGCAATCCCAGAAACTCACCGAAGGCTCGAGCGTGAGTAGATAAACCGCCGTCGCCACAATACCGGTAAGCCATCCAAGACAATTTTGAATATTTAATTTCAAATCCATTTCCGTTACCCGTTCAAAAACGCTCCCCGCAAACACACGGCGTTCCCCGTTACCAATTCACCACCGACTTGTTGAAGACATCGTCGCAGAGTTCCGACACAATCTCACCCATCAGCGAGTTCTCGACCGACGAGAAATTGAGCTGCGCGTTATAATCCCTATAGCGCGAGAACGACTGTTCGAAATTGGCGTCGGGGTCGCAGTTGTTGATGAACTTGACTTTGATGGTGATAGTTAGTCGGTTCATCGAGACATCGTCGTTTGCCGAGAGAGCTGCAGCGCGGGTAGTATAGGAGGTAATCTCGCCGCTAATCTGCAGGTCAGCGTCGCCGTTCACTACATTGAGGCTTGTCTGCGAGGCGAAGAGGTTCCTCAGGTCGTCGGTCAGTTTCTGGCTCAGCTGCGGGTTGACCGTAGTGGCATAATTGGGGAAAGTGCTGACCGATATCGTCTTAGCGTTGGGCGGAATTGACGCACCCGTGAAGCTATAACCGCCTTTGCATCCGGTAGCCAGCAACGCCACAGCGAGCAGAACGGCACATATTTTAAACGTTTTCATACGTTGTGCGAGTCGTTGTCGATATGTTTCTCATCCTCCATCTGCCAGAGCATAAAGCCTGCCTGCTGTTCCATATAGGTCAGCACAGCGTGTTTGATATTCAGGTCGTTGATGGCGCTTATCTCATTGACAATCTCGTCAATCTTCATTTTGATATTATTGTCCATTTGCGTAGTCTTTTAAGATTTAACGCCTATGTAGCCAATTTATTGTACAGGAGTGTTTTTTTCTGAAGTCAGAATACAATCCTTATCAATTTACCTAAATTTCAATATGTCAAAGACCTCTCTATTTCCCCCTCTAAGTTAGAGGGGGTGTCCGAAGGACAGGGGCGTGTGTTCTTTCCGTTTCCCATTCCCCGACCGCGTCAGCCCTCCCCTCTTAGAGAGGGGTGCCGCAAAGCGGCGGGGNNTCCGTTCTCCGTTTTCCGTTCTCCGTTCCCCCTCTCCCTTCAAACGACGTTGCAAAGATACACCCAAAACATCCCTGTCCTCAAAAATCGACTTGATATGAATCATTATGACACAATATGACATATAATGACACATTATGACACAATACAACTATAAGCAGAAAAGAGCCCCTTCTGGTATATTTTTTTCAAAAAACAACGCGATCTCGATACCACGTAGTGGTTTCCTCTTAATAG
>DBXH01000040.1:0-1299 GCA_002309335.1 Bacteroidales bacterium UBA1217 | reverse complement strand
AGATATACGATAACCACGTAGTGGTTCCCTCTTAATAGAATCAAGAGAACAAAAAATACAACAACCACGTAGTGGTTTTCTTTTAATAGGCTATACAACCTAGCCAAATGCTGATTAATTACACTCCTGAAATTTAATTACACAATCCTATTTCCTTTGTGGCGGAGCGCAGATCCGCCACAAAGGGAACATCAGCCGCGACGGGATGAGAGACAACGGAACATCCGTCGTGACAGGTTTGTTTGTGGATTGGTTAAGACAGAACCATCCAAGCAAGATGCACCACTGGTTGTCCCATAGAAGACTTGTAAGGACGAGAGCATAACACTCGGTATGAAATGGCAATGACCCCTTCGGAATAACCCGATGTTTATTAATCAAAAGCAGGGAAATAATAATCAATTTTTTACGTTTGTTTTTTTGGATAAAAATTTAGAATAACTATTTTGAGAATCTTAAGCAACTTTAACAAAAAAAACTTGGTCATTCTCAAAAATGCATATACCTTTGCAGTTGAAAGTAAATAACTAAAAAATAAATGATTATTATGGATGAACTTATTGGAAAACTGAATAAACCATTTGATGGATTAACAAAAAAAGATATTCCACAAATTCAAGAACGATGCCAAGAGATTGCCGAATTGCTATTTAAAAGATACGGAATAAAATGTGGTAAAAGATTATTTCAATTTGCTGAGATAGAGTTTTATTACTATAAGAAAGAAGTGGATGACATCCATAATTTTGATGCTCCGTGGAACAAAGAGACTTATCCACGTCAAAAAAATGCTGGAGATTTCTTTTTCCATTATAGCGGAGTAGATATTTGCTTTCAATGCAACTTTGAAGAAAAAGAGAAAAAGGATGAGTATGGTGAATATGGAGGTATCCTTATTAGGAGCATTCGTGAAGGTGACAAGATTCTTGCAGGACCTTTGTTTTGCGTAAATGCTATTTTGAACGCATGCGAAAACGAAATGCCCCAGCTAGAACAATTAGCACCAAATAATAATCTGCAAATCGAATATAAAACAGATACAAGATGTGGTATCTCGTCTGATCAAGAACAAGAAGAAGGCAAGAAACTATTTTTGTGCTATTATGTCACACACGTGGATAACGAAGAACTAAATTGGAGCAAGGTATCGGAAAGGATTGCTTGGGATAAAAAGAATGGAACGTTTAAAGCTAGCACTAGAAACTATCAAAAAGAAAGACCATTAAAATGATTACAGACCCCATTACAAACACAGTATATTTCTCAAGTCTGCTGCCGGAGAAATGCCCAGTTCTGAAT
>DBXH01000046.1:21297-36048 GCA_002309335.1 Bacteroidales bacterium UBA1217 | reverse complement strand
AACAGCAGCGGCGAGAGCATCACCATCTGCGATCCCGACGAGGCGTGGGTAATGGAGATTATCGGCAAAGGTCCGGGACGCAACAGCGCCGTATGGGTGGCGCTGCGCATCCCCGACGACTGTATCTGCGCCCACGCCAACTTGAGCCGCATACGCCAATTTCCGCAGGAAGGATGGGAATGGAAAGTGGAAAACGGCGAGTGGAAAGTAGCTGCACAAGGCACCCGAAAGCTGAAAGAGTACAAGAGTTTAAGCAGCAAACATCTCCAATACTTCAACCAAACTCAGGTGGAGTGCGTCTACGCCTGGGATGTGATCGAGTTTGCCCGCGAGAAGGGCTATTTCAGCGGCAAGAACGAAGAATTCTCATTCCGCGACGCCTACTGCCCCATCGACTTCGAGAATGTGCGCTATGCCGACGCTAGGGTATGGAGTTTCTTCCGTCACCACCGCTCGGATATGGACCAATATCTGCCTTATATCAACGGCGAGTTCGACAAGTGCGACCACCTGCCGCTGTGGGTAAAGCCCGAGAAGCCGCTAAGTCTTCGCGATCTGCAGCAAGATATGCGCGACCATTTTGAGGGCACTCCGCTGGATATGACTGCCGATATGACCGCCGGCCATTGGGGAATGCCCATCCGTCCGCTGCCGATGCACTTTAAAGACAGCCGTGGTAACGACTTCTTCCGTGAACGGCCCATCGCCACACAGCAGAGCGGTTTCACTATGACCTGCCAGATGCGTTCCTGGCTACCCGACGACGTTGGCGGCGTAACCTGGTTCAACTGCGACGATGCCGATATGGTGGCATACGTACCGCTCTATTGTTGTCTGACACAGGTGCCCGACCCTTTCCGTCCTGAGAACAATCCACGCACGGAGTTCAGCACCGAATCGGCCTTTTGGGTGAACAACTGGGTGGCCAATATGGTCTATCCGCGCTATTCGATGATGATCGGCGACCTGCGTGCAGCGCAGCGTGAGTTGGAGAACTACTACTTTGCCGACCAAGACAGCGTGCTGGCTGCCATCGGGATGATGACGCCGACAGACCGCCGCGACTACCTGAACAAGAAATCCATCGACTATACCGAACGAATGATGCGCCGGTGGAACCAGCTGGCCAAATACATAATTGTGAAATATAACGACCAGGTGGTTCGCAAGGTTGACGAGAACGGCAATTTCCAGCGCTGGGGATACGAAACACCCGGCTACGACCCTCGGTTTATCGATGCCGTTGCCCCTTCCACCGGAGACCGCTACCGCCTGAAAAAAGTCATCGACCGCCGCGAAAGATAAAGGTCCCGAGTTTATGGTTACCCTTATTGTCTCCCGAACCGGTCTCTAGATTGTTTTTTTAGACTCACCCGCAACTCATACGAGATAGTCAAAGCAAAATACCATAAGTAATCAAACAACAACTAATTATGAAGAAAACAGCGATACTGCATTACATCATTCTCTCACTACTCATCGGACTTGCTGGCACATCTATGCATTTTGCCCATCATCTGGAGGTGTCCGGCGGTGTGCGCAACTTCTTCTGCCATTTCTTCCCCATCGGCGAGACCTGCTGGGAGCATATGAAAATGATTTTCTTCCCGATGCTGCTACTGGCAGTTATTATGTGCATAAAACAGAAGAGCATCAAGGCCATTGGAGGGCCAATGCTGTCCGCAACAATCACCATTCCGCTCGCTATCGGACTCTACTTCCTGTTCCACATTATTGCGCCCGAAGCAGAACTTATCGCCGATGTAATTGTCTATTGGGCGGAGATGTTCTTCGCCGTCTGGCTGGCGTTGAAGCTGGACAAGTGCAACAACATACGGCGCCTGTGGCCGCTGTGGGTGGCTGTTGCCGTGCTCTGGGTGGTGGCCTTCTTTGTGCTCACCTGCCATCATCCCGATTGGGATTTGTTCCGTGTGCCCGACGACTGGCAGGCCATCGATCCCGACGGTCACGGACACTCGCACCACCATTCTGACATATAATTGTGAATGATGAATTATGAACTAATAAGAATGTTTAAAAACCGGATGGCTTTGTTCGCATAATAGCAACAATGACTCAGTCCAATCTAATGATTAGCGGGATTTGAGATCGGAGAGGCGGCGACGAGAGACAATGTAGGAAGTACGATGATCAGTAAGTGCGTTTTGAGCTTGCAGTACTAAGGTATGAGCCTGCAGTACTTCCGAAAGAGTTACATTGCCAGCCTGGTAGTTAATGGACGAAAGTCGGTAGTTTTCTCTGGCCAAAGCCAGTGCCGTGGAGTCAGCACGCAGCATAGTCCATGCGTCCATCATATCGCTGAATGCCTTTTCCTCCTCGAGGGACATCATCTGGCTGTAGTGATCTTGCATCATACAAGCTTGGTTGATGGCGATATTATGTTGCTGAACCTTGTGCCGAGTTTCCAGCCAATCGGTGATGGGGATTGAGAGAGTGAGCAGAGCCACGGCGTTGGCAGAGGGGTCGTCCTTGATGATATTGCCATAGTATGCGGCACCAACGATAGCCAATTGAGGCAACGCCTCGCCAAGAGTGATTTTTTTGCGTAGCTCTTCGGCAGTGATACCAAGTTGGAGCAGGCGACTCTCTGGGCGAAGCGTGTCACCGTGGTCGCTGAAGAGATACAGAACTGGTTTTTCCATATAGTCACTCATGTTGCCGAAATGTATAGAGTCGTTGTAATCGATGCCTATTTGTTGGCATAGCAGACGTCTGGAGAGTCGCATACCGCTTGTCAGTTTCTGTTTATTGGCAAGCATCTCGTTGCGTTTCAGTTCAATTTGCAATATGTCTGAGCGAGTGACAAGGCCGTTAGTAAATGCCATATTCACTACGCGGTCCAGTGAGTCGATTAGCGACAAGGCCGCTTCGACAGTAGCGACCTTTTCTTGAAGACCGACAACGAGATAGAACGAAGACTCTATCTCCTCCAGGATGTCGCGTTCCTTAATGTCGGCTTGGAGTTGCGACGCTTCGATGCCTATATTAGCCAACTTGTTGCCATTCACAATGCGCCCACCGGCGAACAAGGGCTGCACTGCGACAACAGAGCCGCTGGCTCCCCTCTTCATTAGGTCAACTTCTTTCCTGATGTCGCTCTCGTCCTCGACAAGATCATATATACTCTGCAACAGTTCTCTCATGTCAGAAGACTGGATATCCTCGATACCGAAGTGTATCAATGGATTTGCGGCATAATATCCTATTCCTCTGACACTTAGCTGAGGAAAGAATTTGGTATACGCCTGTTGCTTCAGAGCCTGAGATTTCTCGATTTCCAATCTGGAATTGCGAATCTCATAATTGTTGCGTTGGGCCAATGCCAGGCAACTATCAAGTGTAAGCGTCTGGGCGTGTGCGCAAGTGAAAAGTGAAAAGTGAAAAATAAAAAGTGCGATAGCGCAGAGCAACAGTATCTTGAATGAACGTCTCATAGTAATAACTTTTTAACTAAATTTGAGGGGGCGGAAATTGGAGCGTTTTTTGTTGTCAAATGCCACACAGTAGGCTACAGGAAGGATGGTGATGACGAGGGGCAGGGTGAATAGTGTCCCGAAACAGATCACCACACCCATAGGCATCCACAGCATAGTGCCTGCCAGTATCATAGGCACCACGCCAATGGCGGTGGTGGCGGAGGTTAGGAAGATGGGGCGCATTCGCCGTAGACCTGCCTGATAAGCGGCTTCGTTGATGGTCATCAGTTTGTTGCATCTCAACTCAGCCACGTAGTCGTACATAATGATGGCGTTTCGGACTATAATTCCGACAAGGGATATGAGGCCAAGTACGGCAGAGATGGAGAAGTCTAGGTTGAAGAGCCAGAGTCCGAAGATTGCGCCGAAAAGACAGAGCACAGACATAGAGATGGAGAGCAGCGAGATGTCCAACTTTCCATAATGAATGATAAGGACAATGAACATAACGAAGATTGCAGCTATTATAGACATTATGAGGCTTGGCAACAGGCTGGAGGAAAGAGCATAGGTACCGCCAGCTTCGACATAAACGCCTTCGGGCAGTGTCATCTTGTCGAGTTGATGTTTGACCTTATAATATTCGCTAATCTGTCCAGCACCGGATATGACGTCGGCTGAGACTGTTACGCAGCGCACTCCATTGCGGTGCGGCATATTGTTGTGGTGGAAGCGGGGCACGATATTGGCTACCTGACGCAGCGGAACCCAGGCTCCGGGTTGGGCACATGGCACCATAAGGTCGCCCAGCGAACCATAGTCGATATCAGTCCCGCCTTCGGAGTAGATGGCTATGGGGATGCTGTAGTCGCCGTCCCAGAGGGTGGAGAGGCGGGTTCCCGACAAGGCGCCACTAAGATAGATGGAAAGGGTGGACTGGGTTATCCCGAGGCGGTTGGCAGCATCGGTCTTCAGCACCACGTCGATCATCTCCTCCGTTTCATCGTAGTCGGAATGCACATAGAAGAAGTTTGGATTTTGCTTCATGAGGCGCAGCAGCGAATCGCGTACTATGGCGATGTTGGAGTAGTTGTCGCCTTTGATATAAAACTCTACTGGTGCCGCGACAGACTGGTAGTCCATCTGTTTGAATCGTATTTGTGTCTGGGGAAAGATGTTCTCATAGCGTTGGGCATAATCGGCCATCAATTCCTTGGTGGCATTGTCGTTTTCGGTTATGACAATAAACTGAGCATAGTGGTCAGACGGCAGCTGAGGTGCGTAAGTCATGTGGAAACGAGGAGAAGACATTCCTACAAAAGAGGTGACACTTTTGACCCGTTTGTCTTGCAGCAGCATAGCTGAAAGTGAGTCAGCGATTGCGCCGGTCTCTGCTATCGATGAAGTTGCGTTACCATGTATCTCGACAGCGAAACTGTCGCGTTCGGCTTTAGGGAATATCTGTATGTTGATCTGTGTAAACAGAAACAGACCTAACAAAACCATCAGAGCACCAGTCAGCAATGTGAGTTTTTTATGACGGAAGCAAAGGTCGAGCAACCATTGGTAGCCTCGTTGGAGGATGTCGAAGAATCGATTCTGCAGGAGATCGATTTTAGTAGGTTTTATCGTTCCTTTTATTAGACGTGATGAGAGAAATGGAATAACCAAAATGGCATATAAGAAGCTGCAAGCAAGGGCGATAAGGATGGTCCAAGGAAAGAGTCCCACGAAATCACCCATAATGTTGCCTTTGAGAATAGCCAAAGCCGGAAAGAACATCATAGCTATCGAAGCAGTGGCAAAGAGCATAGAGTTTGCCAACTTGCTGGTGGAGACGCAGGCCGAATACCACCGAGAGTGGCCTACGCGTAGCAGATCGCTATAACCGTCAATCACCACAACAGAGTCGTCGACAATCATGCCCAGCACAGCAATCAGGGCTGCCAGTGTCACAGTATTGAGCTCGAAGCCGATGAAGTACATAATGCCTAGAGTAGCCGCAATGCAAACAGGTACCGACGTAGAGCTCACTAATGCGGTGCGGAGAGGGAAAAGCAACAGCATTACCGCGATAACGATAAGAATAGCCTCGAGGAGATCCTTCAAGAACGAGCGTACCGACTTGTCGACCACTTTAGGTTGGTCAGTGATGCGGTGGATATGAATGTCCGGGGTGATAGTAGCCTCATATTCTTTGATAACTGACTCCACTTTTTTACCGAAATCGACCACATTGTTACCAGGCCGCATTTCGATTGACAGCATGATACAACGGTTGCCGCCATTGAAGAATGTGGCGGTATCGACAGGTTGTTCAGCGTATTTTATGTAGGGATTCGAATCATTATAGCGTGGTTCTATTGAGGCTACGTCGCGGAGACGGATTGTCTGTCCTGTCTCTGGGTCGCCGAAGACAACCATCTCGCTGAGTTCGTATATGTTGCTGAACGGGATGGAGACATGTACCAGGGCACTGGCGTCGTCGTTGCTTATTTTTCCCGATATAGTACGGAAACCATGAGCCGCCAGTTCAGTAGATACAACGGAAGGTGAGATAGCGTACTGAGTGAGTTTCATCGGATCCATAAGGACTGCGATTTCCTCCTTTTGGCTGCCGACAATGCTGATGCGGCCCATCTCAGGTATGCTTCGCAGGCGAGCCGACAGCTGTTTAGAGATATTTTCAAGCTCCCGTGGCGAGCGTTCGTTGCTTTCGATGGCGAGCAGCAGAGAGGAAGCGTTGCCAAAGTCATCGATAACAGCGGTAGCTACGACTCCTTGAGGCATATCTGTGAGTCTGAAAAGCGATAAGCCTTCGCGAATACGCGACCATGTCAGTTTTGGGTCATCCTCGGAATGCACCAGAGTAACAAAGACGTAGAGCATACCGTTCTGACTATAGGAATAGGTATTTGTCTTGTCGACATCGGTGAAAGTGAAGAGGTATTCCTCGACCTGCCCTGCAACCTGTTCCTCGATTTCCTCGGCAGTAGCACCGGGGTAGACCACAGCCACCACTCCCTGCTTGATTTTTACCGAAGGAAACTCGTTTTTGTTGAGGTTGGGCAAGGCATAAATGCCGATGGCGATGACAATAATAATTGAGAAAGCCAGAAGTGGGAAACTCCGCATTGCACCCTCTATCATATTTCTTCGACGTGCCATAGTAATTATTTTTCAACTTTGACTAAAGCACCGGAATAGAGTTTCTGCTGACCAGCTATGACGACGGTGTCGCCGGGGTTAAGGCCAGAGACAATCATCACGCCATTGCGGATAAAGTCGCCAACTTCAACGAGACGGTGATGAGCCATGCCATCTTCAATCACCCAGACCACAATGCCTTCCGGCATAGTCTGCACGCAGTCGCAAGGAACGACGATTCCGCCTAGTGCGCTAAGTTTTACATGGACTTTCGCCACCATATCGGGCAACAGGTTCTCTGTCCTAAGACCACCTTCGGCATTAACTATCGTGGCAAAGATTTTATAAGTGTGTCCGAGTGGGTTTGCGCTAAGGCTCTTGTCGTTGACTCGCAGAGTTAGCGTTCCGTTTCCGAGAGCAGGTATCAGGGCAGTAGCCAAGTCGCCTTTGCGTATCAGCGATATTTCCTGTTCAGGTACAGAAAATTCCACTCGCAGACGTTTCATATCCAATAGTCTACAGAATGATTCGCCGGGACGCATTTCTTGACCCACCTGCCGATCGCTGTAAGAGACAACACCGTTGAAAGGAGCCCTTATAGAACAATCTTCTAAATGTTTGCGGGCTGAAACCTCCGCCTGACGAGCTTTTTCGAGGTTTGTTTCCATTTCTACCCATTTCACATTACTGAGCCCACCTTCGCGGTATATGGGTTCCAGACGCTTGTATGCATCCTCGGCCTGCCGAAGCGTGGCATTTGCTGTGGCATACAGGCTGGCAGCAGTAGTTGCATCCACTTCGGCCAGCAGTTGACCCTTGGTGACACGAGCGCCATTAGAGACAGCGACTTTGGTCAAGGTGCCGCCAAGAGGGAAAGATAGAGTCACCTCATGTTCCGAACTGACACAGCCAACATAGTTGCGTTCTGTAGGGGTACTGCCGTCATCGACGACAAAAACCTCCACCGGGATAGAATCACTCCACCATGTATGTTCCCTGCCATTCCTACCGCAGGAGCAAAGAGTAATTATAGAGGCAAAAAAGATAAAAAGACGTTTCATCAGTTGATGATTTTTGGTTTGCAAATTTACAAAAAAAACGTCAAATAGACTCCAATGACTAGAAAAAAAAATGCAATTAAAGAAAGGTAATTATAATTATCATATGGTTATCAGACGTTTAAAAGTTTTTTTATTTTCTTAAAATCTGTAGTACATTTCATTTGCGAAGTTTTCAGCCAATACTTCAAGCGTCACGAACGTTTTCGTTAAGCCGAAACCAAACGAACTTGCTAGTATGGTGAGGCGAGAAAACGCCCCCTGAAATGGAAGGTCTCATCCCCTACGACTTCCGCCAAAAGAACTGGTGGTACATAAGATTCTTGTCATTTCATTTTTTCTTACCCTTGCAAATCGAAAACCAAATATTTAATTCAAATACTTAAATCATTGAATAGTAACAAGCGAATAAATCATCCTTCTATTTCCATAATTCGAGGAGTGTATCGAATGTCATACTTCCAATCAGTAAGACCGGCGTTACTGAAAGTAATTCCTTTCCAATCCATTGTTCCGTATGCGGAATGGACGTGTCCGAATAAGTGCATCTTGGGCTTAACAATGGAAACCTTGTCCAGTAAGATGGAACTGCCATAGTGTATGTTGTCGTCGATACTATCCAGTATGCCCAGAGGCGGGCGATGGGTTATCAGAATATCAGTGCTATCTGGTATTTGTTCATAGTGTTCAATCGCCTTCAATTCTTCACCTTTCAATGCAACAAACATAGGAACACCGTAGAATGATATGCCATCAATGGTGATACCGCTGTCGGCAAGATAATTCACATCGTCAGGCAGACCTTCCAACGAGGCATCCTGCATACAATCATCGTGGTTCCCTGCAATGAATATTTTGTGTTTATAAGGTAAATCACAGAGCCATTCAATGAAGTCAAGGGCTTCTGTATCACCACCGGCCAGAGTGAAATCGCCACTATGCACCAGCACATCGGCAGATGGCATATCGACCAGTTTGCTGTGCATACCGTGTGTGTCGGAGAGGTGGAGAATGGTCACAAATACTAGAATTCTTTTTTGTAGTTGTATTGATCCACTAACTTCATTTCGAATTTTATTTTCGTTGTATTATCTAAATTCTGTTTTTTTATTTGGTAATCTAATACCGCTTGGAAAATAGCATTAAAAACGCCATTTTCAATGTTATTATTTATGAACCTCGTTACCTCATCATATCGTTTCTCAATTTTCCCCTTGTATCCATTCTTCATTTCTTTAGTAACCTCTTGGGGATTATATATAAGGTACAAAAACTTCACTTTTATATTACGAATGGAGTGCTTTGCAATGTCATATGTTATACCGAGAAAGTGACAAATCAATTGCTTTAAATCGAAGTATTGAACATCTTTTCCCTGAATTTTGAAAGTAACTTTTTTGCACGCGACTTCTTTGCTATCCATTTTGTCATATAAAAATAAAAAATTCTTTTCCTCTAAGGAT
Organism: Bacteroidales bacterium UBA1217; assembly: GCA_002309335.1. Classification (GTDB taxonomy): domain Bacteria; phylum Bacteroidota; class Bacteroidia; order Bacteroidales; family P3; genus Colimorpha. The sequence continues at coordinate 26,943 of DBXH01000046.1, read as the reverse complement.
TTCTTTATATGCTTATAAACATCTAAGTATACTTCTTTAATATCTTCGTTTTTGTGGGAGTCGCCATATATTTCACGCTTCTTTGCCTCAACGTAGATGTATTCAGAATCTTTTTTTCGACTTCCATCCAAATGTGCAATTCCTCCAACTCTTGTATCTAACTTTTCCTCAAATTCAAATCCATCAATGTCTTTTGATAATTCGAAAATAAAACGACTTGAGGATCCAAATGAAGCCATTTTAGGAGGATATTTCCCTTCTTTCAATTCCCCACCAGCACCATCGTCAAATTGTTTTTTATGGTGCTCATATCCTTCGAATTTTTCATCAAGATACTTCTGCCAAGCATCTTCTGACATGTAATTACAATAGGTTACACCTTTATTTGTATAACCACAATCATATTCATTTTGGGCATCTCTTACAGCACAATCCAATGCTGTCTGAAGGTTTTCCGGTTTTAAATATTTTTCTATCATAATTGTATTTTTTATTTTTTCGGTGCAAAGTTACGTATTTATTTTCAATCAGCCAAATAATAACAATAGGAAGTCATACTCCCGAAGGGGTTTCCTCCAGGAGTATGACATCGGAATAGAGTTTTGGGAAGCCGCGCTTCAGCTCGGCCACCGGCAGGTCGGAAGCGAGGATGAAGAGCCCTTTGCCCTCATAGTGCTTGCCGCTGTAGAGCGCAGAGAACGGCAGGCTCTTGAGGTGGAGGGCAAGCATCTCGTCCAGCAGATTCACCCAATACATTCCCCTGCGGGGGTCGCCGTTGAGGATCACATTGATTGGAGGGTAGGGATAGTTCCCACGCTGCTTGATTTTGATGGTTAGGTCAGCGATTTTAACAGCTTCGCTCATACTGATAGCATCGAGGATTGTCAGGTCGTCGCGGTCGATGCAGATTGGTTCAAAAGCTTGAGGCTTACACCGGGAAGATTGCCTGTGGTTATCGCCCACCACGAGCATAGGAAGGCCCTGCTGGGCGAAGCGGGAGTTGATGACGCAGATAACCTTGCACGCATTGGCGGCGTTGGCGATGGCCTCGTCGAGGCTTTTCCGGGTGTTTTCCTTGATCATTTTCATATCGTGTAGCATTTACTTTCTACTCTGTTAATACGAATAACTTCCAACAAAAACTTTTTGTCAAAATTGCAATTCGCTATATGTTAATGCTTTGCGTAAAACATCCACGAGAACACATTAACTTTTGCATAACATTAATTTTGCATATAATACCAAGTTTACAGCCTTCATTGGTTCGCGTTTCTGACCTTTTTCCTGTCGATACTGACAACGATACCGTCTCCAATCTTGACTTTGGCCGTCTCATCCTCTACGACAAGTCCGTTGGCTTGGCAATCAGCTATCAGTTCCTTCATTCTGGCTTCATCATCACGGGCTTGGTTCACTAAAATTCCCATATATTCTGCTGGATAGTGCGCTTTTAGGTATGCTGTCTGGAATGCCAGCCATGTATAACTTGTTGAGTGGCTTTTATAGAATGTTTTACCCCCTTCTGTTTTCCATTCATTCCATAGCTGTTTAAGAATGTCCTTGGGATGTCCTTTCTTCATTCCTCCATCCACGAATTGGACTTCCAACCAGTCGAGAATGTCTTTTTTCTTTCTGCCCAGTGCTCTGATTAAAACTGCACTCTCTCCTGGGGTGAAACCGGCCAGTATCTGGCTTAACTGGATGATTTGCTCTTGATAGATAGTGAGACCATAGGTACTTCTCAAGCATTGCTCCATCTCCGGCAAGAGATATGTTATCTCTTCCTCGCCGTTAATTCTGTCTATCATTTTTCCGAATAACCCCATTGTGCCTGGCCGATAGAGAGCTTCGGCGGCAACAAGGTCATTGAAAGATAGGAACTTCAATTTGCGTAATTTCATACGCATACCCGTACTCTCAAATAGAAACACGCCAACAGTATTCCCTTCGTTGAAGATTTTTAAGGTGGGTTCGTCATCGAGAGGAATGGTATTCATATCAATTTCCTTGCCCGTGGTGTTCTTGATCCTGGACACACAACTCTTTATGACCGATAGCACGTTAAGGCCAAGGAGATTTATCATAACAAGTCCCGCCTCATCAATGGTATTGGTATCACATTGGGCAGCGAGCACTTTCTTCCCTATCGATTTATCATATACCTCGCATACAGATACTATGTTGCTAATATCCTCAGATGCAATTACAATTCTATTTGCATCAATGCCTACGTGTTGTACAGATTCTGGGAGATAATGTTGGATGGCATTGTACGTCTTGATGGGCATTCTCTTCATCTGTTGTAATTCAGCGAGGGTATTCTTTGGCTCTGTTGTTCCTTTGGCGATGAAATGTGTAACGCATTTATCACCATAATATTTTTTCATCCAATTGATTACTTTGTGTCTGCCCTCGCTTTCCACGTCAATCGCTATGTCTGGAAGTCCCTTGCTCTGGGTGCTATAGAAACACTCGAATGACAGCCCATATTGTATCGGGTCAATATCGATGATGCGCAGACAGTATGCCACGATAGAGCCAGGTGTACGCCCTCTTCCCGGACCCACAAACACATCCAGTTCCTCACGGGCTGCCCTGACGATGTTCCAAAACATCAGAAAATAGCCTGCAACACCCTTTTTCTTGATTACATTGAGTTCATTAGTGATTCGACCTTTTATCTCCTCACTCAAATACCCATAGCGGATGTCCGCTCCTTTCCAAACCAGATACGACAGATACTCATTGTCGTTCTTCACTATGTCTGACAGCTCAATTGGTATGGGAGTTGATGGAATCATCGACAACTGATTGTTGTTGTGCGCCTCCGCCTTGTTGATGGTTGTAGGCTCTGAAAATTGCTTTTTGTCTGTTTTCATTTTTTTTACTTTTTAATGTTTTTTGAAGTGAGCACTACAACGGGAATACGAAGAGGTCTTTTCATTATCTTTTTTGTAAGTGATTAGACTATTGATTTATAGATATTTAATATTATGACACTTTAACACTTGCATAACATTTATTTTACATATGTTTTTTTTTCGTACCTTTGCACCGAGAAACAAAAAGATCAGATGGACTACAAAAATTTGGAAATGCTTTCTTGGTTGGTTGCCCAGTTCCGCAGAGCCGGAGAGACAGGAATCACATTCGACCAGTTGATAGACAAACTTGTCGACGAACCAAATATGGGAAAAATTCTACCCAAACGAACATTTCATAACTATCTGAAGGAACTTCGAGATAGATTTGGAATAAAGATTGAGTGCGACAACCGCCTTCAATATGAGGTTGGAAGAAAAGCATTGTCGGAAGAGAACAGAAGGTATCGCTATCGATTGGTTGAAGAGCCAGAGAGCAACAATAATCCTTGGACAATGCCGTTCCTGATGGCATTTGAAACATCGGCGGCGCTGCGGCAGATGCAAAATTCGGAAGAAAACAAGAAATATATGTACATCGACTGCAAGGCTTCTGGAGTAGAGAATGTGAATATCCTGATGGATGCCATCCGTCAGCAAAAGTGTGTCGATTTATACTACCATCATCCAAGAACTGGTTTTCCTTATCATCAGGAACTATTTGAACCAAGAGGGTTGGTGCTGAAGGATTTCGTCTGGTATGTTTTGGGGCATACAAGATATCGTATGGAGACGATCTGGCCGTTGTATTTGCTGACTGAAATTAAGATAAAAGACATAAAGTATCGCCCTTCCATAGGTTTCTCACCTAATAAGTTCTGGAAAACCCATAAAAATCTATGGCAGGATTATCTCTCTTGATTATTCTTGAATCTACTATTATTCAGACGAATATTAGTGCGAATTTTGTTTAAATAGAGAGCAAAAAAACACGGGCGTGATGCGGTAGATGTCGCCATCCGTCACGTCAGCCAACTGCTCGGCAACGCCTTTGGTAGTGTTGGAAAACGAGAAGTACGCAACAAGGACTTTGCTTTTGTTATCATCACTTGTCCCATTTTCTTTTGTGCATCCACAGAAGAGCAGGACCGCCAGAGGCAACATTCCCCATAAGACTTTTTTCAGAAGATTCTTTATCATCTTTGTTTGTATTTTTCTATTAACCATTATCAAAATCACATATCATTATATATTCCTCTTCGGTTTCCTTATGCACTTCAAAACCAACTTTTCTGTACATTCTTACCGCATAGTTGGCCTTCTGCACCGACAGGGATACCTGCTTGTAGCCTTCTTTCCGCAGGAGCTGCAGTATCCGCTTAAGCAACTCCGTACCAATACCTTTGTTCCGGTATTCCTTGTAGAGCGACATAGCAAGCGAGGGTATGCCGTCGGCGATATGGCCATAGTCGTTCATCACCCTCGTCCACACAGCTCCGACAATCTTTCCGTCGCACTCAGCCACAAGGCATCTGTCGTCCAGCTGATTTCCGAAATCCCTCACATACACCTGCAGGTCTTCATTTTCGATGATGGACTTGGGTGGAGCGGAAAAGCCGTCAGGGATGAAGATGGCCTCATAGAGGAATTCATCCAACAATGGTATCTCATCAGTTCGTATTTGCCTGAATTGTGTCATTTTCCTACTGTTTTAACCATACGACAAGTTCGTCGCTTATATTGTTCCCTATCTGGCGGCAGACATCCCGACTCCATTTTTGAGCCATCTCGATGCGGGAAGCCTCATCCTGCAGTCCTTGCATCATAGCGTATATATAACCGGCGTTAAAGTTGTCTCCAGCTCCCACGGTGCTGACCGTTTCTATCGGCTGCACAGTATAGGTCTCGCAGCCGTTGGGAGCATATACCCGTATCGGACGTGCGCCGTCGGTCAGTATTAAAATATTGCACAAATTACTCACACGGGCATAGATGGCTTCACCATCCGTGAGACTATATAGATAGCTGAAATCCTCCACAGAACCGCGCACAACATCGGCGAGTGTCATATTTTCCTCGATATTTGACATCACGTCGGGCAAATCGACTATATGGTTCTTGCGGAAGTTGACATCGTAGTAGAGCCACGCACCAGCCTTGTGAGCCTCGTGAAGCAACTTACCCACCACAGGGCGCATCACGGGGTTGATGGAGAAGAACGAGCCGAAGAGCACTATGTCGTCAGAATTAATTTTGAATTTTGAATTTTGAAATTCGAAATTCTGAATTGTTTCTACCGACGCGTGGTCCTTGTAAAATATATACTGAGCGTCGTTATGCTCGTCGAGGAAGGCCAATGAGATGTGCGACTTGACATTGTCGTTGCGGCAGACATAATCCGGCGACACTCCGTTATCCTGAAGGTAGCGGCAGATGATGTCGCCGATATGGTCGCCGCCGGCTTCCGTAACCATAGCGCACGGCACCCCGGCGCGTCCGAGCGATACGATGCTATTGAAGGTAGAGCCGCCTGGAACGGCCTTCTGCGGCTGGTCGTTCTTGAAGATGATGTCAAGCACGGTTTCTCCTATGCCTATTACGCGTTTCATATCCATATTTTCATTTAATTGTCTCCACCTTTCCTTTCGGGATTTGGGTCATTTTGTAATATACTGCTTCCGCCGAGAACTTTTCCATACATAATCTAAAATGCCACTAATACAGATAAAAAAAACAGCCGATGGATAATCGGCTGTTTCATTTCAGCGGAGAGACAGGGATTCGA
>DBXH01000046.1:13204-21279 GCA_002309335.1 Bacteroidales bacterium UBA1217 | reverse complement strand
CCGATCGACCACTCCGGCATCTCTCCCTGTAAAACAGCGTCTTGCAGCGTTATTCAGCACTTTTTGACCTCTGTTTTCGGAGTGCAAAGATACAAAGTTTTTTTGAAATGCAAGGGCTTTTGAAAAAAAATCTGTCAAAACGAGCTCAAATGACGAATGCAATATAACTATGCAACTGGCGGCAGATTACGTTATGATTTTAAAATCTCAACACCGTTTTTCATAATAATCTAAACAGTTTCTGATTGTGTTGTCAGTTTTTGCCCAAGGTCAGGATGAGATTTTACTTGTGGAGCCGACGGGTGTTCATGGGTGGCGTGACCTAGCGTTGACCCAGAATTGGGTTAGAGTCGGGGGAAAGGGCGGATTTGGCGAAAAGGGCAGATGGCTGGTATCGCTAGTCGGGCCGGTGTTGCTAGAAACGGAACGAATGATGATGATTATATCTTGTTTGTTTTCAGTGTTTTGAATTTTATTATCAATTTTTTTCATTTAGATTCGTAGACCGCAACGGGGTGGTCATACTTTTGCATCAGATTTCGAAATCAAAAAAAGTCCTTTGACATCCTGAAATTCAAACAAATAAGTAATTATACCTTCTCCCCGACCCTATCGCCCTGCATCTGAAGATGATTCTTACGGACGGGAGGCGGGAAACGTAGCAACCCAGAGTTGACCCAGAGAATCGAAAGGGGTGGATTTTTAACATAATATGGCTGTTCCGGATGGTGTGCCGGAAAAAAAATTTGAATGTTAAGATGAGGTTTCGTTTTTTTTTGGTAACTTTGCATTTTTATTTGCGGAGGCTGTTTTAGGGTAAAAGTGGCGAAAACAACGCATTTGACATATGTAGAAGGCTGGAAGTCTTAAAAATAGTTAACACCGTAAAGTTTTTTACTTTGAGGAATACAAAAAAATAAAACGATAAAAAACTCTGAAGCCGGAAGGCTGAAGAACAAAACGAAAGGAGCAAACAATGAAAAAACTGATTTTAACACTGGCAATGGTAATGACGGTACTTGTAGCGTCGGCAAACTCGGTACGCTATTTCACCCGTCCGCAAGCAAAACGAGTGGCTGCGACACTTGACGCCCAAAATGAACTAATGATATACTGCGGCTATGAATATGAGCTTGCAACGTATGTCATCATCAACGAGGTGTGGGCAGAGCCTGTGAACAGCAAATACTATGAGATATGGCTCTATGGCTACGATGCCTACACCGGTGAAGAAATCTATATGCCACTTGATCTGTCGTGCATCTGGCTCTACAACGCCTACGGCAACAGAATGTACAGCGCTGCACAATACCTGCGCTTCCGCAGCACGGTGGCGACCCCGAACTTCTACTGGACAATGCCTCCCTACAACTCGTTTGTGCGCCACTTCCACGACCCGCACTTCCACCACGGCTACACCTACCACTGGGAGATCCACCGTCACGGCTGGCGTCCGCCAATGCCCCCGAGCAGCGGTCCGTGGCCATACCACCCCTACTATATGCGCACTCCGCACACGCCCGCACCTGTACCCACAAAGCCATTCACTCCTGGTATAGATCATCCGATAACTCCTGACGGACACGGCTACATCGGCGGAAACTCACGCAGCAACCTTGGCACACGCAGCACAGCTTTCAACAACGCAGGAGGCTCACGCTCGGGAAGCAATATGAACAACGCAGGCAACCCTGGTACGACCAACCGCAACACTAATGTAAATACTGGTACGACTGGAGGACGTGGAACTAACACCAACGTGAATACCGGAACGACTGGAGGACGCGGAAGCAACACCAATGTAAATACCGGAACAACTGGAGGACGTGGAACTAACACCAACGTAAATACCGGCAGCACCAGCAGCAGAAACAGCGGCACTACGAACACTGGTACCTCGAGCAACAGAAGCAGCAATACGACTAACACTGGTACATCAAGCCGCGGAAGCAGCACCAACGTGAATACCGGCAACACCAGTAGTAGAAACAGCGGCACTACGAACACCGGTACCTCGAGCAACAGAAGCAGCAGTACTACTAACACTGGTACATCGAGCCGCGGAAGCAATACCACTACCAACACCGGCACCTCATCAAACCGCAACAGCGGCACTTCGAGCACAGGCCGCAACACGGGAACGACCAATAGCGGTTCTCGTCCAACCAGATAAAAAAGATTAAAATGCAAGACAGGCGACGCAAAGTGCGCCGCCTGTCTGTTTTTAATAAAACAAGCAGTTATGAGTACACTAAAATCAAGCGAATTGGTATTATCCCCCTCGGGCACCCTGTATCACATCAATATGACAGGTTACACTCTGGCCGACGACATCTTCCTTGTAGGCGATCCCGAGAGAGTAAATATGTTCAAAGAACTGTTTGACAGCATTGAATACGAAAGTACCAACCGCGAGTTGCATGCTCTGACAGGATTATACAAAGGTCACCGATTCACCGCGCTGAGTACAGGAATGGGATGCGACAACATTGACATCGTTGTCACCGAACTTGACGCTGCCGCCAATATCGACCTCAAAAGCCGCACAATACTTCCCAAACACCGTACATTAAATATGATACGCATCGGCACGTCAGGTTCGTTGCATAGCGAAATACCTGTCGGGTCGCTTGTGGCATCAAAATATGCTGTGGGACTTGACGGCTTGCTGAACTATTACGAGCACAATGACAGCGAACTGGAAGAGAATATGACACAGTTGTTCATCAAACACACACAATTCTCCGACCGTTTTGCCCGTCCCTACTGCGTGAAAGGCAGTCAAATACTATTAGACAAGGTAGCTGACATCACCGTAAAAGGCATAACTGCCACTGCGCCTGGATTTTACGCTCCCCAAGGACGCGACATCCGCATTGCTCCCGCAGTGAAAGACCTGAACGAGAAATTGGCTTCATTTGAGTACGACGGGCTTAAGATCACCAATCTTGAGATGGAGACTTCAGCAATATATGGTCTCGGCAAAATAATGGGGCACAATGCTTTGACCGTTTGCCTAATCATTGCCAACCGTGCCGACGGAACATTCCTGAACGACTATCATAGAGAGATGCGGGAATCGATTGTAAAAATAATGGAACGAATTATACGATAACGTTAACTACAACATTAACTTTAAGATGAATAGAAATCGAACAATTAGGTACTTGCTCATTGCAGGATTATTTATCTTTCAGTTTTCAAATTCCAACGCACAGGCATCGTACATTGCCGAGCAGTTAGGTCGTGACGCACACCACATCGTACAGTCGCTCGGAGCCTTTGTAGGCAATGAACGTGCCGAGAGCCAGGCTTTCGACATAACATATATGCCAGCCGGCAACCGCGTGGAAGGCGTGATGATTATCAACACCGCCGACTACCGCTGTACCTTCAAAATGAGTTACAACGACGAAGTGTGCTATGAGATTATCCTTGATGTGCGCAGCGCCGATTTCCTGCGCGACTTCAACCGTCTGTTCCAAGTATACCCAACCGACAACCCCGACAGCGACGACAAGACAATGCACTTCGGCGACAAGCTGATACGAGTCCGCGAAACTTCGTCAACCACATCGCGCTTCCGTAGTTTTACGATGACAGAAAAACGATAAAATGGCGAAATGGCAAAAGGAATGATGTGATACGAAAAAATATATAGGAAACCATATTTTTTTCGTATCTTTGCAACTCGATTTAACATAAACAATACAATGCAAAATATTCGTAATGTGGCAATTATAGCACACGTCGACCATGGTAAAACCACTCTGGTCGACCGAATGCTGCACCAAGCCAAACTATTTCGCGACAACCAAGAAACCGGCGACCTCATCCTCGACAACAACGACCTTGAGCGCGAGCGCGGTATTACTATTCTTTCGAAAAATGTATCTGTAAGATATAAAGGCTATAAAATTAACATTATAGACACTCCTGGTCACAGTGACTTCGGCGGCGAGGTGGAGCGCGTGCTCAATATGGCCGACGGTGTACTGCTGGTAGTAGACGCCTTTGAAGGCCCTATGCCGCAGACACGCTTTGTATTGCAGAAAGCCATAGAACTAGGTCTCAAACCGATAGTTGTTATCAACAAAGTTGACAAGCCAAACTGTGATCCCGAACAAACACAGGAAGCTGTCTTTGACTTGATGTTCAACCTTGGAGCCAACAATGATCAGCTGGACTTCCCTACCGCTTACGGCAGCGCCAAACAAGGATGGATGGGAGCCGACTGGAGAACGGAGAACGGAGAACGGAGAACGGAGAACGACATCAGCTATCTGATGGACTTAATTATCAAACATATACCTGAGCCAAAAGTACCCGAGGGCAACACACAGATGATGCTTTCAAGTCTTGACTATAGCAGCTATCTGGGCCGAATTGCTGTGGGACGTCTGCACCGCGGCACCTTGCAAGCAGGGCAACCTATCTGCCTTGTGAAACGCGACGGTACTCATATTAACAGCAAGATCAAAGAGCTGTATACTTTCGAAGGACTAGGAAAAGAACGCACAAAGAATACTATTGAGGCTGGTGAAATATGCGCCGTACTGCTTGATTTGGACAAGAATGTAATGTTTGAGATCGGCGATACCATCTGCGACAGCGAGAATCCCGAACCGTTACCGCCCATCAAAGTCGATGAGCCGACAATGTCAATGCTCTTCACCATCAACAATTCACCATTCTTCGGCAAGGAAGGCAAGTACGTCACCAGCCGCCATATACGCGACCGCCTCTATCACGAACTTGAGAAAAACCTTGCAATGCGCGTAGAGGAAACCAATTCGCCCGATTCACTACTTGTGTATGGACGAGGAATCCTGCATCTTTCCATACTCATTGAGACTATGCGCCGCGAGGGTTACGAACTGCAAGTAGGTCAGCCTAAAGTGATTATTAAGGAAATTGATGGTCAGAAATGTGAGCCCATCGAACAACTTACAGTACTTGTTCCCGAAGAGTTTTCAAGCAAAGTTATCGATGTAGTAACCCGTCGCAAAGGCGAGGTGGGCACTATCGACACCAAGGGCGACCGCGTACAGCTCGACTTCACCATCCCCAGCCGCGGCATCATAGGCCTACGCAACACCCTGCTTACCGCCACCAACGGCGAGGCGGTTATTGCCAGCCGTTTCCTTGAGTTCCAACCGTGGAAGGGCGACATCGACGACCACAAATACGGTGCCCTCATTGCCAAAGAGACAGGCGAGGCCACAGCCTACAGTATCAGTAAGCTGCAGGACCGCGGACCTTTCTTTATCGAACCAGGCGACCAAGTTTATGCCGGTGAGGTGATTGGCGAAAGCCTGCGGCCTGGCAACGATATCGTTATCAATGTCGTAACGGCCAAGAACCTTACCAATATGCGCACCAAGAGCGCTGACGAGAAATCGACTTGCACACCGGCTATCAAATTCAGCCTTGAGGAAGCTATGGAGTATATCCGCGACGACGAATACCTAGAAATCACGCCGACCCATTTGCGCATCCGCAAAATCATCCTCGACGAAATTGAGCGCAAACGGGCGAGGATTGCCGCCGGATACAAAGACGAGTAACTATTGTAATGTCTAATTGACTTGCTTATTAATAACCAAAAAAAATATCAGTTATGAAGAATTTTATGCGATTTCTCTGTGCCGCGATGCTGCTTGTGTCGTTTGCAGCCTGCGACGAGAAGGAGAACGAGAACGACAATCCCGGCAACGGTGACAACAACAGTACCCTCGCAGCACAGTTGGTAGGCACTTGGCAGTCGGAACACATCTACATCAATGATGAAGAGGTTCAGATGCAGCTGACCATCGTTATGAATGCCGACGGCACCGGCGAGCTTGCCGAGATGAGCGAGGTTATCAGCTGGCAGGTGAGCGGCAACAATGTGAATGTCACCAACTCGCACGGCAACACATTCACCTTCACCGTGACCGACATTACCGAGACATATATGATTATTACCGGCAACACCGTTCCCGGCACCGGCCAGCAAGCCAAGTTCGAGGGCAAGTTTTTGAAGGTGAACGGCGGCACCCCGGACACCCCTGACCCCGGCGACCTCGGTCTCAGCGCCATCGATCCTGTCGACAGGACCGAGACCTCACTCACCGTCAACGCAACTATCACAGGCGATATCAACCAATACCTGCCCCAATTCCCGAACTTTGCGTGCGGATTCATCTGGTCGGCCGAAGGCGCCCCAACGATGAACAGCAACAGCATCACAGGCACACCTGATGCGTGGGGCAAATTCGAGGTCACCATCACCGGCCTTGAGCCAGGAAAGGACTATACTATCATCGCTTGGCTGAAACTCACGCCTGAGAGCGAGCCTATCCTCAGCAGCAGTATCGTTATGTCGACCCTCGGCGGCTCCAATCCGATCAGTGGTTGGGTAGACCTGGGCCTACCGAGCGGCCTGCTATGGGCTTCGTGTAACGTCGGCGCCACTAGCCCTGAGCAATACGGCAACTACTACGCCTGGGGAGAGACGCAGCCCAAGAGTGAATACTACTGGGATACCTATATCTACTGCACGGTAAACAATAATCAGCTGGCCACAATTACCAAATATAACCCCTCGACACTATATGGTGGTCCTGTGGATAATCTGACTATCTTACAGGCCAGTGACGATGCCGCAACAGCCAATTTAGGCAACGGCGCCCGCACTCCTACTATGGAAGAGTGGGAGGAACTGAATAACAACACCACAAAAGAATCGGCTATTGTAAACGGCGTAGAAGGATTTCGCTTCACCGCCACCAACGGCAACAGCATCTTCCTGCCTTTCGCTGGAATGATGTTTGGGCCTGATCTTGATTACCCTGTCGGTCCCGCTGGCTACTATTGGACCGCATCGCTATACACAGAATATCCTTGCTATGCAAATAGCTTTATGATTGAACCCCCAAATGGACATAGTGTGTGGTATTTTAGACGCTCCAATGGTTTCACTGTCCGCGCAGTGAAGAACACAACAAATAAATAACGTTTATTAGAATAAACAATAAAAGCGAGGATGTGTCCTCGCTTTTTTATTATTTAAACAACTCGTCGATAAAGACCTGCGGCAGGAAAACATTATTGAGGGCTTCAGCCTCTTTGAAAAGAGGGGCAACCTCAGAAGGAGAATAACCAGCAATGCCGCAGCCAACGGCGGTCACGAGAAACGTCAGTTCCGTATGCTTACGGGCACAGGAGATGAAATTCTTTACAGCGTGAGCCAAAGATGCTTTACCTTCCATAGTGGGCAAAGCGTATGTTCGCCCCGTAAGTCCTTCGCCGACGCCCCATTCAGCTCCGAAATTCTTGTGGGCATACCAGGCGGCACCGCCGCCGTGCATACCTTGAACATTGCTACCGAATACAAAGATTTCATTATCGTTGAGCTGAGCTATACTATCGGACGCAACTCTATGACCATTAACAACTTGAGCGTTTTTCATAATTCAAATGCTTTTTGCAAAAATAACATTTTTTTTTCATCTGACAAAACCGACTTACAATAAAAATGCAACATCAGGCGTTATTTTTTGAAAATCATCTTTTATGAAAGTACACTTTATTGCAATAGGCGGCAGCGCAATGCACAACCTCGCACTTGCCTTGCACCAGAAAGGATACATAGTAAGCGGCTCGGACGATGAGATATTTGACCCTGCCCGTACACGACTACAAAAAGCAGGCCTTCTGCCTGAAACAGAAGGTTGGAATCCTGATCGTATAACTCCCGACCTTGATGCTGTTGTGCTAGGTATGCATGCCAGAATAGACAATCCAGAACTAATTAGGGCACAAGAGCTTGGACTAAAAATATACAGTTATCCCGAATATCTCTACGAACAATCAAAGGACAAGCTTCGTATCGTTGTAGGCGGCAGTCACGGGAAGACTACCACCACGGCAATGATACTACACGTGTTGAAGAACTGTGGCATAGATGCAGACTATATGGTAGGTGCTCAATTGCAGGGATTTGATGTGATGGTTAAATTGTCGGAAGAGGCTAAGATTATGGTCATCGAGGGTGACGAGTATCTAACCTCGCCCATCGACCGCCGCCCCAA
>DBXH01000046.1:0-13182 GCA_002309335.1 Bacteroidales bacterium UBA1217 | reverse complement strand
AACGTGGCCATCATCACCGGCATCGAATGGGACCATATCAACGTGTTCCCAACGTTCGACATCTATAAAGAGCAATTCGCTAAATTCATAGACCTCATCGAAGAAGGCGGCACCCTAATATATTGTGACGACGACAAGGAAGTTAATGACGTAGCTACAAGTAACAAACGCACCGATATTGCCAAACTGCCCTATAATGTACCAGAATACAAGGTAGAGGATGGTGTCACTTACCTAACAGGATATGATAAACCTGTGGCTTTGAATATTTTTGGACGTCACAATCTGCTGAACCTTACCGCAGCACGCTATGCCTGCAGCGAGATAGGCATCAGAGATGAAAAATTCAACGAAGCCATCAGCAGTTTCGGAGGTGCCAGCAAACGTCTGGAGTTGGTTAAGAAGAGCGAGAATTGCGCGGTGTATAAAGACTTTGCCCACGCACCGTCGAAACTTCGCGCCACCATTAATGCTATGCGCGAGCAGTATCCTGATCGCAAGCTGGTGGCCTGTATGGAACTACACACCTTCAGTTCGCTGACGCAGGAGTTCCTTCAGCAGTACCACGGCACAATGGACGAGGCCGACGTACGATGCGTCTATTTCAGCCAACACGCCCTGCAACTGAAGAAGCTTCCGCCCCTCGACCCCGAGGCCGTTCGCGAAGCCTTTGGCGGAAACGTTGAAGTGTTCACAGATAGCAAGGTACTAGTCGATTACGTGATGAAGATTTTCCGTGACAACGACAAAAAGAATCTCTTAATGATGAGTAGCGGCAATTTCGACGGCATCGATTTTGCCACTTTAGCTAACGAAATAATAACAGACTGAAATATGAAATCAAAATTTGAACCTGGCGATAAAGTCAAATTCCTTAACCAAACCGGCGGAGGCATCGTCACCAAAGTGACCGACGACTTTATTTTTGTACAAGACGACACCGGCTTCGACATACCGATGCAGCCCGAAGAACTGATACGTATGGCCGACCAGCAGGGAGCTGCCAAGATGTTCAATGCCACGATGGAAGAGCATCTGAAAGGCAAAGGCACTCCCCTACCCTCAGGACTGTCGGGCACGGCGCCAAAAGTCACCGTTCCGATGACGCCGGAGGACGAAATCAAACAGCTCAAGAACCAAGTCGCAAACCTTAAAGACCAGATCGCAAAACTCAAAAAACAACTCAGCAACATACAGCAGCACAACACCCAAAGCCTTACCGACAACATTCTGCTACAGCATCAGGTGGCTCCAGGCGAGGCCGAAGTGGATCTTCACATCGATATGCTCACCGAACGCCCCGCCGACCTCACGCCCCACGAGGCATTCGAAATCCAGATGCACTACTTCCGCCTATGTATGAATCACGCTTTTGCCAACAAAATGAAAAAAGTGACCTTCATACACGGTGTAGGCAAAGGCATACTCAAGGACGAAATCAACAAGGAACTGAAACAATACGACAATATCCACTTCTTCGAAGCCCCGATGTCGAAATACGGCGTCGGCGCAACGGAGGTATATTTTAGATAGTATAACTAAAGACAATCGATGTCGCACAATATCAACCGTAAACCCAATTATCCGCCAAAGGATAAGAAGGGCAAGAAGCGTACCCCGAAGACCGTCTTCGAAAGGATTCAGAACGGCTGGCAGTGGCTGTGCTTAATTGTCTTCGCTGGTTTGCTAATATGGATTCCGTGCAAAATCACATACAATCAGATTCAAAGACACCGTGTGAACAAGGATCCTGTTGAGACCGAAGCTGTCATCACCGGGTTTGGTAAGCCCATCTACCGTTTGGGTACACCTGTCTATTACGAATACCGTGTGGGGGATTCTGTGTATACGGGCGATTTATGTCAGGAACGCAAGATACTCCAAAAGCTGCACGTCGGTCAAACCATCCATATCAAGTACGAGAATGGCAACCCGTCGAACGCAATTTGGGAATACCTCAAAAAAATATAATCAATGAGCAGACAAATCAAGATAGGAAACCTCACAATGGGCGGAGGCGCCCCAGTGCGTGTCCAGTCGATGACTAACACCGACACGATGAACACCAAGGCCACCGTGGAGCAAACAATTAGAATGGTCGAGGCTGGCTGCGAGCTGGTACGCATCACGGCTCCTGATGTCAAGGCCGCAGAAAACTTAGGCCGCATCAAAGAGGAGTTGCTGCGCCGAGGCTGCGATGTGCCGCTGGTGGCCGACATCCATTTCAATCCGCTGGCAGCTGAAACAGCGGCAGCTATCGTCGAGAAAGTGCGCGTCAATCCCGGCAACTACACCGACCGCAACACAGGCAAGTGGAGAACGGAGAACGGAGAACGGAGAACTGAGAGTGAAGAAAAACGGTACCAACAGGAATATAACGAGGAACTGGAGAAAATAGGCGACAAGATGTCGCGACTGATTGAAATCTGCAAGAAACACGGCACGGCTATGCGCATCGGAACTAACCACGGCAGCCTGAGCGAACGTATTATGAGCCGTTACGGCAACTCGGCCGAGGGCATGGCTCAGTCGGCCATCGAGTTTGCCGAAGTATGCCGCAAGCAAGACTTCAACAACCTCGTGTTCTCGATGAAGGCAAGCAATGTAAAAGTGATGGTGCAAAGCACACGGCTGTTTGTAGAAAAGATGAAAGAGTTGGGTATGGACTACCCCATCCACCTCGGAGTTACCGAGGCCGGCGACGCTATGCAGGGTCGACTGAAGAGTGCTGCTGGAATAGGTGCATTGCTTATTGACGGCATTGGCGACACCATCCGTGTATCACTGACCGAAGACCCCGTGGCTGAAATACCTGTGGCATACGACATTCTGCAGGCCGTTGGTGCGCGCATCACACAGCCCGAATATATAGCTTGCCCCTCGTGCGGCCGTACACAATACGATATACAAGAGGCGCTGCAACGCATCAAAGCTGCCACAGCTAGGTTTAAAGGTGTGAAAATTGGTGTTATGGGATGCATCGTAAATGGTCCAGGAGAGATGGCCGACGCTGATTATGGCTATGTCGGCAGCGGTGCCGGCAAGATTACTCTCTATAAAGGCAAGGAGATTGTAAAGCGCAACATTGACCAAAAAGACGCGGTTGAGGAACTTGTAAAACTAATAGAAAGCACACTATAAGAAAAAGGCATCTGCGCAATGCAGATGCCTTTTTCTTATAAAATGTGCGGGTTATAACCGCTGTTTTTTAAAAGTGGAAGTTGATACCAATGCGGAAGTTGCCAAGGTGAGCGTTGAGGGTCTGAGGAGCAGCGTTAACATTCAGTCCAAAGCTGTTGTCGACATCGGTAGTAATAAGTTCATCAGGATTGGTGGCGCCAAAACCTGCATAGGTCTTCATTGAAGTGTGGGTGAATGCCAATCCGGCGAGGTCAATGTAGCAGTCTGCCGACCAGTTGTCGTTGAACTTGTAGTTCACACCAGGAGTAATTGAAAGGCTAATCACGCTAGCAGAAATGTTGCCATCACCTTCATCGTCAAATCCTGCAGGAGCAGGTGTGGTATTGACATAATGGAAATGGGATTTGGGCATTACGAGGAAAGCAAGTTCTGCTTCGCAGAAGAACTTAAAATTGCCGGCCTCTGCAAAATAGTAGCGGAAATATGGAGCAATGCCAAACATTGACTGTTTGTCCAAATTCCAAGCCTCATAATTTGCAAAATACGGAGCAGCAGTATAGTTGGTGGTGCTGCGCATAGTATAGATGAGACTTGCACCAACCTGCATATTGTCGTTCAGCATATAGCCAATCGAAGGAGCAAAAGTGAAGTCCGTTGATTTGTTGGCCGGAACATCATAAGTTGTAGTAAGGGGCGCAATTGCCTCATAATGGGTATTGCCGCCTGTGGTGTTGAAACCCAACTGACCACTGATTACGAACTGTGCATTTGCAGCCATTGCAAAGGCAACCATTGCGATAGTAAGGAATACTTTTTTCATTTTTTTAAAAATTTTAGTTTGACTTAAATGTTATTTTTATTGGTTATTTTTATGATTCATTAACGTTTTACTATACGGATTATTGTATAATTTGTTTCATTTTTCGTTTGCAAAAATAATTCTTTTTTTCTCAGGCAATACGAAAAACATAATTAAAACGTCAATTTTTCACCCCCAAATGTGATAATAACAGTTTAGAAATAAAGGTCGCGTTCGCCCTCACCGATTTTGCAGAGGTTGCCCTCCACCTTTTTCTTCAATTCCTCTTTGCTGAAAGTCTGCGTCAGTTGCTTGAGCAGGGCCAGGCCTTTGGCTTTGGTTTCAGGGCTGGCATAGTCCTCAAGATATTCGCGGAAGGTGAACATAGCGTTGGGCTTGCAGTATTCCTTGATGAGGCCGGGCTTGGCCAAGTCCATAAAGTCGGCACCCACACGGCCTTTGCGGTAGCAGCCGGTGCAGAAGCTCGGGATATAACCGCCATCGATCATCATACTGATAACCTCGTCGAGCGAACGGTGGTCGCCAAGTGTGAACTGTGCGCCGGTGGTACCAGTCTTCTGGTAGGGCTGTGCCTCGCTGCTATTGTTATCCTCATCATAGCCGCCAGGATTGGTTTCGCTGGCAGCGGAGATCTGACTTACGCCGTATTTGACCAGCTGGTCGCGCATTTCGGGACGTTCGCGGGTAGAGATAATAATGCCTGTATAAGGCATAGCGATACGTATGATTGCAATAATCTTCATAAAGTCCTTGTCCGATACGGGATGAGGAATGTTCTCAGGCAAGCTGAACGGAGTACCCTCTGCAGGCTCGATACGCGGGAAACTGACTGTGTGTGGACCGCAGCCGTAGTCCTCTTCAAGATGGCGTGCGTGCTCCATAAGAGCCAATATCTCAAAGCGGTAGTCCACAAGGCCAAAGAGAACACCAAGACCTACATCGTTGATGCCTCCCTCTTGGGCACGATCCATACAAGTCAGGCGGTATAGATAGTCGGCCTTTGGCGTGCCTGCAGGATGGAACTTGGCGTACTCTACAGGGTCATAAGTCTCCTGGAAGCAGACATAAGTGCCTATCTTTTCAGCCTTGAGCTTTGCGAAGTCTTCAACGCTCATCGGTGCAAGTTCGACGTTGATACGGCGTATGGTGCTGCCTTTCTCGTCTTTGGCTGCATAGCAGCGGCGAATGGCTTCAACCATATAATTGGCGTCGTTGCGTGGGCTTTCACCACAGATGAGAAGGGCGCGCTTGTGACCCATACGGAGCAGATGGAGCGTCTCGGTCTCAATCTCATCGAGGGTCAATATCTTGCGTTTCAGTGCCTTGTTGTCACGACGGAAACCACAATATATACAGTTGTTAACGCAGGCGTTACCCGTATAGATTGGGGCAAAGAGCACCAGGCGCTTGCCATAGATTTCTTCTTTGCAATACTCGGCGGTATCAAGTATTTTCTTGATTCCTGCTTCGTCCTCGACGCTGAGCAGTTTTGCTACATCTTCAAGGTTTAGGCCTTTCAGCTTGCGTGCTTTGTTAAGTATGTCGTTCAACTGGCTCTCGGTGGGAGCATTGTTGTCGAGCATACCGTAAAGTTTGTCTCTATCAATGAAATTCTGATTTCTCATAAGATTGTATTTTATGGATTAATAATTTCAACTTGCTTTGGTTACTACAGCCTTTGTCTCAACGCCGACAATGCGCCCCAGACGTCCAGTAAGGGCGTTGATGCGGTCGACGCTGCCTTCGACAATAAGCGATATCACCGCCACGGTGCGCTGCTGAAAAGGCAGACCTTGGCGACATAAAATAATGTCGGAATAATCGGAAATAATCGGATTAATCTGTGCCGACATACTACGGTCGGTCACTAATATTGTTATTGTTCCTATTCTCTTATCCATCAGGGTTCAAGAGCCTGTGGCTCGCGAAGAGCCGTTTTTGAGCGCAGGCAAAATTACGCTTTTGGGTCAGACATACAATAAGTTGCGTCATTTCACACTTTTGAAATGACGCAACAAAAATAGTAAAATATTTTATTCTGACAAAATATTTATCAATCCACCCTGACGAAATCCATATATTTGCGGTTCAAATCATAATAGATGCGCATTGTTCTTCCATAATACTCTACATCGCATATTGTGGCGTCGTTCAGGGCATTGACCATACGTTCCTCCCAACCTGTAGCATCATATATTTCTGTAGTGGTCCCGATATTGATATAAATGTGGTCTTGCTCATAAAAAGCGTAACTGCCGTTAAGTTGGTTGACGCCACCGCCTTCCACAGTGTTATCGTTACGGAAGTACAGCCAGAAATGGATGGGGTTGTTGCCTTGCATAGGGATTTCCCCTGTCCAAGTCTCACGGTCAAAAAAGCGCTTCAGTTGCCAGCGTTTATTGACGAGAGTGGCCGCCGTATCGGGATAGTTGCGGTATATCTCGCGTACACTGGCAGGAATTATATTGTAGGTGGACAATGGTATGCCGGCAAAGCCCCCCAGATTGCCCAACATATTGCCTCCGCAATCGAAAAACGACTGCATACCATCGTCGCAATTCACACAGGGGTTGACGATAAAGCCCTGCTTGGTAGAGTCGTAGGTGCAGATGGAAATGCTTGCCCATTGTTTGTCGCGCATTGATTCGAACTCTTCCGCCGTATTGTGCAGCCACTCCAAGTCCTCAAGCGGGTTCTCGACACCGCAATGGCAAGGGCCATCGTAGTCGAAATGCAGATCGGTTTTGTCTTTTTTACATGCCGTGAGCGTAAGACTCAGCATAAGAATGATATGAAACAACTTTTTCATTACTTTATCCTTTCTATTTTCATAAGTTTATATACTGTAACATTGCCAGCTATCGCAAACGTGGGACCCTTAGGGTATATTTCCTTAAATTTAGCCTTAACAAGCGTTGTGTCACCGGCATTATATCCAACTGGAATATGCCCCGATATGCAATAAGGCGTTATCAGTCTGCCTCGATGTGGCAAAGCCTCCCCTTCTACAAGTATGACAGCTTTGATGGTAATATCGGAAGCATACGGGTGCTGGTAGGGTTCTTCCAACACCACGAACTTACCCTTTTCTATATTAAGGACGTACTCGTCCTCTTCGCATCCCGACAGCATCAGCGCTGTCACCGCCGCCATTACGACAGGAAGAATAAACCTTATTTTCTTCATATTCATTTTGCGTTGTTTAATATATAACGCACAGCATACTGAAATGTCACAAAAAAAAATTATTTTTCTTTTGCTGTGACATTTTTCAAGTTTGTGCGTTATATAGGAGAACAAAAAAATAATCAATATGAAACATTTAAGGATATTGGCTGCTGCCACAATCATTATCGCAATGCTTTGGGCTTGCGAAAAGGACAATCCCGAAATACCTTACATTTCCAACGTCAACGTTTCGGGATGCCACACCAATACCGATAAACTGGCTGCAAAGGATATGAACACTGACTCGATTGTAGTTTCATGGCCTGGCGACGGCAATCCGATGCAGGTCGCTCATTACAATATGACGCTTGACTGCGGAGAACCTATCATCATAACTACCGTGGAAATGACTGGAAATGTCGTGACCGTTGTGGAGCACGTGGGCGAACAGGGAATAACCAACTGCATTTGCCTATATGACAACTCATTTCAGATAAACAGCCTTCCCTTCAGCCCTTTCACGCTGGTAATCAAAGTAGAAAGTCTCATCTGCGGCGCACCACATTTGGCTACTGTCTATCAGCAAACATTTGAATAAGCCATATCCTATTCCTAATACCGAAAACCATCTAATACAATTTAAACAAAATAAATACCGAGCAGTTCATAAACAACATTGTCTCGCTGCAACCCACTATGAGACGAATGGCTGCAGCGATTCTGCACGACGACGACCTCGCAAACGACGCCGTACAGGAGACTTTTGTGAGGCTGTGGCGTATGCGGTGGCGGTTGGGACTGATGAAAGACCCACAGGGGTTCAGTATACGCTCGTTGCATAACTATTGCATAGATATGCTGCGCCGCGACAAACAGAGGCAAAAAATAATTGATGCCGCATCATCAGAAATATACATTCATCAATACGAAGATGACTCATACGACACCGAACAACGATACAAACAATTGGAACAAGCTATAGCCTTACTACCGAAACAACAGCAGCAAATAATTGAGATGAAATATATAAAGCAGATGACCATTCACGAAATTGCGCAGCAGACAAGCCTCAGCGAGACCAACGTAAGCACACTGCTGAGTCGAGCCTACGCCACGCTTAGAAGCAAACTGACATCTGAAAATTAACCACACAGCAACACCATCACACAGTGAAACAGTACGATATAGAGAAAATATTGCAACAATATGGTGCCGACCAACGGCAGCAACAGCAGGCCGCCGACAGTCTGCATAGATTGGCACGACGGCAGAAACGGCGAGCCCTAATGGTTTGCTCGGTCTTATTGCTTGCCACGACTATATGGTCGGTACACCGACTTGCAACGCCGCAGCATGCGGACAATGCCATTGTTGCACAGCAGGACAGTCCCACTATCCCGCAAACGCCCAGCCAGGAGCCTTCTCTACAAAGCATTCCCACTACCTCGCATCGTAACACAAAGCAGCCGGTCTACACAGCATCCACTACCCCACCCTTGCCAGAACCAACACAAGACAAGGACGATACGCTCTGCAAAACAACCGAACCCTTGCAACTCGCAGTCACACCGCAACCCGACGATATAGACACTCTTTATACAAATACTCAGAGTCCCGTGGAGACTATCCTGCCAGTCATCCAGCCAATTGATAACGAATCTATACTTTTGGCAGACAATCCTGTTGTACAACATCCCTACAACGAAGGCAAGCGGTTCCATTTCACCGCGTCTGTTGGAGCCTCTGCATTACCCAAAATAGGTAACGATAATGCCACAGACGAAATATTTACAATGTCGTCAAATACTTTTAACAATAGTAATGAGGAAAACTTTATCCGTATATCGCCTAACACTACACTTGCCGCAAATGTCGGCGTAAACTACTCAATACCTTTGGGCAACCGGCAGGGTCTGGAAGTCGGCATAGGACTTAGCGGCTACTCCTATCAAGCAGAGGCGACTACATACCATATCGGAACAGCAGATGGCATAGATGGAAATAGCATAATCTCCATCAATACCGTCGGTGAGCCCGAGTCCTACAACACCTTAAGCCTCTATGCCAGTATGCCACTCATTTTCAACTTCAGGCCCGAAGGCACAGATTATGGATGGAATATGAGCATAACCCCGTCACACAGTATAGCCACCTCGCGTCCCATCGGAATCCAGACAGGAAACAGGCCTGTCCTCAACCCCTGGCGACTTACTATGGGCTTGGGGTTTGCTTTCCCTCGCGGGTTCATACGTCGCCTAAGCCTTACAGCCAACCTTCTGTCGCTTTACACCTCGAGTTCACTCCACGAAATAGGCATAGAGATAGGATTCTAAGCAAAAAACATAACACAAAGCCGCATTCCCCAAGCATTATTATTTCATTTTCACAAGAAAACCATCTATTTAAACTCTTGGTTTTCTCTTACTTAAATCATATTTACTCAAAATTAACATCTGTATCGGAAAAAAAGCGTAAATTTGCATCCTCGTAAGAAAGCAATCTTTACAATTATGGAATATACTTTTCTAAAAATAGCAACCGAGGGCAATATCAGCATCCTCACCATCAGCGCTCCCAAGAGCCTCAATGCACTCAACAGCGCCATTCTGAAAGAGATGGACGACTACCTATCACATTTTGACTGCAACAAATACCGTTGCCTTATCATCACGGGCGATGGAGGAAAAAGTTTTGTTGCAGGAGCCGACATCAGCGAGATGGCTAACCTCAATATGTTGCAGGGACAGACCTTTGGCAGTCGCGGAGCTTCTGTCTTCCGCAAGATAGAGACATTGTCCGTGCCCGTCATCGCCGCTGTCAACGGCTTTGCCCTAGGTGGTGGTTGCGAGCTGGCTATGGCCTGCGACATACGAATCTGCAGCGACAACGCCCGTTTCGGCCAACCAGAAGTGGGACTGGGTATTATTCCCGGCTTCAGTGGCACCGTACGCCTGGCACGCCTAATCGGTATGGGGATGGCCAAAGAGCTCATATATACCGGCCGCACCGTCAAGGCCGACGAAGCATTGAGAATAGGTCTGGTCAACGCTGTCTATCCTCAAGCCGAATTGATGGAAAAAGCTATGGAAATGGCTACTAAGATTGCCACTAACGCTCCTCTCGCCGTGAAAGCCGCAAAACTATGCATAAACGATGAATGGGATATGTCCGCAGATGATGCTATAATGAACGAGAGCGCTGTCTTCGGACGTTGTTTCAACACCGAAGACCAAAAGAACGGCATGGCGGCATTCCTCAACAAAGGGAAATGCGAATTTCAAGGGAAATAAATGACCTTAGCCTTTAAAAACGCGAAACTTTAAAATAAAACTAAACAAAAATATTATCACAATGAAAATCTACGTTATCGGAACCGGCACAATGGCAAAAGGCATTGTCAAAGCTTTTGCCGCCAAGATGCCCGTTGTAATGAAAAGCCGCACCCAGGCAAGCCTTGACAAGGCTATGGGTTCAATAGCAAAATCGTATGCCAAACTCGTTGAAAAAGGCAAAATGACTCAAGAAGCCGTCGATGCTCTGCTGGCTAACATCACCACCACCACCGACTATGCCACCTTCGCCGATGCCGACCTCGTAATTGAGGCCGCAGTCGAAGAGATGCAGCTCAAGAAAGATGTTTTTTCCGAACTTGACAAAATCTGCAAGCCCGAAGCCATCTTCGCCACCAACAGCAGTTCGCTTAGCATCACCGAAATAGCAGCCGCTACAAGTCGTCCTGCTCAGTTTATCGGAATGCACTTCTTCAATCCCGCCGATCGTATGGCACTGGTCGAGGTCATCCGTGGCCAGCTGACAAGTGACGAGGTTTGCAAATGCATCATCGATCTCGCCACCAGCATTGGAAAACAGCCTGTCGAGGTAAAAGAAGCTCCTGGCTTTGTTGTAAACCGCATCCTTATCCCGATGATAAACGAAGCTTGCGGCATATTGGCCGACGGTATCGCCACTGCTGAAGACATTGACAAATGTATGATGCTCGGCGCCAACCACCCGATGGGACCTCTCGCATTGGCCGACCTTATCGGCAATGATGTCAACTTGGCCATTATGGAAGTCCTCTACAAAGAGTTCGGTGATCCGAAATACCGTCCTCACCCGCTGTTGCGCAAGATGGTCCGCGCTGGTCTACTTGGCCGCAAGACTGGCGAAGGATTCTTCAAATATTGATTAACAATACCCCGAAAAGAAAAGTGCTTGCATTTTTACAAGCACTTTTCTTTTATAAAACAAACTTATAAACCCTTAAAACACATTTACAATGAAAAAAACAATTATTTTCCTTTTTGCTGCAATAATGGCGTGCAGTTTAGCATTTGTCAGCTGCGGACAGTCGGGCGGATCTTCTGACGCTTCAACGACGGTTAACAAGAAAGACTCCCCATCGGATGTAATGGGAAAAGCTCTAAAACAGCTCAAAGACAAAGACTACAAAGGTGTGATACAGTATATGCCTAATGCAAAAGAAGCATCCGAAGAAGAGATTACTCAGATGGCTGCTTTGATAGAGATGGTCTACGAAGCCAACGGCGGACTAAAAGACTATGAAATTCTTGGTGAAGAAATCTCCGAAGACGGTCAAAGTGCCAAAGTCACAGTAAAATATATTTTTGGCAACGGGGAAGAAAAAGAAGATAGCGACAAACTGATTCTCTCCGAGAGCGGTTGGGTAATTAAAGAATAAAAAAAGCATCCCTACTCACGTAGGGATGCCAACCTAAAAATTGTACTATGAAAAAGAAAACTTTTCTAATTCAATTCTGCTTTGAACTTATGCCTCAGCAGGAGCAGCGTCCTCGTTCACTACATCAAGGGTAAGTGTAGCCTTAATGTCGCGATAGATGTTAACAACTGCATTGTAAGTGCCGACCTCTTTAATTTTTGAACCGTCGACAACAATTTTCTTACGATCCACATCGTAGTTGTGCTGAGCCTTCAGAGCCTCTGAAACCTGGATGTTGTTGACCGAGCCAAAGAGCTGACCGTTCTCACCTACCTTGGTGGCGATGCGAACGCTCTTGCCATCGAGAGCAGCCTTGAGAGTTTCAGCATCCTTGCGGAGCTTTTCCTCTTTGAAAGCGCGCTGACGCAGCGTTTCTTCGTGCATTTTCTTGTTAGCGGGAGTAGCAATGATAGCCAGACCCTGCGGGAGGAGGTAATTGTTGGCGTAGCCGTTCTTTACGGTCACGATATCGTCCTTATATCCCAGATTGATAACGTCTTGTTTCAGTATAATTTCCATTGATTCTTCCTCCTTTGATTACTTTAAACAATCGGCAACATAGGGCAGCAAAGCCAGATGGCGGGCACGCTTGATTGCCTGCGAAACTTTCTTCTGGTACTTGTTGGAAGTACCGGTGATGCGACGGGGAAGGATTTTACCCTGCTCGTTTACGAACTTCAGCAGGAAATCGGCGTCCTTATAGTCGATATACTTGATGCCGAGCTTTTTAAAACGGCAATATTTCTTACGCTGTGTCTCGACAGCAATTGGGGTCAAATATTTGATTTCACTTTCGTTAGCCATAATTCTATTTTTTTGTAGTTAAACAATTACGCGCGAACAATAATTTATTAAGCCTCTGCAGGAGCCTCTACGGGGTTCTGTTTGGCAGCGCGTTTCTTCTCATTGTAAGCAATAGCGTGCTTGTCGAGCGACACCGTCAAGAAACGGAGCAGACGCTCATCGCGCTTGTAAGCCACTTCAAGGTCAGCAATAACATTGCCTTCTGCCTTGAATTCAATGAGATAATAGAATCCAGAAGATTTTTTCTTAATCGGGTAGGCTAACTTACGCATACCCCAGTTGTTTGTGTAGACTATTTCTGCACCTTTCTCGGTCAGCAAGTCTGTGTACTTTTTTACCGTTTCCTTCATCTGTTCTTCAGACAAAACGGGAGTTACAATGAAAACGGTTTCGTATTGTTTTACCATTACTTAATAAATTTATTTAATTTGTTAAAGATCAGAGCCACTTTGCGGACTCGAACCGCAGACCTACGCATTACGAATGCGTTGCTCTACCAACTGAGCTA
>DBXH01000017.1:47468-53883 GCA_002309335.1 Bacteroidales bacterium UBA1217 | reverse complement strand
CAGCGGGTGCTCCAGAACTGGCTGACCATACTCTGAGGACCGCCTTCGCAGAAGAGCAGGGCGGGGTAGGTCTTGGTGCTGTCGTAGTTGTAGGGATAGATGATCCAGGTGAGCATCTCCTTGCCGTCGACGGTCTTGATCCAATTTTCCTCGACTTTGCCCATACGGACCTGCGAGAGGATGTCGTCGTTGAAGGTGCTGAGTTTGGTACCCTCAACCTTGTCGTCGCTTACGTTGTAAGCATAAAGAGTGGCGGGATATTGCATCGAAACCTGAGTGGCGATGAGTTTTTCACCATTCAGCTGGATGCCGTTAACATCGTGGTAGCCGTGGCTGATTTGGCGGATGGCTTTGGTTTCGCGATTGAATGCAAAAATTTCATTCATACCGCGATACATAACAACAGCATAGAGTTCTTTGTCGTCGTTGCTCCAGTTGATGCTCATAACGCCATAGTCGAATTCGGCGGTAAGATCGGTTTTCTCGCCGGTGGCAAGGTCCATAACCATAAGGCGCAGTTTGTCGCTCTCATAGCCGTCGCGCTCCATACTCTCCCAGGCAATCATCTTGCCGTCGTTGCTGAATACGGGGTTCTGGTCGTAGCCCATAATCTCTTCGCAGATGTTGCGGGTTTCGCCAGTCTCGATGTTGTAGATGTATATGTCGCTGTTGGTGCTGTGGGCATAGTCGTAGCCGGTCTTCTTGCGGCAGGTGTAAGCGATAGTCTTGCTGTCGGGGCTGTAGTTGTACTGCTCAGTGCCTCCCCAAGGACGCATCGGGCACTCGAAAGTGCTGTCGATGATGTTGACGACCTTGTCCATATCGGCTTTGCCGTTCTCGAATGGGACATAGAAAATCTGGGGGATTTCATCTACCCAGTTGTCCCAGTGACGATACATTAGGTCCTCGTTGATGCGGCCGGTGGTCTTGTCGAGACCGGCGAAGAGTTTGTTGATATGTTCTGGACGCTCGACGGGGATGGTCGAGATGTAGACCAGCGACTTGCCGTCGGGAGCCAGTTTAAAGCCCTCGAAACCACGCTCGCATTCGGCTACAACGCTCTCTTTCTTGTTCTTGAGATTCATAGAGAGAATCTGGGTGCCACGACAATACATAATAGTGTTGTCGTCCATCCACACAGGGCTGAATTCGCTCTGAGCGGTGGTTGTAAGGCGCTCTCCGTCGCCGCCTTCGATGGGCATCAGATAGAGTTCGGCGTTGTTCTTGTTCAGCTCCATATTGGTGTAGCGTACGGTGTATAGCACCTGCTTGCCGTCGGGGCTGACAGCATACTCGCTCATCACGCCGAGGCTCCACATCACCTCAGGGGTGAAGCGGCCGTCCTGGACCTGAATCTGGGGTTTTTCAACAACAACTTCGTCGTTGCTGTTTTGCTTCGAACAGGCGCATACGAGTGCCAGCGAAGCGATGGTGATAAGTAATTTTTTCATTTTATGTTATTTTTGTTGATATGTTTTACGTTTATATGTTGATATTGTTTGTGTATTGTCCCCTTAACTCCTCATTTCATATTCTCCTCATCAGATTTGGCATCACCGAAGCCTTCCATTGGGCGAAGTCGCCGTCGATGATATGCTGGCGAGCGGTACGTACCAGAGTGAGGTAAAAGGTAAGGTTGTGGATAGAGGCAATCTGCAGGCCCAAAAGTTCTTCGGCTTTGATTAGGTGGTGCAGATAGGCATAGGTGTAGACGCGGTCGGCCTCGGCCTGCGATGTGGGGTCGATAGGTTCGAAGCAGGTCTCCCATTTCTTGTTTTTGATATTGACTGTGCCGTTCCAGGTGAACAGCATACCGTTGCGGCCGTTACGGGTGGGCATCACGCAGTCGAACATATCCACGCCGCGCTCGATGGCTTCGAGCAGGTTGGCGGGAGTGCCCACGCCCATCAGGTAGCGCGGACGGTCTTTGGGCAGAATTGCGTTGACGATTTCGATCATCTGATACATCACTTCGGTGGGTTCGCCAACAGCCAGTCCTCCGATTGCATATCCTACGGCGTCTTTTGATGCTGCGTGTTCGGCGCTGGTTCGGCGCAAGTCGGGGTATTTGCATCCCTGCACGATAGGGAACAGGGCTTGCTGGTGGCCATAGAGCGGCTCGGTCTCATTGAAATGGGTTACGCAGCGGTCCATCCAGCGGTGGGTCAGCTCCATCGATTTCTTTGCGTATGGATAGGGAGACTCTCCTGGAGGGCATTCGTCGAAGGCCATCATAATGTCGCTCCCGATAAGGCGTTGGATTTCAATAACGTTTTCGGGTGTAAAAGTGTGCCTTGATCCGTCGATGTGCGATTTGAATTTGCAGCCTTCCTCGGTAATTTTGCGGTTGTCGGCCAGCGAGAAGACCTGGAATCCACCGCTGTCAGTCAGAATGGGGCGTTCCCAGCCTATGAAACGGTGTAGTCCGCCGGCAGCCTTCAGGATGTCGGTGCCGGGTCGGAGGTAGAGATGATAGGTGTTGCCGAGTATGATTTTAGCGTCGATGTCCTGGCGTAATTCGCTTTGATGCACAGCTTTGACGCTGCCCACGGTCCCAACGGGCATAAAGATAGGGGTAGGAATGTCGCCGTGCGGAGTGCTTAACGTTCCGGCACGGGCATTGGTCAGCCTGTCGGAGGCTGAAAGATGGAAACAGAATTCGGAAAGTTGTTTTTTAGCAGGCACGGACTAATATTTATATATGTATAACTAATTTAATATCATTAAGTGATGAGTATGGTTGTTGATAAAATGTTTTTAAAAACAGATGCAAAGGTACAAATAATTTCCAAATAATGACTACTTTTGTACTTTCAAAAAAGAAAAGAAATGGATTTTAGCAATGTGTTAAATAGCACATACACACTTGTTTTATTGGCTTTGCTTGTAGTCTCTTTTATTTCGCTAAGCCTCTATTATGGTTTAATATGGTTGAGAGTTGGCCGGTATAAGAAGACAAAATTGCCGACAATCGATCAAGTCAAGCCGAGTGATTTGCCGTCTGTGTCGGTTGTGGTTGTTGCACACAATGAGGCCGAAGCGCTCAAAAAAAGTCTGCCATATCTTCTTGAACAGGATTATCCCGACTATGAAGTTGTGGTTGTGGACTATACGTCGCAGGACGACACTCCGTTTGTACTGCGTGTGTGTTCCGAGAACTATCCCAACCTCAAACCGGTCAATTTTCCTGCCGATGTCAATATGTTCAAGGGTAAGAAATATCCTTTGTCGATAGGTATCAAGTCTGCAACAAAGGATGTTGTGTTGTTGACTGAGCCTGATTGTATTCCTAAAGGGTTTGACTGGATAAAAGAGATGATGTGTGGATATATGCATGGTGCGTCGATGGTGATGGGTTATAGATTGCTGAATGAGGAAAAGACAATACTTAATGCTTTCCAGCAATACGAAAACCTTGCCTATAATGCTTCATATCTAGGTATGTCTTTAATGGGCAATCCTTACACGGCTTCGGGCAGCAATCTTTCGTATCGTCGTGATTTCTTCTTTGCCAAAGGCGGTTTCATAAGCCATTACAGTTTCCCCGATGGCGCTGACGACTTGTTTGTCAACCAAAACGCTACAAAGTCCAACTCGGTTGCAGTGCTGCGCGAAGGTGCTGCGGTTTACAGCGACGGATGTCCGACTTTTGGGCTGTGGCATCAGGAACGATTGCATCGTAAATCTTCACGTCGTTTCTATGGTCTTAAAGACAAGTTGACGCTGGCTGTATATCCGTTATCGCAGTGTGTGTTTCTGGCGGCTTTGCTGTGGCTTTGGATTGGAGGCCTTTTCCCTTGGCAGTTGCTTGCCGGACTTTTGGCAGTAAAAATTATTTGGCAAATTGTTTGTTCTGTATTATTAGCTAAACGCTTTAAAGTCAAGAAAGTACAATTTTTATCTCCATTTTTTGAACTTTATTTTCTGTTTGCAAATACTATTTTGTTTTTCTCTACGTTACGTAAGAAAAATATCCAATGGAGGTGAATTCGCAATTGACAACCGAAAAAGCCCAGCGAGATTACCAGTTGGTGTGCAGAGCTCGCGAAAATGGGGACCAGCGTGCTTACGCTGACCTTATGCGTATGTATAAGGAGCCTATTTATTTGCTGCTGCTCAAGATGACCAACAATCCCACTGAAGCCGACGATTTGACAATGGAGGCTTTCGGTAAGGCATTTGCATCGCTTCACTTATACACACCAACCCATGCTTTCAGCACTTGGCTGTTTTCGATAGCCACCAATAACTGTGTGGATTTCATACGAAAGAAGAGGCTTCAGACGGTCTATCTAGACGATATTCGCACTAGTGTTGGCAACGAGGTGTATGAATATCCTATACCGTCGGAGGCCGACAATCCGGAAGAAAGTATTATCCATCAGCAGAGAGTACAGATATTGCGAGAAGTTGTGAGGCAGCTTAAGCCGCGTTACCGTAAGTTGGTAGAGATGCGCTATTTTGAGGAAATGTCGTATGAAGAAATTGCGGAAGAGTTGGATATGCCGCTGGGAACTGTAAAAGTGCAGCTTTTCCGTGCCCGCGACCTGCTGCATAACATATTGATTACTAAAAAGGAATTTTTTTAGAAGTTGATAAATGTGATTTGTATACTTTGACTTGTGATTAAATAATTGTAGTTGACTCTTTTAAACCTTATAAACGAAGCTATTATACTTTTAAACTCTTAAACTGAATAAAACGTGAACGACAAAGAACGAGACCGAAGTGGCGACGGTGCTGGACCCGTCGCAAATGAGGTGAAAATAATATACAAAACTCCTTTCCGCAGCACAATGATGCTGACGGTTTTCTTGTTTCTGTCATTCATCCCTGTTTTTGGTAATAATGGTTCCTCTTCGCGTTTGCGTGGACTATCGCTTACAGTTGATGTCGGCGTGATGCGTCCAGACAATTACCACGCCAATTTCTACAACGGCAACCCTCGCAATGTCAACACTTTGAACCGCATACTTTACAGCGAGACTTACGGCAACAGTATTTGGAATAATCTTACAAACCAGAATTTGATTGGCAGTTCTGTCGGCAGTTATAACCAAATAACTGTAGCTGAATATGGTGATATGTATTATAAGCTGGCCTTCCAGTTGGGTATGGGTTTCCGTTACGATTTGGAAAATCCGTATTGGGCTTGGCAGATTGGGTTTGACTACGCTAAACTTCACGCTCAGGGACTAGTGCTTCTCAACAGCGGTCACAATACAACTTTTCTCACCAATCAAAATGCTTACGTAAACTGTCCGACGTTGGGAGTTGAGGAACGTATATATATCAATTTGGGAGTGATACGCAAATTCAGATTTAACGATTTCTTCGATTTTGAATTCTCGCTGGGCGGCAATGTCAATAACACTAAAGTTGAGAGCAGCGACATAAGCATTGGTGGCATCACATACAGCATTCTCGATGTTTGGGGAGGACAAAGTCCATCGTCGTACGTTATGCCATACGAGTATGTCAATCAAGGCGGTATCGGCTATGGCGGCTATGTGAAAGTTGCGTTTGGCTTTACCCTTCCCATTGGAACGGCTATGAACCTTTCTTATGCTTTCCATTACAATAAAGTGGTGTTGGAAGGCTATCAGTCTTTTGCACCGCATCATATTGTAAGTTTAAATGTGGCATTGAATAACTTTAGTTTCTTTGATTCATAATCCTATAGAACCCTTTAACACTTAAAACTAATAAAAATAAAATATGATTGATTTTGAACCTTTGTCTGAAAGCAGACATCACCATTTTGCGAAAGAGCTCTTCGAGTCGGCCTTCCCCGAAGAAGAGCGCCCTCCGTTTAGCAGCCTCGAAGACCGTGACGGACGTTTTCATTTCCTTGTAGCGTCATTAGATGACGAACCTCTTGGAATATTGACATACTGGGTCTTCGAGGAGTTTGCATATATTGAGCATTTCGCCATTGATAAGGAATACCGCAACCGTGGGTTGGGCAAAGCAACGATGCTGACGTTCCTGTCGCAGTATCCCGACCAGGTTGTGCTTGAAACCGAGTTACCGTCTACTGAGCAGGCCGACCACCGTCTGGAGTTCTATACAGACCTTGGTTTTACGCGAAACCCGCAGGAGTACTGGCAACCGTCGTATTATGGCAAGAATGATTTGCCCCTGCAGATGATAGTGATGTCAAAATATGAGTTGGATGACGGTGAATTTGACGAGATGCGTGATATTTTGTATCGTGAAGTATATCATTACAACGGACCGAAAACAAAATAATTGAAATATTTTTCTGCTAATAAATCAATGAGATAACATATTTTTCGAGTAAAAACTAAAAAAAAATTTTGGTAGTATTGAAAAAGTGTGTACTTTTGCAACTCGAAAAACGATGGCTCCTTAGCTCAACTGAATAGAGCATCTGACTACGGATCAGAAGGTT
>DBXH01000017.1:34518-47438 GCA_002309335.1 Bacteroidales bacterium UBA1217 | reverse complement strand
AAAAAGAGGAAAGAAATTTCCTCTTTTTTTATTAAAAATGTCTCTGCTTTTTATATGCAGTTATGTTATATATAATGTAACGCAGTAATAGGTGCAACGAAAAAACAATATCGCCAAATCTATTAGCTAACCCATCGCAAATTTAACACTGGGTCAACGCTAACTTAAAGTTGTGTCAAAGCAATATTCTCTTATTTTTTACGTTTTATGTAAATAAAAACTGTGTTTTGTTACTAATAGTAGCAGAACACAATTAAAACCATATAGAAATGAAACAATTTAGAGCTTTTTTTGCGTTTTTGTTGCTTGCTTTTATTGTATATGTACCGCTCCGGGCGCAGAACAATCTGGATAAAGGCGTTTGGCATCAGGTGGATAGCCTTGTAAAGAAACAGTATTACTCTCAGGCGTATGAAGCTGCGAAAAAAATATATAACAATGCGATAAATGAGCACAACTCGCGGCAGAGTTTGATTGGAGCCCGCTGGCTGTCAATTATAGAAAATGAGTATCAAGAGAATGCGGCCGATTCGTCACTTGTTCGTTTTCAACGTCTTTTGCCGACTTTGGATCCAGTCGACCAGTCGATTTGCCGCCTGTTTCTTGCCGATTTCTATTTTTCATATTATAGGAATAACAACTGGCGGATAAACAATAATAAGCCTACTGACGAGACCGATCTGGACTACAAGATGTGGGATGTGGAGCGTTACCGCAAGACAATCTACGGCCTTATCCGAGAGGCGTTTTCAGATGTAAGCCTGTTACAGAATACTCCTGTTGAGTCGCTCGGTGAACTCGTCATAAATAGTGACGGCAAGGATGGCGATTTGATGCCTACGATGTACGATGTGGCTATGTATACGGTTGTAAATAAGAGGAATAGTGCATTATTCTCAAAATTGCAGACCTTTGATTTCATGCAGCCGGAACTTCTATATGCCGAGGCCGACCGTTTTGTTAAGATGAAGATTGATAGTAAGAAAGATACTACGAAGGAATATGCCCGCTTTGTGTTAGGATTGATGCAGGAATGGGAGCGATTCCGCAGCGAGCGTGAAAGTGCCGGTATGATGATGGCGCTTTATTGCAACCGGCTTGACAAACTGTATACTGCTGTGAATATAAGCAATGATGCCGAAAAAGAATATGCTATCAAGGAAATGCCGAAAGTGATTGATTACTATCGCAAAAGCCAGGATGACCATATCACGATGCTTTATTATAAACTTGCCCAATTCTATAACAATGCCGGCCGCAAGGTTGATGCTGTGAGTGTAATCGACACAGCAATAAGTCTTTTTCCCGAAAGTCCCGGAGCAATAGATTGTTACAATATGAAGCAGGGAATTTTGGCTAAGAACATTCAGTTGGATATTACAGATGTGTCGCCGTCGGAGCGTCACCAGCTGGCAAAGATTAAGACGCTTAATGTGGATCGTGTATATTTCCGTGTTATAAAGGATTTTGACTTCCGTTGGATTGAAGATAACGAGGCAAAGAAAAAACTACGTTCTCAAAAAGTATTGAAGCAATGGAGCCAGGATATTGACATCAAAAAGAAGTATGATTATCATAACACCTATATAATAGTTCCGCCTATGCCGCAGGGCAAATATAAGCTTCTGGCGTCGAGTGATGCCGAGTTTAAGGACGATGGTGTTGCTTTTACCGATTTTGCTGTTGAAGATGTGGCTATTGTGCCGATGCGCAGCGACAAGGAGGGTACAGGTTTTCTGGTTGACCGTGTAAGTGGAAAACCAATTGCCAATCAAACAGTAAGGCTTAGAACAAGGGAAAGTTACAATGGCAAATGGCGTGTGAAACTTGAAGAAAAGACTGACAAGAACGGCTATTTTGATTTCTCGTCGTTCTTTTCGTTAATTGATTCGTGGATAACTTATTACAGCGTGAGTACAATATATAATGGATATGAGATTGAAGGAGACCAGATGTATTATTATAGTTATTCCAGCAAGAGCAATGCAACGCGTACGGGCAACCGTATCTTCTTTGACCGGCCCGTATACAAGCCGGGCGATACTGTACGTTTTGCTTTTCTGATGTATGAGAAGGATAGGAAAGTGGGTGCCGTTAAGGGAAACAGGGATGTTCTTATTTATGTGAAAGATATCAACCAGGTGGTAGATACGCTGAGGCTTAAAACTGACGAGTTTGGAGAATGTGAAGGCCGGTATATACTATCATCCGATGCAATGCCAGGACTCTGGCGAATTCTGGTGCGAGGCGAAATCAATGATGATTATTCATTCAAAGTCGAAGCCTACAAACAGCCCAAGTACATTGTAACACTATCTAAATCCAAGCAGGAACGTCGTTTTGGCGAAACGGCAATTGTCGAGGGAGTGGCTGCCTCTTACACCGCTGTCCCAATTAGCGGAGCCAAGGTGGAATATAGTGTGAAACGCAGTTCAAAACTCCCACGCTGGCGCTGGGATTGGAGGAACTATTACGATGTTTATAGCATTGAAAGTAAAATCGTAGCCAGCGGTGAAGTGACCACAGACGAAAAGGGCCTTTTTAAAATTGAGTTTGTCCCAACGCCGGATTCCAGTATCGATATTACCCGCAAGCCCTGTTTCGACTATGTTGTTACCGCCAAAGTGACCGATATCAACGGTGAAACACACGAGGCGACGACAAGTCTTGCTGTTGGATATGAAAACAGCTATATCAATATTGTCAAAAAATATAATAGCCGTGATGATGTTGGTCTTGTTGTAAGCCGCTGCAACCTTGATGGCAGCGCTATCGACGGTCGGCTCAACTTCGAGGTTTACCGTCTGCAGCAGCCAGGCAATCCTAAGTTGACTCCTGTTATTATGCAATACAATTCTGAAATTGTTATGCCTTTGACACGCAGCGAGTTTGAAAAACTATTCCCGCTTTACGACTATGACGGATCGGTGTCGAACTATGAAAAATGGCCTGAACAGAAAAAGGTATACAACGCCACGGTTAATGTAACCGCCGACAATCCCTATAAATATGATATGAAAGGACTTAAGGAGGGATACTACAAGTTTGTTGCAACAATTATCACCGAGGAAGGTGACACGCTTAGGAATCAGGATTATGTTGTATACGAGCCTTCAACAGCCACAAAACCGATTGTATCGAAACTTGTGTCGGTTAATATTGACAAAGGACGCTGCGAGGTAG
Source organism: Bacteroidales bacterium UBA1217 (assembly GCA_002309335.1). GTDB lineage: Bacteria > Bacteroidota > Bacteroidia > Bacteroidales > P3 > Colimorpha. The sequence continues at coordinate 44,255 of DBXH01000017.1, read as the reverse complement.
GCGACACACTACATTTACAGATAGGGAGTGCGTACAAGGATGTTGATGTTTTTGTTGTTCTGAGCAAGTTGGATTCTATTTTCTTTATTCAAAAAGTTAATGTAAATGCCAACTATGTCAAACTTGCTGTGCCTGTTACCGAAACGATGCTTGGCGGTATCAAGTTTGATTTTGCGGCAATGAAGGACAATTGTTTCTTCTACGACGAGGAAGGTGTGGAGGTGCTCTATTCGCACAAAGATCTTGATGTCACCTTTGAAACGTTCCGCAACAAACTTGAACCTGGTGACAAAGAGCGATGGACGATCCGCATCAAGGAGAAAAAGAGCGGTCTTGCAGCAAAGGTTAACCTTGTTGCAACGATGTATGACCACTCGCTCGACACTTATGGCCGCCTCGAATACGGTTTCAATCCGTGGATACAACAGTTTGCATCAGCTAAATTTAGTGGGATCAACTCTCACGAAATGGGCTACTACTATTTTAAGTCGCCTCTTGCTTGCAAAGACAATAAAACGTATAAGTACACCACACACTACTTAAATAGCATATATTTTAATGACTTGGAGCATATTGTTGCCGCTGTCGCCGGAGTTGGTTATGGAACCGCTCGAGGCGAAGACGGAACGGTGACACAGCTTGGAAATGTAAGACGCCGGGCAGGTGTGAAAGGCTTTGTGAGTGAAGACGTGGAAGTGGTTAATGAACTCGCGATTGTCGATAACGATGCCGAAGATGAGGAGGAAGTATTTGTTTTGACCGACAACAGTTCAGACAAACAGCAAAGCGTTGTTGTAAAAGCACAGAAAGTTCCTGTCATTGAGGTTGGCACACCTGAAAGCGGCCGGCTTCTTTCCGACGGTGACATCACGGAATCGGCAGAGACTCCATATATTCGCCAAAATCTTAAAACCCTTGCATTCTTTCAGCCTACATTACGCAGCGATGACAGCGGTGCTGTTTCAATATCCTTTACCGCTCCAGACCTGCTAACCGAGTGGAGCATTCTCGGCACCGCATGGACAAAGGATTTCAAAGTTGGCTCGCTTTCGGCATCGGCAATCACCCAGAAGCGTCTGATGGTGGTACCCAATGTACCGCGTTTCCTGCGACAGGGCGATACTTGCATCTTCTCAGCAAAAGTCTCCAACCTTGATGTTAAGATGCAGAACATTACAGTCACCCTAACGTTAATGGAAAACGAGGGACGGAGAATGGGAAATGAAGAACATAGAACTGTTGTTCTTGAGCCTAATACGTCGGGCGAAGTCCATTTTACGATAATAGTGCCGGAAGACATATATCTGCTAAATTATAAAATAGTCGCATCGGGGCAGGGGTGCAGCGACGGCGAGCAAGCACCAATACCAATTCTCCCTAACCGTCAGCTTGTCACCGAGTCGATGGCGTTCTATATCAATGGCAAGGGCGTTAAACAATACGAACTTACCCATCTCACCAAACTTACACAATCAAATGATAACACATTGACGCATTCTTCTCTCACCGTTGACATCACACCCAATCCCATTTGGCTAGCCATTCTGTCGCTACCCTATGTTGAACGGCAGAAAAATCCATCCAACATTTACCTTGCTAATGCCATCTACACCAATACCCTCGCGTTCGATATTGTGCAGAATAATCCCCAAATTGAACAACTTTTCGCCAAATGGCGGCAATATGGCAGCGACGCCTTCCAGTCTGAACTCGATCGCAATTCCGACCTAAAACAGACTGTGATGGAAGAAACCCCGTGGCTGCAAGATGCAAAAGACGAAGAACAGCGCCATCGCGAGATAGCGCACTATTTCGATAAAGTGTGTCTCAAATCCCAACTCTCAACACTCAACTCAAAGCTTGTCAAGTCGCAGCGCTCCGACGGCGGATGGAGCTGGATAGATGGTGGTCGTTACACCAGCCTCTACACCACACAATATATTCTCAAAACCCTTGGTCAGTTGCAGCAACAAGGAGTTAAAATCGACAGCAAAACCAAAGTCGCTCTTAATCGTGCACTCGAATATGTCGATCGCGAGACATACCAGTACTATAAGAAATATATTAAAGGAAAAGGCTACGACATTGTCAATCTTGACTATCTCTACATTCGGAGCCTCTATCCCGACAATCATCTCTCGAAGCACTATCAGGAAGCCTACGACTTCTTCTATAATAATGCCAAGAAATATAACGAAGAATACCGCGAACTATATACTCAGGCAATGCTGAGTCTTCTCTTCCACCGCAATGGCGATACCAAGCTTGCTAAAGATATGGTCAAGCGTATCAAACAAAAAGCACTCAGCAATGACGAGATGGGTATGTACTGGCGCGACAATCGTGCTGGATGGCTATGGAACCAGCGCCCCATAGAGACGCAGGCAATGCTCATTCGTGCATTTGCTGAAGTGCTAGGCGACAACGAGAGTGTAGCCGCTATGCAACAATGGCTCCTTAAACAGAAACAAACTACCAACTGGAACACTGACGTTGCCACAGTCAATGCCATACAAGCCTTGCTTGTAACGGGGAATGGAGAACGGAGAACGGAGAACAATTCAGAAATTAAAATACATAATTCAGAATTAAAAGTGCAGTTCGGCACCAATGAACTGAAGACCGACACGACTGAGGCGCGACTCCACATCAGCCAGCGGCTAAACCGCGACGAGATTACTCCTGCCGACGGTCATCTCACCATCACCAAGACAGACGACGGTATTGCTTGGGGCGCAATGTATTGGCAGTATTTTGAGCAGGTTGATAAAATTCCCGCGTCCTCGATGGGTGTTACCCTCAAGCGCACCCTCTACAAAGTGGAAAGCGGAAATCGGCTTTCCGTTTTCATTTCTCCATCCTCTGTCCTTAAGGTTGGCGACAAACTTCGTGTCCGCATAGAAATCATCTGCGACCGCACTCTTGAATACCTCGAACTCAAAGATCCGCGATGTGCAGCCCTCGAACCGGTCTCCACCGCCAGCGGATGGAACTGGAGTAGTGGACTTAGTTACTATGTTGCAGTCACCAACGCTGCACAAACGCTCTATATCGACCGCCTGGAAAAGGGGAAATATGTTGTTGAGTATGATCTCTACGTCAACAACGCCGGTACCTATACAACCGCTCCTACAACAATTCAATGTCTTTACGCACCCGAGTTTCGTGCCCTTACCCCAGCCGAAAAACTTGTAATTGAAAACTAAAAATGTGTTTTATAAACGATGTGTTTTAACAAAAATGTTAATTTTAATGATTATATAAATAACTGAATATTAATATTATGTTAAAAATTAAGTTAATTTTTCTCGGAAAATTAACTTAAAATACACAATAAAACACGCTTTTTTGTGTTAATACTGGCGAAAAACAATTTGGGAAGGTCATACAAGGTCCTCTCGAATCAAAAATGAACGATTATGAACTTAGGAATTAAATTGTTAGTAGCTGAAGACGATCCCAATATGGGAACAATATTGAAAGTCTATCTTACCCAGAAGGGCTATACTGTTTTTCACGCCACTGATGGTCAGCAAGCTCTCGACCTTTACAAAGAAGGTAATATCGATGCCTGCATCCTTGATGTTATGATGCCTGTTAAGGATGGTTTTACGGTCGCCAAGGAATTGCGCCGTATCGATAAAAATATACCTATACTCTTCCTTACAGCCAAATCGCTCGAAGCAGACAAGCTCAAAGGTTTTGAGGTCGGTGCCGACGACTATATCACCAAGCCTTTCAGTATGGACGAATTGCTTGCGCGAATCAACGCCACCATTCGCCGTTCCTTTGACGAGAATAAACCGGAAAACAATCAGTTCAATATCGGTAAATTCAAATTTGATTACAATTACCAAACCCTTACCTTTGAAGGCAAGGAACCTATACGGCTTACCTCGAAGGAAAGCGAGTTGTTGCGCCTCTTCTGTATCAATTTTAACCAACTAATTGATAGGGCCAGCACACTCCAGAAAATCTGGAAAGACGACTCCTATTTCGCTGCCCGAAGTATGGATGTATACATCACCAAACTGCGCAAATACTTAAAGGACGACCCCGCTGTTCAAATTGTCAACGTTCACGGCGTAGGTTTCAAACTCACTCACAAACAAGACTGATTTGTTTATCACTTTTCTTGGAACGGGAACGTCACAAGGAGTGCCCGTAATCGCTTGCGACTGTCAAGTGTGTCGCTCTAACGATATTCATGATAAACGGTTGCGCACCTCGGCACTCATCACCGACTCCGACGGCAACAATATCCTCGTCGATATCGGTCCAGATTTTCGTGCCCAGATGCTTGGCAACAACGTCACACACCTCGAAGCTATCCTTCTAACTCACGCCCATAGAGACCATGTTGGCGGCATTGACGACATTCGTCCTTTCAATTGGGTACAGCAGCGCAATATGGAACTTTACGGCAACACCGAAGCGCTGCAGACACTCAAACACGACTATCATTATATCTTTGATTATCATCAATATCCTGGTCTTCCGGAGGCAACCCTTCACAATGTTAGCGACTGCAAGCCGTTCAATGTCGGGTTGTTAACCATAACTCCCGTCCGCGGTTGGCACAAAGATCTCCCTGTTCTTGGATACAGGATTGATGAAGTCGGAACCGTCACATCTATTGCCTACATAACAGATATGAACCGTATCGACGATGAAGAGATGATAAAGCTTGAAGGTTTGGATTTGCTTGTGATCAACGCCCTCCGTCAGCAGAAACATTTCTCGCACTTCTGTCTGCCTGAAGCGCTTCAAGTTATTTCTCGATGCAAACCCAAACAAGCCTATATCATCCATATGAGCCACGAAATGGGGTTTCACCACCTCGTCGAACCAACTCTACCCTCCAACGTCCATCTTGCATACGACAATCTAAAAATTGATATTTGTAATTTGTAACTAACGCATTAACGATAACGTATTTGTCTCCTAAGCTCCACATAGTATCCTTTAACGTTCCTTATCCTGCCGACTATGGTGGAGTTATCGACGTTTACTACCGTTTGCAGGCTTTGCACAAACTAGGTGTCGACATTCATCTCCACACTTTCACTTATGGACGTCCTGTCGCTCCCCAACTTGAACTCTTTTGCTCGCAGGTGACTTATTATAAGAGGCGTACTGGCCCGATAAGTGCTCTCTCTATGTTGCCGTATATAGTAAAGTCGCGCGATAGCAAAAGGCTTGTCGCCAACCTCCAAAAAGACGATGCGCCTATACTCCTCGAAGGTCTCCATTGCTGTTCGGTGCTCGAAGCTATCGATGGACGAAGGGTGATGGTACGAGCACACAATGTCGAGCATGAGTACTATAAACGGCTCGCCGATGTCGAGCACAACCTATTCAGACGCATATATCTACGCAGTGATGCTCGCAAATTGCGCCGATACGAATCTGTTCTTAGCAAAGCAGCAGCCGTTTTTGCTGTTACTGAAGCCGATGCGAATCATTTTAGACTTATTGGCTGTAAAAACACCATCTTGATGCCTTCGTCGCACGCCGACGACCAAGTTGTGTCGCAGCCGTCAGGCGTCCTAAATCCTCAAAGTGACTATGCTCTCTATCACGCCGACCTCTCTGTACCCGAGAACATTGAAGCGGTCAGCTATCTTGCCGATAAAGTGTTCTCCAAGACCCATTGCCGCATCGTCGTTGCCGGACGTAACCCCTCTAAAACTCTTGCCGACAAACTTAGACAACTGAATAACATCACTCTTGTTGCTAATCCCGACGACCAAACAATGCGTCGACTTATAGCTGAAGCTCAAGTTGTTGTAATGGTTACAAAGCTCTCTACGGGTTTGAAGCTCAAGTTATTGAATTCTTTATACGCAGGACGGCATTGTCTTGTGAACAGCGCTATGGTTGCCGGCACCGAGTTGGGCAAAGTCTGCACCATAGCCGATACATCTACTGAACAACTCGAAGCGCTCAATCGCTTGATGCTCACTCCATTCACAAATGATGATATAGAATTGCGCCGCTTGCTGCTTGGCTCGCTCTACAGCAATGAAGCCAATGCCAAGATTCTGATTTCGCAGATTGCGTTATTACGCTAATGCGTTTTGGAGTAGACCTAGTGTTGACCCAGAATTGACCCAGTGGCTTGATTTTATTTGTTTACTCTTTTTTTCAAATTTGAAAAAAACTATTTTTTTTGTCCGCTATTTTAGTTTTTTTTCGTAAATTTGCAATTTCCATTTTTGGTAATAAAATAAATAATTATATATAAATCAATAAACTATTTTACAAGTTATGACAAAATACGTCTACACTTTTGGAGGTAAGACCGCTGAGGGCAAGGCTGATATGAAAAACCTGCTCGGCGGTAAGGGTGCTAATCTGGCCGAAATGTGCCTGTTGGGTCTTCCTGTTCCCGCAGGTTTGACAATCACTACGGAATGCTGTACAGCATATTATGAAAACAATTGTCAGCTTCCTTCGGGCCTGATGGAAGAGGTTTGGAAAGCAATGGAAAATGTGGAAAAACTGATGGGTATGAAGTACGGTGACGCCGAAAACCCTCTGCTCGTCAGCTGCCGCTCGGGTGCTCGCTCGTCGATGCCCGGTATGATGGACACAGTACTTAACATCGGCCTCTGCAGCAAGACCATTCCCGGTATGCTGAAGAGAACCAATAATCCCCGTTTTGTATACGACTCTTACCGTCGACTGATTATGATGTATGCCGACGTGGTGATGGAGAAGTCGGAGGGTATTGAACCCGCTGACGGCAAAGGTATCCGCAAGCAACTGGACGATATGCTTGATGCTTACAAAGAGAATCACGGTTATAAGAGCGATACCGAACTTACGGCTGAAGATCTGATGTTTTTAGCCGACGAGTTCAAGAAAAAGGTGAAAGAGGTGCTTGGCACCGAGTTTCCCGACGATGCTAAGGCTCAGATGGAAGGCGGCATCAAGGCTGTTTTCAAGAGTTGGGATGGTAAGAAGGCTGTTGCTTACCGTCGCATTGAGGGTATTCCCGACGATTGGGGTACTGCTGTCAACGTTCAGGCTATGGTCTTCGGCAATATGGGCGACACCAGCGCAACGGGCGTTGCCTTTACGCGCGACCCGGCCACGGGTGATAACAAGTTCTATGGTGAGTGGCTTATCAACGCTCAAGGCGAGGATGTTGTTGCCGGTATCCGTACCCCGAATCCATTGAACGATGCTACCAAAAACGAGCAGAACAAGCATCTCCATTCGATGGAGGAGAGTATGCCCGAGACATACAAGGAACTCTATGATATTCGCAATATTCTTGAAAACCACTACAAGGATATGCTCGATGTTGAGTTCACCATCCAGGACGGCAAACTCTATATGCTCCAATGCCGCGTAGGAAAACGCACTGGACGCGCTGCTGTCAAGATGGCTCTTGATATGCTTCACGACGGTTGGATTGATGAGAAGGAAGCCGTTCTGCGCGTTCCTGCCGACAAGATAATCGAACTTATCCTCCCCGTGCTTGATCCTAATGTTGAGAAACAGCATAAGTCGTTGGCCAAGGGCTTGCCCGCAGGTCCTGGCGGTTCGGTGGGAAGAATAGCTCTGACCAGCGAGAAGGCTATGGAATACAAGGCTGCTAAAATAGCCAATATCCTTGTCCGTGAGGAGACCAACCCTGAAGATGTAGAAGGTATGCGTGCTGCCAATGGTATCCTTACTGCTCGCGGAGGTATGACCTCGCATGCTGCTCTTGTGGCACGTGGCTGGGGCAAGTCGTGTATCGTAGGATGCTCGGATGTCCATATTGATCTCGACAAAAAAGTGGTCAAGATTGGCAATAAGACATTTGCAGAAGGCGACATTCTCTCGCTCAATGGTACTGCAGGTGCTGTCTACGATGTGGAGATGCCTTTGATTATCCCCGAAATTGAGAAAGACCAGCTTTATCAAGAGTTTATGGGCTATGTTGATAAATACCGCAAGATGGGGGTTCGCACTAATGCAGACACTCCGAAGGATGCCGCTAACGCTGTCCGTTTCGGGGCAGAGGGTATCGGTTTGTTCCGCATCGAGCATATGTTTTACGGTGAAGATGGCAAGGAGCCTCTTGTAAAGCTTCGCAATATGATTCTGGCCAACAACACCAAGGAGCGCAAAGCTGCATTGGCCGAGTTGGAACCTTATATGCGCGAGAGTGCAAAGGGAACATTGAAGGTGATGGACGGCAAGCCGCTCACCTTCCGTTTGATGGACCCGCCGCTGCACGAATTTGTTCCCTCAGAGGAAGACAAGCAGCGTGAGCTGGCTGAGGAACGCGGTATGGACCTCGCCGACCTTAAGAAGCGTATTGATGCTCTACACGAGGTTAACCCGATGATGGGTCTTCGTGGTGTGCGTCTGGGTATCGTCTATCCTGAAATCACCGAAACTCAGTTCCGTGCACTCTTCGAGGCTACCGCTGAGTTGATGAAGGAAGGAAACGACCCGCATCTGGAAATTATGGTTCCTCTTACAATCAATGTAAAAGAGCTTGAGCACCAGAAAGCTATTGCCGACCGTGTGAAGAAAGAGGTTGAGGCTAAGCATGGTGTTGAAATCAATTACCTTTATGGTACTATGATTGAAATTCCGCGTGCAACACTCGTCGCTGACAAGATTGCCAAGGTAGCTCAGTTCTTCTCGTTTGGTACCAATGACTTGACGCAGATGACTTTCGGTTTCAGCCGCGATGATGTCAACAAGATTGTCAGCGTATACACCAAGGAGGGTATTATCCCGTCTGATCCGTTCAACACCCTTGACCAAGAAGGTGTTGGCCAGTTGGTTAATCTCGGCGTAACTCGTGGGCGTTCGACCCGCGACAATCTCAAGTGCGGTGTTTGTGGTGAGCATGGTGGAGACCCCGCTTCGGTAGAGTTTTTCTACAAGACGGGTCTCAACTATGTAAGCTGCAGCCCGTTCCGTGTCCCTGTGGCTCGTCTTGCAGCAGCTCAGGCTGCAATTATGGAAAGTAAGTAATTGCAGTAAAATGGAAGTAATAAAAGGAAGTTAAAAAGGACAATACATTCCATTAGTCCCTTTTATCTTCCCATTTAACTCCTGATTCTAAATTGAAATAAACCCCTTTAAACCCAATACATTATGACTGACAAAATTAAAAAAGACCTTGAAGCACTCGGTATCACCGGTGTCAAAAACATCTTTTACAACCCTTCCTATGAAGAGCTGTTCAAAATGGAGATGGACCCCTCATTGACCGGATATGACAAGGGTCAACTCACCGAGTTGGATGCCATCAACGTAATGACCGGTATCTATACCGGCCGTTCGCCCAAGGATAAATACATCGTGATGGATGCAGGATCAAAGGATACTGTATGGTGGACCACCAAGGAATACCCTAACGATAACCACCCGATGAGCGAGGAGGTATGGAACCAGATGAAGGACCTTGCTAAGAAGGCTCTAAGCGGCAAGGAACTATATGTCGTTGATGCTTTCTGCGGTGCCAACAAGGATACTCGCATCGCTGTGCGTTTCATAATGGAGGTCGCATGGCAGGCTCATTTTGTGACAAATATGTTCATCAAGCCTACCGCCGACGAACTCAAGGAGTTCAAGCCCTCCTTTACCGTCTATACGGCTTCGAAAGCCAAGGTGGACAACTATAAGGAGTTGGGCCTCAATAGCGAGACTTGCGTTGCCTTTAACGTCAGCAGTCGCGAACAGGTTATCCTAAATACCTGGTACGGCGGTGAGATGAAGAA
>DBXH01000017.1:0-34387 GCA_002309335.1 Bacteroidales bacterium UBA1217 | reverse complement strand
GACGACGAGCACGGCTGGGACGACGAGGGAGTCTTTAATTTTGAAGGCGGGTGCTACGCCAAGGTTATCAATCTTGACAAAGACAGTGAGCCCGACATCTATAACGCCATCAAACGCAACTCGCTGCTTGAAAACGTTACCGTCGACGCTAATGGTAAGATTGATTTCAAGGACAAGAGCGTGACCGAGAATACTCGTCTTAGCTATCCTATCGACCATATCGAGAAAATTGTCCAGCCCATTCACGGCAAGAGCGCAGGTCCTGCTGCCGACAACGTTATCTTCCTATCAGCTGATGCTTTCGGTGTGTTGCCTCCAGTTTCAATCCTCACTCCCGACCAGTGTAAGTACTACTTCCTCAGTGGTTTTACAGCTAAACTGGCTGGTACTGAACGCGGCATCACAGAACCGACACCTACATTCAGCGCCTGCTTCGGACAAGCATTTCTAGAGTTGCATCCCACCAAGTATGCCGAGGAGTTGGTGAAACGTATGGAGAAGAGCGGTGCAAAGGCTTATTTGGTTAATACCGGCTGGAACGGCACAGGAAAACGTATAAGTATCAAGGATACACGTGGAATTATAGACGCTATCCTTGATGGCTCTATCCTCAAGGTCGAGACCAAGAAGATACCTTATTTTGATTTTGAGGTTCCTACAGCATTGCCAGGTGTTGACCCGAAGATTCTCGATCCTCGTGACACCTATGGCTGCGCCTGCGAGTGGGAAACCAAAGCCAAAGATCTCGCTTCAAGGTTTATAAAGAATTTTGAGAAATTTACTTATAACGAGGCTGGTAAATCACTCGTTGCAGCAGGTCCTAAGTTGTAAACAGGAATTTAATAATAGAAAACGGAGAACTGGTTCAGTTCTCCGTTTTTTGTTTTTAACGTTTTTTTGCTGTTTGGCTGATGATCACCACTAATGTTGTCAGCATCTCCGCCACAGGCACTGCAAGCCACAATCCGTAGTCGCCCCAAAGCATAGGCATAACACAAAATGCAATCACAATAAAGATTATTCCGCGCAACACCGTTACCAGTACTGCCATACCGGCACGTTCTACACTCTGATAGTATCCAGCCATACAAATATTGATAGCCATAAACACAAATCCTGCTGCGTAGAAAGGAAGTCCCTTCGAAGCCATCACTGCAGCATCGCCGCCGGAAATAAATATACCTACAATTTCATTAGGGAACAGGAAGAACGCAATAGAAACTATTAATCCTAGCGTTATACTTATTGTCATACTGAATGACAAAGTCTGAAAAACACGTTTTTGCTCGCCGGCACCGTAATTAAAACTAATTATAGGTTGAGCCGATTGAGCTACAGCGGAATAGATCATATACACCACTGGGAACAGATAGCACGCCACACTGTAAGCCGATACTCCGTCTGTCCCTAGCCATTTACCAAATGCAAGATTGCCCGTAAGCATCATCACCGCCACTGCCAATTCACCTATAAGTCCCGAAGCTCCACTGCGTATCATATAACCCACATTTCTAAGCGACAACATTAGGCTTTTCTTCGTGGTCTTCAGTCGGTAGAGATGTAGAGTTTTTGTCTTGAAAACCATATAGTAGCCTATCATCAGCACTGCCACCAGACCTCCAAGATCGGTTGCCAATGACGCGCCCATCAGTCCCCATTGGCAAGGGAAGATAAATACATAGTCGAGCACGATATTAACCAATGCGGGAATAATGTTCGACAACATTGCATAACGCGGTGATCCGTCGAGCCTTATAACAAATAGACCTATCGACTCAATCATTGTCAGCAGGCAAGTCGGAAGAAACCAAATATAATACTCGTAGGCAGCATCATACAATAATCCTCTTGCGCCAATAAGCGACAAAACGGGGCGCGGGAAGCAATAGCAAATCAAGCCCATTACCAATGAAACCAGCACACCAGCAATAAATACTTGTGTAACATTGATTCGGGCAGCCTTTACGTTATTTTGCGAGAGGTGGATTGCTGCCACAACACTGGCTCCCATGCCAAACATCATACCCAATCCACTGGCAAGCATAAAGATGGGTGCCACAAGGTTGATGGCTGCCAGTCCGTGTGGTCCTATGCCGTTGCCGACAAAAATGCCGTCGGTCAATATGAACGCCATACTGAACAGCATTCCTAACAGGGTGGGGAAGAAAAACTGTCCAAAGAGTTTCTTGATATTGGTGTTTGCAAAGTCGATGCTGTCTCGGTGGTCGATCATATTTATTGTGTTAAAATATTAATGTGTTAGAGGCTGCCGTCATAGATTTTATACTATTTATTTTTTAAGTGTTACTCTGAATACAGTTCCTTGGCCGGGGACGGAATATTTGAGCTGTATTTTACCTTTGTGGTACTCTTCGATGATTCGTTTGGCTAGAGAAAGACCTAGTCCCCAGCCACGCTGTTTAGTGGAGAAACCCGACTCGAAGATTAGTTTCTGGTTCTGAGTTGTTATGCCCTTGCCTGTATCGCAGAGGTCGATGTGAATGTTGTTGCCTTCGGTGGTGACGATAGTGGTGAAAGTGCCTTTGCCTTCCATTGCATCGATGGCGTTCTTGCAGATATTCTCGATGACCCATTCAAAGAGGTAGCGGTTGAGGGGGGCAATAACTGGACGATCTGGCAGTGTGGTTACGAAATTAACTTTGCGTGGGCTTCGTTTCTCCATATAGTTGATGGTGTGCCGTATAACTTCGCAGAGGTCTTCGTCGTTGAGTTCGGGAACACTGCCGATTTTTGAGAAACGGCGTGCAATGGTGTCTAGGCGGTCAATATCTTTGCGTATCTCGCTGATATAGGGTTCTTCAAGTGTTTTGCCCTGTAGATAATCTGCCCATCCCGAAAGAGAGGAAATAGGTGTTCCTAGCTGATGGGCTGTTTCTTTTGCCATTCCGACCCAGATGCGGTTCTCTTCATCGCTTTGAGCAGTACGGAACAGATTATAGGAAATAAGTAGAAGCACGAGGGCGATGAAGAGGTAGAATATTGGTATGATTCGCAGTAGTTTGAGTAGAGGTGTAGGCTCGTAATAGACGTATGCGAGTCGGTGGTTGGCGAGTCGCAGAGTGATGGGGTCATTCTCGTTGGCCATCTCTTTAAGTTTGTTCTGGAGTTTGTCGGGAGTTGCGAAATCGGAATTGTTTATATTACCCGAGCCTAGTATGCGGCTACGTGTACTATCTACGACGATGACTGGGACAAAGACACTATTGTTGGTGACTTCGGAGAGGAACGACCGGTTGAGGTTGTCGAGTACCGAGCGCATATCGGTGTAGATCTGCGACTCTTTGTACATCAGTGTGAGAGGAATTCCCCATACGTTATAATGGAAGGGCGGGTTGTGGCTGAAGTCGATGAGCAACTGTGGTGAGGCTTTCTTTCCGATGAGTGCGCGGTCCTGTTCTGGGGTTGGCATTATGTTGCCGCAACTGGTGATGAGCGTATCTTTGTCGAGTATCATAAATGGCGTCTGGCTGCTGTCGACGATATATGAGACATAGGATAGGTAAAACTCGGCGTCGGAGCTGAGATCGCGGTTGTTAAACGACTGCAGAACGTCGATATATAGTTTTACCTTGCGTCGCTCATCGATGCCGACTTCGTTGAAGAAAGTCTCGGTGGAACTCATCAGTTCGGCTTTCTGGCTGATGGCCGAAGCCCAGATGCGTACTTTTTCCTGCTCTGATTTACGAATCTGGCTTGCAAATCTGTTGATTGTCCACAGAGCGGCAAGTCCGAGGGTGATGGTGACGGCTATGATGATCCATTTGCCTTTGCGTGGCTTGCGGTAATTGGAATTTCGGTTTTCACTTTTTGAGCTCATTCCTGACGTGTAGTTTTGGCTGGTTGGATGTGGGCGATATATGTGGAGGGCAGGAGGAGTGCCGCCAATGAGACGATGAAGGTGCCAACGCTAATGGCGATGAAGAAGAAGGGATTGGCGTCGATGGGGACGAACGACATCGAGTAGCTCTCGCTGTCGAGGTGGATGATGTGGAATGTGCTCTGTAGATAGCAGAGCATTGCTGCAATGGCATTGCCGACAAGGATGCCTTTGCCGACGATAGTTATTGCCTTATAAATGAATATGCGCCGGATGGAGCGGTTGGTGCTGCCTAAAGTCTTTAGTAGCCCTATCATCGATGTCTTTTCGAAAATCATTATTAGTAGCGCGGAGACTACCGAGGCGGCACATACGACGGCCATAATAATAAGTATCAAGGCAATGTTTGAATTGAGTAGCTGCAGCCAAGCGAACATAGATGGCTGCTCTTCCACGATTGAGGTGACTGCAATGTCGGGCCGTGTGGCGGATTTGACTTCGGCAAGTGCCTGGCCAAGGTGGTCGAAGTTGTCGGTTATGATTTCATATCCAGCAGCAGCATCTGTGGGCCAACCGTTGATGTTTTGAATTTGACGTAGGTGACCGATAATGTAGTGGTCGTCGAATTCGCTGAGGTCGGTGTTATAGATACCGACAATGCGGAAAGCACGAGCACGATAGTTGTTGCCTGTCCAGAAGTATGTGCGAGCCTTGTCGCCTGTATCTAGTTGCATCTTGAGGGCCATCCGTTGTGAGATGATAATCTCGTCGGAGGCCGTACTGTCGTTGAACTTGAAAAAACGTCCTCGTACCATATTGCCTGCAAAGAAGGCGGTGTCGAAGGTTTGGTCTATTCCTTTGAATATGATTCCTTGTATCTGCTGGTCGGTTTTGAGCATTCCACCTTTGCTGGCGAATGGCTGAATATGTACTACAGACGGAAGCGACTCAATCTGTTGTATTTCATCGGTGCTAAGATTAACGGTGAATTCGTCATAGTCGTTGACCCACCCGTAGTTGCGGATGGTGATGTGCGATCCGAATCCAACAACTTTCTCGGTTATCTGCCGCTGGAATCCGCGTAGTATGCATACCGACATTATCATCACCACTACACCGAGGGCGATGGTGTAGGTGGCAATGTTGACCAGCGGTCGCGAGAAATTGCTTTTGTCGCGTTGCAGGAACCGTCGTGCTATGAGTCGCTCAAATTTCAACTCTCTATTTTAACAATTTTATGCCAGGAAACAAGGAATATTACGCTTCCTGTAACGAGAATGATAAGTTCCACAATACGTGACCAGCCGCTTCCCGACACTGCGAATGGAGCAACGAAAGCACCCGACAGTAGGATAAGAGAGGCGACAATTTTGAGCAACGCACCTTTGCGCGATGGATCGGGACAGCCATTGGCGGTGGCAAGCATCAGGCTCCCAACGATCGACATAATGGCTGAAAGTATTAATATGCTGTTGCCAAGAATTAGTGTGGATGTCTCTCTTTTGGTTTCAGGATCGGTTATGGGAAGCCAGAAAATGAAGAAATGGAAAAGCACTCCCATCATAGCTAGCATAAAACTCCATCTCATCACATCTAGGCCTCTGGCACCGTCTTTGCCAAACATCGCGGCAAACTTGATCAGTCCTTTCTGATAGGTGTTGATGGCTCCTAAGGCGGTGAGCGTCAGTATCAGAAAGTAAACCAAAAGGGTTCCGATGCCTATATTCATTGATTTGCTTGTGGCTATGGTGCGTGTTACATCTTGTGGCTGCATTGCCGGCGTCGCTGGTGCAAGGGTGTCGCCGACAATCAATGTGTCAGCCACAGGAGCTGCTCCGATATGAATCGTTTCAATCTCTTCTTTCGGGAAGAAGAATATGAGTATAGCACACAAGAGTATCAGTATTCCAGTGAATATAGCTCCGTTCCATAGTGTGCGTGTTGCCTGTTTCCAGCCTTCGGGGTAGCTGTTGCAGGGCGACTGATTGTCGTCCTGCAACGGTTCCTCGTTAATAATTTCAGCTTGTTCAATATTGTCAGTCATTGGACTTTGATTTAGAATGACATAGCTATGTTTACAAAGTCTTCAGCCTGAAGAGCGGCACCGCCGATCAAACCTCCGTCGACGTCGGGATTGGCGAAGAGTTCTTTGGCATTCGATGGTTTGCAGCTTCCGCCGTAGAGGATGCTGATTTCATCGGCGACATCTTTGCCGTATTTCTCGGCGATTGTCTGGCGGATGAAAGCGTGGATTTCCTGTGCCTGTTCTGGTGTGGCGGTCTTGCCGGTGCCGATTGCCCAAACTGGTTCATAGGCAATTACGAGGCTCTTGAACTGCTCGGCGCTGAGGTGGAAGAGACCTTCGCTGATTTGGCGTTTCACCACGTCGAATTGTTTGCCGGCTTCACGCTCTTCAAGCACCTCGCCGCAGCATACGATAGGACGGATGTCGTTCTTGAGAAGCTGGTCGACTTTCTTGGCAATGATGGCATCGGTCTCGCCATAGTAGGCGCGGCGCTCTGAGTGACCAACAATGCAGTATTCAATCTCCATCGATGCAAGCATACCGGCGCTAACTTCACCTGTATAAGCTCCCTTGTCGTTGTCGTTGACATTCTGGGCGCCAACCATAAAGTACGAATCGTTGCTGTAGTCGGATACCATCTCAAGATATGGGAACGGAGGGCAGAGAATCATCAATGTGTTCTTGCCCAGCTCCTTCTTTTCGAGGAGTTCCATAATGCCGTTTACCAGTTCATCAGCTTCGTCGAAGCTTTTATTCATTTTCCAGTTTCCTGCTACAATGTTTTTTCTCATAATTTTTATGTTTAAAGGGTTTTTATATATTCTTGTTTCTGTTGATTTTCAACTCAAATTAGTCTTTATCAATATATACTTTCATACCAACAAAGGCGTAGTTGTCTTTGAAATGGGTGATGTCTTCGTCGCGCATCCTGATGCAGCCCTCGCTGCCTCGTCCGGGAATGCTGTAGCGGTTGCCCGTACTGCCATGAATACCAATACCCGAGCCTTTGTATTCGCCCTTCAGACGCATAAACCATTTGCCGTAGGCGGGCATAGTTCCGCGTCCGTCACCGAAGTCGTGGGTCCAACTGGATGCATCGACTATCTCGCTGATGATGAACGGCTTTCCATCCTTGCTTTCGGGCGTACGGCAGTCGCCTTTCTTCTCTTTGTCGCCGATGTTGGCTCCCAAACAGACGGGATAGGCAGCTATCAATGTGTGACCCGTGCAGCGGTATTCGTACACATAGAGTGTACGCTTAGGCTTGGAAATATTAATGTATAAATTTTTGGTGTTGAATACATAACAATAAACCGTGCAGTCGTATACGGGCGAGGGGTTGTTGTACGCAAAAGGATACTGCTGCGCCCCTGCTGTAGTTGCTACAGCGAGAACCAACGCTAATATGAGTATCCTTCGGGGCATTTTTATTTTGAGGTTATATCATTTATCTACTTTCGCTCTTCTAATTCCTTCCAGCTGCCAGCGCGACGGAGTTCGATTGGCCTGCTCGGGGTGTTTCTTTTCATACTCCTCGATGAAGGGCAGCACCATCTTTGTGGCCAAAGTCTTGTTCATAATTATCTGTCGGTCAGCGTTGAGCAGTATCATCGTCGGAGCTCCGTGCACGTTGTAAGCTTCTTGGTAGTCGATGTTGACATTGGGGCCGCCCACGTTGATAAAGGGCAGTTGGTGTTTGCGTACATAGTTAAGCCATTTCTGCACATCGCTCTCATAGCCAACAGCATATACCTCAAACACCTTGTTGCCTACAGCAGTCAGCGAGTCGTAGAGTATCTTCAGCTCGGCGGTTTGCTTTTTGCAATGGTTGCAGTCGGGGTCCCAGAACCACAGCATCACATACTTTTGCGGTAGCGCGTGACTCGAAATCCAGTCTTTTGGGTCTTCCGACTGGTTGGTGTCGGCCATTATAAGTTCCTGACCCATAGCACCAATCAACGACTGGCTGAGGAAGTCGACTGTCTGCCGCTTGTTGTATATCTCGCCGTCCGACGCCCATTTGCATTTGCCTTTCAGGTAGTAGTCTCTCACCAGGTTCACAAACACTTGATCCCAACCGATATGCTTGGTGTCGCGCTCGTATTTGGGCAGGGCAAAATCCATAAAGTAGCGCAGCATCGTGCTGTCGTTCACTACTTTGTCAAGCAGATTCTCAACGTATTTCGTCGTTGTGTCAGCGTCTTGATAGTAAAGAATGTTGAAGAAATAAAGGTTCATCTTGTCGAACAGCTGCGGAGTGTAGATAAGTGAATGGTCCTTCAGGTTCACATTGTCCCAGTAGTGGGCACGATAGTATTTGGCCTGCCATTCGCGCAGGTTGGTGTCGTTGCATCCTGCCGGGATAGCATCGGGCACATCTATGTTCGAGAACATATCTATCAGTTGTGTGAATTTGTATTGTTTGTTCTCTTTCATATAGTTGTCCTCGAAATTCTTCATCTCGTCTGACAGAGCGTCCATCTTTTCCTTCACCTTTTCTCCACTTTCCTTGATAGTCTTCGACTGGGCGCGTGCCCAATCCATTTTGGCCATATATTTGAACATCAGGTCGTTTGCCTTTGAACCTTTGACTACCATCCCGGCGTTGCTCTTCTGCTCGTCGAAGGTGATGCCGAACACCTGGCTGTCGTCGACCATAAAGTCGAACATTTTGGCTTTCTTTGCGTCGAGCAGCACATACACGCTGCGGGCTAGTTTCTTCTTGCCGGCAAAGGCTATCATCCCTTTCTGTGCTGTGGCAGAGTCGATTACTATATATGAATCGCGGAAATGCTGTCCCATATAGTATTTTCCGTCGGCCATCGACGTCGAGTTGAAACTGATTTTATAGCCGTTCTGAGCCTGCAATGGCATCGTCATTGCACTGAGGATTAGTAGTATAAACAGATTTTTTCTCATATTTTTATTTATGTTCATTAATCAATAATTAATTTCGCAACAAGCATAACGGCAAACTTGTCCAAAAAATTGTCCAAGTGGTATGGAGATTTTTTCGGAGTCAGCTGATAGGCTGCGGCAACGCCCAGGTCGAGCATTCCCCAGTGTAGAAGCTTGTCGATGCCCACACAAGGTTCCAGCAGCCCGTCGAAAGGGGCGTTGAACACCATTTCCGTATTGTTCACATAATACGTGTTGATACTCCAGCTTTTACCATATTGCATACCCCACATCGCGTTGAGTTGTACAAAAGGATGCGGCTCTGAAAGTGAATTTTTCCACAGACCTTTGCCGGTGGTGTAGCGTATGCTGGCAAGGGTAAATATGTCGGCCAAAAAGGTGTTGGGGCGTACGGTGAGGAATGTGTTGTAGAAATAGTACTTTCCGCCGCCTGTGCCGCCCAGATCAAAGCGCCGCGAGAGAGGCACGTTGTCGTGGACCATCCATCCGCTCTGTGCAAAAACCGCGAGTTGGCCGTGGTTGTCCTTGAAATCAATCTTGTTGCTGTATTGAGCCAGAAAACGAAGGTAATGCAGTTGAAGCAAAGGGTCGTGCTCTATTGCGCTGTCGTCATAGTGCCAGATGTCGGCCAGCACACCTAACTTCCAGTGCTCGCCCCAATAAAGGTCGATACCCACCTCGTTGAAGATGTCGTAAGGCATCCTGTCTTCCTCGTACAGGGCCGGGTAGAGCGGACCCTTGGCGTTGAAAAGGTAGCGCTCGCGCGAGTGGTTGTAGTCGATAAAGAGCAATCCCGGGCCAGGGATGTCAATCTGTGCAATGACCCCGATGCGGTCCACACCGCAGAAGCGGGAACTGAAATACGAACTGTTTGCGATAGTGTTGAATATGTTGTATTCCTCAAAGCTGTGGCTGCCTACGCGCAGCAGGTCGTGCTGGTAACAGACACTTATCTGCCTGAAAACGGAACGCGGAAATCCAAGCCCCACAGCTCCGCCGTATTTCCATGCATGGTCGCCGGTGCCGTAACCCGCGTATGCTGAGGCAATAAGGGAGTTTTGAAACAGAACTCCATAGCGGTCGTCGTATTTCAGCGGCTGTCGTAGGTCAACGCCCGCCCCCCAGCGGTTGCGTTCGTAGTTGTTGTAGTTGTATACGCGGTTCAGATCGATGCTGACATCCGTGCGGCTATGCAAGTGCGTTAGACGCAAATATTGGGCATTGCAGCGCATACCATACGCCACAAAACATATCAACACACAGATAATCAGTTTTTTGCTCATCCTCTCTTCCTTTATTAATTAAACTACAAAAATAACGAAAAAGGGCGAAACGACAAAATTTTTTTTCACTTATCCCATTTTATCTCAACCGTCCTACTTTTTGCGCCTCCTCGCATCCTACATACTGACATATTGTCACTATCTTAAACTTTTATAAAAGTTTTTTCAAACTTTATTCATACTTTTCTTTAGTAAACTTTAGTAAGACTTTGATAAAACTTTAGTAAAACTTTGGTAAGAGTTTGACCCTTGATTAACACTATGTTATGATAAAGGGAATTTTGCCTGTTTTTGGAGGCGTTTTTGGAGGAATTACGGACATTCAGAAGTATGACATTTTGTCAGTTATTTTGTTTCGGAAAAGGAAGAATGGAATTTTTTTTTGTGGTTTGAGCTTTTTTCTTTATCTTTGCAGATTGTCATATTGTTGCGTGTGTTGCGCAACAGTGTGATTGTTAGGATTTAGTATACTTTTAAATAGGAACAACAATATAAAATATAGAACAATGAACTACGATGTTATAGTTATTGGCAGCGGTCCCGGAGGCTATGTGGCCGCAGTCAAAGCCGCCCAGATGGGTATGAAAACGGCTGTTGTGGAACGCGAAAACCTTGGTGGCATCTGCTTGAACTGGGGTTGCATCCCGACCAAAGCTCTGTTGAAATCGGCTCAGGTCTATAATTATATCAACCACAGCGCCAACTATGGCGTTGCGGCTCAGCCGGCCGAGGCCGACCTTTCGGCAATGGTTCAGCGCAGCCGCGGTGTGGCGGAGACGATGAGCAAGGGCGTTCAGTTCCTGCTGAAGAAGAACGGCGTGGATGTGATAATGGGCAAGGGTCGCGTGAAGCCCGGCCATCAGGTCGAGGTGACCGACACCGATGGTAATGTCGCCCTCTATGAGGCTCCGCACATCATTATCGCGACGGGTGCCCGTAGCCGCAATCTGCCTAACCTGCCGCAGGACGGCAAGCATATCATTGGCTACCGCGAGGCTATGACTTTGCCGCAGAAGCCGCAGAGTATGGTTGTTGTGGGCAGCGGCGCCATCGGAAGCGAGTTTGCTTTCTTCTATCAGAGCATCGGCGTTCAGGTGACGCTTGTCGAGTTTATGCCCACCATTCTGCCCAACGAGGATGAGGACACGAGCGCCAATGTTGCCCGCAGTTTCAAGAAGATGGGTATGAAGGTGATGATGAGTGCATCGGTCGAAAAGGTTGACGTTGAAGGCGATGTGTGCCACGTTCATATCAAGGACAAGAAGGGTGCCGAGGTGCTGGTCGACTGCGACATTGTGCTGTCGGCAGTGGGTGTGATTACCAATCTTGAGGATATGGGTCTTGAGGAGACGGGCATCGCCGTTGAGCGTACCAAGATTGTGGTCGACGACTATTATCAGACCAATGTGCCCGGCTATTATGCCATAGGCGATGTGGTTCACGGCCCCGCTCTGGCTCACGTGGCGAGCGCCGAGGCTATCTGCTGTGTGGAGAAGATTGCCGGTGGCAATCCAGAGAAGATCAACTATAACAATATTCCTGGCTGCACCTATACTACGCCCGAGGTGGCAAGTGTGGGTATGAGCGAGAAGAAGGCTGTCGAGGCCGGTTATGAGGTGCTGGTGGGCAAGTTCTTCTTCAAGGCCAGCGGCAAGGCTACGGCGGCAGGCAACAACGACGGTTTTGTGAAAATGGTTATCGACAAGAATACCGACCAGATTCTTGGCGCACACTTGTGCGGTGACAACGTTACGGAGATGATTGCCGGTTTGGTGTCGGCTCGTCAGAACGGTTTAACTGCCAAGCAGGTGGCTGCTTCGATTCATCCTCACCCGACAATGTCGGAGGCCATTATGGAGGCTATCGAGGCTGCCTATGGCAAAGCTATTCACGGATAATGAGTTAAAAGATTAAAAAGGTTGAAAAGGTTCGCTCCCTGCGGTCGCTAGAAAGGTTGAGAAGAATTAAACCATTTAAACTTAAAACCCTTCAAACCTTTAGAACCTTTCAAACCCTTTAACCCTTTAAAACCCTATAAACCTTTAAATAAAATGAAACTGAAGGATATTTTTGCAAAGCGGATGACTGTGGCAGAGGGGCTGCGAGTTCCTGTGTCGCGTCATTTCTTTTATTCGACGTTTGCAGTCCGCGGCCGTTACGACAGCGGTGCACATATGGGCGGATTTGTTTGCGAAGGCACTCCCGGCACGGGCTTCTTTGTCCGTAACACGGAGAGCCACAGCTACCGCCGTTTTGTTACTGCTGCCAAGAAACGCACTCAGCAGAACCTCTGGACGCTGATTACCGGCAAGGAGCCTGATTTCGACAAGGAGTACAAGCGTGTTGAGGAGGCTTTTGCCAATGTCACAGACTCTAATGTGAAGCAAATCCTGTCGTCGTATCAGAATGTCATTTCGCTGGCCAAAGATGAAGAGCAACTGCAGCGCATTGTGCGTGCTATAAAGGACAAGATGGGCAACCATCCAAACAAATCGATGGTGAGCGTGATTTCGCACTACAAATCGAGCATAGCAGGTTTGGAACGCGATGTGCGCTCGGCGCAGATGAATTATTCGAAGAAAATTGGCGAGGAACAGTTGGCGGCTTGGTCGAAGGTTGTTGATGCGTTCCATCTGCTCGTGGAGTCGCGCCGTTTATGGGCTGTGTATCTCGACAACGGTACGCCGGCATATCAGCAGGTGTTCTTCGATATGGGTATTTTCGACTATATCCAGAGTCCCGGCGATACGCCTGTGATGCGCGACTATGACGACACACACTACTATCTGTATCCGGACGGTATGGTTGCAGCCCGCTCGTCGGTCGATTTTGACTTTTATAAATGGAAAGATCTCGACATTGAGTTCAAGGTTGTGGATATCTCGACGCTGGCTGTTCGCCCGCAGTTCAACTCGCACAATCACAAACACAAAAACTCGCATTCAAGTACCGATGCGCTGAGTACCCTATACGGAATGACCCGTGCTCAGGTGGTGGGTGAGATATACATTCCTAAGATTGACCGCAGATTCTTTGTGAACCATACCGGTCCTGCAGAGGATTTCTATAAAGCAGTTAAGGAGTATAAGAAGATTGTTAAATAGAGAACGGATAATGCCGCGACACACCCCGGCCTTACGGCCACCCCTCTCCGAGAGGGGAGGGAGGGCTTCGGAGAGCAATATAACCTTTCAAGCGAAGCGATCTGTTTAAAACCTATAAAACCATTTGAAACGGCACCACACATATAAGTTCAATCCGCACACTTTGTCGTATGAGAAAGTGAAGACGACATTTGTGGACAAGTTGAAAAAGATTTCTTTTTCAATAGCTTTCGGCATTGTGCTTGGTGTGGTTTTGCTGGTGATAGGTATTCACGTCTTCGACTCGCCCAAGGAACGCAAACTGAAACGTGAGTTGGCCGTTATGGAACGCCAAATGTTGAAGATGAAAGATATCGTAAAACGCAACGAGGCTGTGCTTGCCGACCTTGAGAACAGGGACAATAGCATCTACCGCACGCTGCTCGAGGCTGAGCCGATATCGGACGAGACTCGTTTGGCGGGAATGATAGGGCAGGAGTATGCCGACCTTGAGGGCTATGACCATTCGGACTTGATTATTCAAACCACGAAACGACTGGACGATATGACAAAGCGGCTCTACGTGCAGTCAAAGTCGTTCGACGAAGTGTATCAGATGGCGAGCACCAAGAAGGAGCGTCAGGAGCATATTCCGGCCATTATGCCGCTCGAGAAGAACAGATGCAGCGTGATTTCGGGTTTTGGCACACGCTATCATCCCATACTTCACTACCGCCGTATGCATACCGGTGTAGACCTTTCGGCCAAGAAGGGTACGCCTATATACGCTACCGGCGACGGCACTGTTGAGGTTGCTGGTCGAGGCGATGCCACATTGAGCGGCTATGGTATCACGGTGCTTATTAATCACGGCTATGGATATAAGACTCTGTATGGCCATATGAGCGATGTTAAGGTTCGCCACGGACAGAAGGTGAAACGCGGCGAGCTGATAGGGCATGTGGGTTCGTCGGGTCTTGCATCGGGTCCGCATTGTCACTATGAGGTTTGGCTTAACGGCAACAAAGTCAATCCAGTATACTATTTCTATAATGACCTCACACCTCAGGAATACGAGCAGGTTATCGAGGCTGCAAATCAGGAGAACCAATGTCTGTCGTAATTGATGAGAATGCGGGATTCTGCTTTGGAGTGGTAAAGGCTATCGCCGCCGCTGAAGAGCAGCTGAAGGACAGCCACCAGCTTTATTGTCTGGGAGATATCGTCCACAACAACGAAGAGGTGCAGCGTCTTTCGCAGATGGGGCTGAAGGTGATTGACCACGATCAGATGGAGTCGCTGCCCGACACAACGGTTCTTATTCGCGCCCACGGTGAGCCGCCTTCGACATACGAGTTGGCTAGAAGGCGGAATATTAGGCTTATAGATGCTACGTGTCCCATTGTGCTGGCTTTACAGAAAAAAATCCGCGAGGGTTATGAGCAGATGCAAAGCGAGGGAGGTCAGGTGGTTATTTTCGGCAAACAAGGTCACGCGGAGGTCATTGGACTGAATGGACAAACCAACAACTCGGCAATTATTGTTTCGTCGCCCGACGACATTGACGCCATTGATGTGAGCCGCCCGATACGACTCTATTCGCAGACAACGAAGAGCCGTGAGGATTATCGGCAGTTGGTGACGAATATTGAGAAACGGAGATCGCAACACACCCCACCCTTCGGGCACCCCTCTTCGAGAGGGGAGGGAAACGGAGATCCGGACTTTATTGCATATAATACTATCTGCAGCCGTGTGGCAAACAGAGCCACACAGCTTGGGGAATTCGCCAAAAGTGTTGACCTGTTGATATTTGTATCGGGTGTTAATTCCTCAAACGGCCATTATCTGTATGAATATTGTCGCAAGGTACAACCTGCAACAAAGATGATTTCGTCGGTTGATGAATTGGAAAGAGATTGGCTCTTAGGCGTTGAACATATTGGAATTACTGGAGCCACCTCGACACCGCGTTGGCTAATGGAACAGATAAAAACTAAAATAGAAAGTTGGAATTGAGATGTATATAGACCGATTATTACTTGCTAACTTCAAGAATTACGCCTATTTGGATGTGTCGTTTTCAAACAATGTCAATTGTTTGGTCGGCAACAACGGGGTAGGGAAAACCAACTTGCTGGATGCTCTTTATTATCTGTCGTTCTGTAAGAGTTATTTCAATTCTGTCGATTCGCAGAATATCCGCTTGGGTAGTGATTATTTTGCCATCAATGGCCAGTATGTGCTTGACGATGAAGGAAGCGAGCTTGTGCCCGTTGCCTGCACCCTTCAGCGAGGACAGTCAAAGAAGATGAAGTTCAACAAGAAGCAATGTCCCACTTTTGCTGAACACATTGGCCGTCTGCCTTTGGTTATTGTTACCCCCAGCGACCAGAGCCTTATACTTGGTGGCAGCGAGGTTCGTCGTAAGTTTGTGGACGGTATTATGTGTCAGGTAGATAAGAATTATCTTCAGATGTTGCTCAGTTATCAGAAAGCTCTGGAGCAGCGCAACCGTCTGTTGAAGCAGTTCTATGATGACAATTATTATGACGATAGTGCAATATCGGTGTGGAATGAGCAGTTGGTGCGCTATGGGGAGCCGATAGTAAGCGCCCGACGCAGTTTTCTTGCTGATTTTATGCCGTTGTTTGAGCAGTATTATGTCCTTATTCATCCAGATGCCAACAACGACGAAAAGCCTTCGATTGTATATGAGACACAACTGAGTGAATCCGATTCAAGTATGGATGCGTTGCTATTAGAGGCACAAAGGCGTGATGCTCAGTTGCAATACACTACTGTTGGTCCTCACAAGGATGATTTAGAGTTTGGAATAGGTGAGTTTTCGGTGAAGCGTTTTGGCTCGCAGGGACAGCAGAAAACGTTCCTGTTGGCGCTAAAGTTAGCACAGTTCGAGTATATCCGTATGCATCTGGGAACGAAGCCGATACTGCTGCTTGATGATATCTTTGATAAGCTTGATATGAATCGAGTCAGCCAACTGGTGCTGCTTGTTGGCAGCGACCGATTTGGTCAGGTGTTTATAACCGACACACAACCAGGTCGGGTGGAGTCGATATTTGAGAAGGCACCGGATATGCCGCACAAGATTTTCACCGTTGAGAACGGAGAACTGAAAACGGAGAACTGAAAACAGATATGTCGCACGAGTATACTATAAAAGATTTGATTGATGCTGCTTTGCGGCGATACAATTTCGATGAAAGCATAGAGAAGGGCAGGGTGGAGCAGGCATATCGTGATGTTGTGGGTGAGTTTATTGTCAAACTGACGCGCTCGGTGAATTATGATCCTGCAACCCATACGCTTAAGGTTGTGCTTTCTGTGCCAGCGCTGAAAAATGAACTGACATATAAGATCACCGACCTCATTGCAGCCATCAATAGGAAACTCGACAGCAACGAAGTGTGGAAACTGTTGCTGTTGTAAAAAAAAGCGACTTGATGTTATTATGCATCAAGCCGCTTAATTTTTAATAATTTCTTTGTTTTATAACTCTCTGACTGGGAATTTGAAGTAGGTGTCGGGGAAGGGTTCGTTTTTGAGTGTGAAATGCCACCATTCGCAGTCGTAGGGCTTGAAACCGTGACGCAACATTGCATTGCGAAGAATCATACGGTTCTTGAACTGCTCGGCGGTTATGGTGTCGGCGTTGTCATAAGCGATATAGATGCCTTTGTCGGGGTCGCCCTGGCAGTCGGGATGGCTCTCTCGGCCGAACCAGTCGAAGGTGCCGCCCATATCAACCTCTTTTTCAGTGTTCATATCAAAGATTGTCAGGTCGACGGTCGAGCCGCGCGAATGGCCGCTCTGTTCTGCTATGTAACCCAGACGGAACAGGTCTTTTTTGTCTATTTGAGGATAGAAATATTGCTTCATCTGTGTGTCGTTCAAATCTTTGCCCCAGCGGACAAAATGATCAACAGCGCATTGTGGGCGGTATGCGTCGTAGATTTTGAGGCGGTAGCCTTGTGCCTTGAGGTCGTCGCTTACGGCTCGCAGGCTGTCGGCAGCCTGGCGTGTGAGCAGCGCAGTGGGCTGTTCGTAGCCGTCAATGCGTGTGCCGACGAAGTTGTAGGTGCCGAAATAGCGTATCTCTAATATAACATCTGGCACAATATCAGTGATATTGACAAATGCGGAGGTGTCTTGGTTGGATTGTGCCGACTCGATAGATTGTGGCTGTCTTTTGCACGAAATAGTCAGCATGCCGATAATAAGCGTTGCGAGCAACAAAGTTTTTAATGAGAGTCTGTTCATATATTAAAAATTTTATATTTCAATGAGTTATGATAATATTCTCTGTTTTTTTGTAGAAATGATTATTTTGCAAATATACGAATTTATTTCTAATCTATAATGGCTATGGAATGGTTTACAATGCGGTATGTTTGATTATTGAAACTGATAAGATAGTTGGTAATCATAATGTTGTCGTCTTCATAATTAGTGTCGAGCGGCAGAACGGTTCGTTGTTTTATCTGATGATGAATGATGTTATTTTTCGTTTGGAAATCAATGGAATTAGAATTTGCTGCTAAGTTGCTGTCGCAAACGAGATAGCTTTTGTGAC
Organism: Bacteroidales bacterium UBA1217; assembly: GCA_002309335.1. GTDB lineage: Bacteria > Bacteroidota > Bacteroidia > Bacteroidales > P3 > Colimorpha. The sequence goes on along the minus strand of DBXH01000017.1, from coordinate 16,641 downwards.
CTACAAAGAACTCGACGGCAGTGTGGTTTCGTATGTTATAGATGTCAAATTGTTTTTGCGAAGAACATTGAGCCTCAGTGATTTTTGCGTATACAGTCAAGATAATGGCAAAAGTGAGGGCAAGTGCCATTTTGCCCCATTGCCTGCAAATCAGAGCCCAGCCGACAAAAACAATGACGGCGAATGTTATTATCAGCATCGTTTTATCGAAATAAATGCCGTCAATCATTGCATTAGGCAATGATGCTATTGCGGATGTAATGGATTCGGTGGCAGAAAGAAGTGCTGCGACAAGAGAACCGGCCAATTTGAATAAGAATGGCCACCAGCAAAATGCAAGCATAAGCATAATGCTGCCTAGGAGCAATGTAGCACAAGGAATGATAGTCATATTGGCAATTAGGAAGTATGGCGGGAATTGGTGGAAATAGTATAGCGTTAGAGGCATAGTGGATAGTTGGGCTACAAGGCTGATACAGAATAGTGTTCGGATCTTTCTTAATAGTTTTGTCAATAGGGTGTTGTTGTCGTGCAAGGGTATTAGCCTTTCTAATGGACGAGTAAGCAACACAATACCAAAAACGGCTGAATAAGATAACTGAAATCCAACATCAAATAATAGCAGAGGATTGCATACAAGTAGGACAAGAGCGGAGGCAGCAATGGCGTTGAGTGTCGGCGGACGTGTGAAAAACATCTGTCCGACAACAATAAAACTGAACATCAATGCCGCCCGCATTGTGGCAGGTGCTATACCTGTAAGAATTGCAAACGTCCAGATGACAACTATTTGGATGCAGCCTTTAAGGATGCGTGTTGGACGACGGTTGGATAGGAAAAAGAGGCACCAGCCTACAAGCATTGCCACGATGCCTACGTGCAATCCACTGACACACAGCAGATGAGTGATGCCCGCGCTTCGGAAGTTGTTCTCCGTCGTCGGGCTTAAGTCTTCATCATATCCGAGAATAAAGGCTTCTGCAATGCCTTGCTGCGAGGGAGTCAGTTGGCTGAAACGGATAACATTGATAAGTCGTTGCCGTAAGGATACGATCCGATATTTCCAGCCTGTTGTATTATGACACAGGATTTTGTAGTTGTAGGAAGGAATATAGTCGGTGTATAGAATGCCTTTGTGCCTTAAATATCGACGATAGTCGAACTGATAAGGATTTTCAGCTGAGTCTGGCAAGTCGGGTGAAGTCAAAACAATAAGTTCATCACCAAAAGCAACGTTGGATGGTTTTTGAAAATATAGAAGTATTTTGCCTTTACAGTTGTAATAAACATCATTGCTGTCTTTGATTTCCAATACATTGCATACAGCTTTTATGGTCTTTTGGCGCTCTGAAGGTATTTCGCAGACTTGAACTCTCATCCAGTTCTCGTTTGCGACATAGTGCGAATAGTGAGCCTCCGAACGTGACGGATCTTTCAAATCAGAAAAGAAACCAAAAAAGCCCTCGCACACAAGGATAACAAGTGCTACGAGGGCTGTTGCAGGAATTAGAGGATGCCTCACTTTTGTAAAGTTTATAGATTAAAGGTTAAAGATTAAAGAGTAAGCACAGTGTGTTGTCTTTAATTTTTATTTTTTTTCAGTTCTTTAACCTTTAAACGTTAAACGTTAAACTTTAACCTTTATATTCCAGTTCGGTAAAATATTCGTAGAAGTAAGGAATGGTTTCGATGCCTTTGAAGAAATTGAAAAGCGGATAGTTTTCATTGGGAGCATGGATTGCGTCGCTGCCAAGTCCGAAGCCCATCAGTATGCTCTTGATGCCCAATATACGTTCGAAACCAGCCACGATGGGGATGCTTCCGCCGCTGCGTGTGGGGATAGGACGCTTGCCGAAGGTGGTTTCAAGAGCTTTTTCAGCAGCCTTATACGCATTCATTTCGAGAGGGCTTACGTAAGCAGCACCGCCGTGCGACGGCGTAACCTTGACGGTAACACAGTCGGGAGCTATGCTCTCAAAATATTCCTTGAAGAGTTTGCTGATTTTCTCAAAGTCTTGATTTGCAACGAGACGAGTTGATATTTTTGCATAGGCCTTGCTCGGCAGAACGGTTTTGCTGCCTTCTCCGGTGTGACCGCCCCAGATGCCACATACATCAAGGCAGGGACGTATACCTGTGCGTTCCGTGGTGGTGTAGCCCTTCTCACCATGCACCTCTTTGATGTCAAGGCTCTTCTTGTAGTTATCCAGATTAAACGGAGCCTGAGCCATCAGAGCACGCTCCTCGTCGCTGATGACCAGCACGTCGTCATAGAAACCAGGTATGGTAATGTGGTTGTTCTCATCGTGTAGACCGGCAATCATCTTGCAGAGGATGTTGATGGGGTTGGCCACAGCACCGCCGTAGATGCCCGAATGCAGGTCGTGGTCGGCACCGGTGACTTCGACGTCCCAATAGCAGAGGCCGCGCAAGCCGCTTGTGATGCTGGGAGTGTCCTGTGCAATCATACCCGTGTCGCTGACAAGAATAACGTCGGCTTTAAGCATTTCCTTGTGCTCCTCGCAGAAACCATAAAGGCTACCGCTGCCGATTTCCTCTTCACCCTCGAGCATAAACTTGACGTTGCAGGGGAGTTGGTCGGTCTTTACCATAAATTCAAAGGCTTTTGCCTGCATAAAGCTTTGGCCTTTGTCGTCGTCGGCTCCGCGAGCCCAAATCTTGTCGTCCTTGATAACAGGTTCGAAAGGTTTGGTGTTCCACAATTCAAGAGGAGCAACAGGCATCACGTCATAGTGGCCGTACACCAGCACGGTGGGTTTAGTGAGGTCGATGGTTTTCTCGCCATAAACCACGGGGTTGCCGGCAGAAGGCATCACCTCAGCCTTGTCGCAGCCTGCCTCGAGCAACAACTCGCGCCAGCGGTTTGCGCAGCGTACCATATCGTCTTTATGCTCCGTTTCGGCAGAGATAGACGGAATGCGGATAAGAGAGAAAAGTTCCTCAAGGAAACGATCTTTGTTCGATTCAATGTATTGTTTTACATCTTTCATTGGGAAAGGGTTTTAAATGTTATTTAAGGTATTATTGTTTACTATAGCCAAGTTGTTCTGCTTGAGCAAAGTCGGTTGTGGCTTTGTCTTTGTTTCCGGCCGATTGATGGGCGAGTGCACGGTTGTAATAAGCATCTGCATATTCGGGGTCGCATTCAATGGCTTTGGAAAAGAAGTCGATGGCGGCATTGTAGTCCTCGTATAAAACCATCTCCATCCATCCACGGTTGAACCAAGCGTATTTGTAGTTTGGGTCAATCTCTAGTATTTTGACATAGTATTCGTTGGCTTTGTCAGCATCCTCAGCGTCCTGATACAGCATTGCCAAACCGTAGAGTACGTTGATGTTTTTTGGTTCTAGTTCAAGTGCAGTGGTAAGATATTCAAGTCCCAGTTTGTTGCGATGCTGGGCGTATAGCATACCAAGTTCCTCGTAGGCGGGTTCATAGTCTGGATAAAGCTCTGTTAGGTGTCTGAAATAATAGACTGCATTGGCGGTGTCGCCAGTCTCTTTACAGATAAACCCTTTCATAAAGAGTGCAGTTTGATTGTTTTTGTCTTGTTCGGTAACCTTTGACAGACTTTCCATTGCGCGGTCATAGTCTTTGCTGTAGAAAGCGATTTCGCCCATCTTGAGGCAGGCCTCGAAATTGTTTGCGTCAAGTTTTAGTGCCTGCTGCAAAGCTGTATAGCTGTCGCCTACGTTGCCAAGGCTGAAATGTGCATCACCAAGCAGAGTGTAGTATTCTGTTTTGGTGTTGTCCAACTGGGTGGCTTTTGCCAAATCATTTATTGCGTCGCGGAAATACTGCGACAGGTTTTTCTCCTTGCCAAGGGATACGAGGATTTTGGCGCGTTGGTAATAAAGTTCAGCGTTGCAGTTGTCCTTCTTGATCTGAGAATCAAGGACTTTTAGAGCTTCCTCGCGAGGCAGCTTGTCAATTGACTGGTTGTTGCAAGCCTCAAAAAGGAACATTGAAATGGTAAAAATAGTGAGTGTTATTAGTCTTTTCATAATAGTTGAAACAAAAATAAGCGAAAAAAATTATGCTTAAATGAAACTTTTTTGAAAATAAAGCGTAAACAAAGGCGTGCTTACTTATTTCAAAGATGTATTTTTGGCGGGACGACATAAAACGTGGTCCCGCTTTTTTTAGTTATTTTTTTTTGACAATAAACTTTTTTGTCAACTCAGCCAAGGCAATTGGAATTCCTATAGCAAGAATAGTCGTTACTATGAAGAACGGGATGAATGAGATTGTCCCGGCGTGTATGGCGGAATGAACCAATCGAGCACATCCCCAGATGATGAACATCTGCAATAGGTAAATCCAATAGCAGTTGACAGATATTGAAGTGAATATGGCTGTAAAAAATTTACTTTTCTCTAATGCCATAGATATTAAATAGAAAAATGGAAGTGCGGCAACTCCGGTAACTATTGTCCACCAGCCCAGTTGCGGGAATTGGAAACCAATCTTTAGTCCTTCGCTGAACACCCAGCCGGTGAAGGCCAAGAACGGTACTGAGAGCATACCCCACAGCCAAACCTTGGCATTTCGTATTTCCTCTATCCATTGTGCGCAAAGCACACCGAGGCAATAGAAGAACGTGTATTGGCAGAACTCGTGCGAGGCGAGGAAAGTGTTGCCGTCGAGCATCGCAAGGAACATCGCCCCGATACAACATAGTACCTGTATAATCTGTGGTAGACGGAAGAACAGCGGCGAAACGAGGTAGTAGCCAAAGAGAATGTATATATACCATAGGAACGAGGCTTCGCTCCAGCGTGGGTAGAGTAGGAGCATTTTCACCGAATGCCAAACATAATCAGCCGACAGTTGTATCCCTTTGAACAAACAGGCCAAAAGCGACACCGTCAATCCTATGATAATAAACCAGATAAAGAATTTTTTGAATTTTCGCCATATATAAGTTCCGTACTCTTTCAACGAACCTACACCTTTATAGGTATAGCGGATAAGGAATGCCGAGAGGAATATAAACATCTCCATATGAAACGAATATATCCAGTTATGCAACCCGTTTGAATACCATTGAGGTTCGAATCCAACGCTGAAATGGCCGAGCACAACTAGCAACATAGCCAGTCCTACCATAATATCAATCCGAACCAGTCTCCCTTTTTTCATAAACTTTGTAATATTAATTCTTTAACCTTAACTTTAACCTATAACCATTAACCTTTACAATAAAAGTCTTTAACCATTAACCTTTACAAAAAATCTTTAACCTATACCTATAACCTTTAACCTTTACTTATACCGTATCAATGAAGTTGCGTTCGGCTTTGGAGAATAGCAGCAGACCGACGAACATCGTCACCACGAGGCAGCCGGTGCAGTAGAGCAGTCCCATCCAGTCCATAGAGCCAATACCTGTTATTGAGTAACGCCACGACTCGAATATGCCGCTCAACGGGTTGAGTTTCAGTACCCAGCCGTAGCTCTTGTTGGCGGCGATACTCATTGGATAGATAATAGGCGTGGCATACATCAGCAGGCTCATACCGAAGCCCACGAGCATATTCAGGTCGCGGTATTTTACAGTCATAGAGGATATTATCATTCCCCACGACATTGCTGTCAATGCCAGAAGATTCAGGTATACGGGGAACATCAGCAACTCCCAACGCGGGCAGAGCGGTGCACCGGTGATGACGTAGTAAACGTATACAACGATTAAAAGCAGTAGTTGAATGCCAAAGGTTACGAGAGACGATGTCATACCTGCCAGAGGTATGATTAGCCTTGGGAAATAGACTTTGCCGAAGATGCCGGCATTGGCAGCTAATACGTTGCTGTTTTGACCGAAGCAAGCGTTGAAGTAGTTCCACATAAGGATGCCACTCAGGTAGAAGACAGCCTGAGGCACGCCTCCGGTCGAGATGCCCGCAAGTCCGCCAAAGACGAACATATACATTATCGTTGTGAAAATCGGGCTGATGAAGAACCACGCCAGGCCTAACACTGTTTGCTTGTATACAGTCACGATATTGCGTCGCACGTAGATGCTGAACAGGTCGCGGTATTCCCACATCTCCTTGAGGTTGAACTGCATAAACTTCTTTCGCGGCTCAAGTATCGCAGTCCATTGTTCTTTTTCGTTGGGGGTAGTATTGTTTTTTATGTCCATTCGGTAAAGATTAAAGATGGTGAATGTGTGTAGAGTTTTAATTTGTGTTATTCGAGTGATTAGTGTTCAGAAAAAAACATTATTTTTAGTTCGAGCGAAAGAATTGTGTAGCCTTCTCAAATGCTGAGCCGAGCAGGATGACGAATAGTGGATAGACGGGAAGGAGTAGTCTTTCGTGGGAATCACAAGCGTTTAAGACAATTCCGACAGTATAGGCTAAAATGACGGAAATAATCAAGAAATGTCCAATGGGTATTGATTTATTGATGATAAAGTAAACCAGTAATGCAATTGAGGCAAGGATTAATATAAGGTAAAACAACGACAGCGGAAATGACAGAAACAATGAAGAAAAGAACAAAGAGGATGATAGTGGCGTATGTGTGTTCACAGCCGCCTGCATACGTTTGTCGCAGCTTGATGCAAATAATTGGATGCGGTATTCTTGCCATTTTTGTTTTTGTGCTTGAATTATCTCATCGCATCCATTGGAAATAGGTACTACGGATTCTGGCTGTTTTGTAAAAGTGTTGTAAAGAAATTCATAGTTGCCAGAATAATAATTGTCAATGTATTCAATCCATTTTTTACTTTCTGGATTAGTAACAGAAGTTGTGTCCCAGTATCCTCCGCGATGAGCGTCATAAATCTTGTTAATGACAAGGGCGGATGAAGTACCGAATCTTCCATACACATTCTTATATGCTGAACAGTAGGCTCCAAAACAGAGAATGCATACTATCGTTAAGGAAAGAGAAAGGCTTTTGTATTTAAGTTGAGTGCGATGGAATAGCCAAACAACAGGTAATATTGCGAAAAAGATTATAAATGTCGGTCGAAGGAATACAAGTAATAATAGAAACAGGTGCAGTGCTATGTTTTTCGCGATAGATGGTTTGTATACAAATGAAAGAACAAGATCGACCATTATCACACACCCCGAAATGCAGAGAGATTCAGTCAGAATCTCGTTGCACCAGCCGGGGGCAATGCATAGGATGTAGAAAAATAGTATGATATTGCGAATGGCATTATTCTTGATAGTATAGTTGGCGATATGTTGTAATGAAACAAGAGAAATAAGATATATAAGACTCTGAAAAACAGTCATAGCTGTTGTGAGTCCTTCGGTACCAAACAGTTTGATGAATGCCTGGCACAGAAGAGGGTAGACTGGCGTACGTAAACAATCAATCTTGCCATCAAGGAAGTTCTGCCCTGCAAGAATGTAATACTCCGTGTCAAAACTGTTCAGAGCAGGAGTGAGGTTGTAGAGCGTAAGAACAATTATGGCAACAGGCCAAAAGATAAAGTTGATATTATTACGCGGCATAGTTTGAAATAATGTTGTAATGTATGCAATACGTACTTAAAACAGCTAATTTGTATTAATTACGCAATTAGTATTCAAAAACGTATGATTAACTAACATTAGAATTGGAAATATATGAATGCTTCACTTTCGGACGAATAAAATATTATACAGAATACAAAGATGTAATAGATAGGTATTCGTATCCATAGCTGTTTTATGCCTTCAATGGAAAGTCCGTGTTCTTTTGTGCGTGTAAGCCATTCGGTTACAAGCATTATTATAATAAATAGTAAAGTTATTCCCGGTGTTTGAGGGACGGTTATAAGGTCTTGCTGGAAAATGTTGGAAATAAAATCAAAAGACTGGGAAATGTTTTCAGATCTGAAGATTATCCATCCGAATACTGCAAAGACAAAAGTCATTAACATCTGCAAGAACTCTATAAATGAAGGCAATAATTGTCCTTCGGCAACGGTGTTAGTATATCTTCGGTTTTTACCAAGCAATATCAGAGGCAGGAAAAGCAGGGCGTGGTATGCACCCCAGACCACGAACGTCCAGTTGGCTCCGTGCCACAAGCCACTGACTAGGAATATAATAAAAGTATTTCGTACTACTTTTGCTTTGCAGACACGGCTTCCGCCAAGTGGTATATATAGATAGTCCCGAAACCACGTTGTTAGCGAAATATGCCATCTTCGCCAGAATTCGGCTATGTCGCGACTGAAATAGGGAACATTGAAATTACGTTTCAGTTTTATACCAAATAGTTTAGCAGTACCTATCGCAATGTCACTGTATCCGGAGAAATCGCCATATATTTGGAAAGTAAAACAGATCGCGGCCATAAGTAGGGTGCTGCCACTTTGCGAAGCATAGTCATTCCATACATTATCTACAAATACCGCACAACGGTCTGCAACAACCATTTTCTTGAAGAAACCCCATAACATCTGCCTGCATCCATCAACAGCCGTAGCATAGTCGAATTCGCGTTTTTGGCCGAATTGTGGCAGTAAGTTTGTTGCTCGTTCAATAGGTCCGGCCACAAGCTGAGGAAAGAAACTGACGTAGGCGAAGAATGCCACGATGTCGTGTGTCGGCTCTATTTTGCGACGGTAAACGTCTATACTGTAACTTAATGCTTGGAAAGTGTAAAAACTTATGCCTACAGGCAGAATGATGTTGAGCAGCAACCGGTCGGCATTAAGCGATGGAAACAGTGCAACAAATGACTCAATGAAAAAGTTGTAGTATTTGAATACTCCAAGTATCAGCAGATTGATTATGATATTTGATGTTGTAATGAGTCGTGTCCATCGTTTGCAATTTTGTTCTTCGTTTTCGTTATCTTTTAGTCTTACCCTCTCTATCAAAAGCCCTGATGCATAACTGCAGGCCGATGTGAAAGCAATTAGAATCAGGAATCGCCAATCCCACCAACCATAGAAAAAGTATGAAGCAATGACGACAAAAGCATTTTGAAACTTTACTCTATCTTTCAATAACCAATATATGGCGAATACGATAGGAAGAAAAATAAGAAAATCTATAGAGTTGAAAAGCATTAATGTATTTAATAATCTATAATTAATGGTTGTTTAAATAATTATATATTCTATGGAATTTGAACAAAGTCAACGAAATCTATTGGTTTCTTGTTATATATTTTGATGGATTATCTTCTTGAATAGTTTAACAGTCTCGAACTGAATAAATGACTAAAGAGTTTTGTCTTATATATTATGTCGTATGAGTAAAAATGAAGAAAGAACCAATGGTAAATAATGATATATCTCAAAAAATGAATGATAGTTTGGAATAATGAAAATTTGGCTCTTTTATGTCCAAATATAGCTTTCGCCCGAGTCCGTATGTTTTCGAATGGAAAAGATTTAGGTATATTACACAATGGCCTATGAATGTTGCTGAATATTTCAGGATGTTGTAGTTGGTAATTGATTCCAGCTTGTTGATTACCGTGTAAACGATATTGTATCAATGGTTTGCTGATGTATCCCAACTCATCATTATCTAATGCTTTCAGAGCAATGCAGTAATCGTGAAGTACATTGTCTTTATTGCAATATTGGGCAAAAGGAAATTTGATCTCTTTTCTAATTGCCATTGTGGCTCCTGTAGCCTTGTTGATGAAAAAGGTTTCTAAAGAAAGACCTTTATCAAAGTATCTTCGCATTTTCTTGTTGAAACCGATACATTCCCACAGAGTCTTTTCAGAAAAAGGTTCTTCATTGTCTTTAATCAAGGAGGCATCTGTAAATACAGCTGATTTATCTGGATTGCTTTCAAACCAGGATAGTATTGTTTTTACTTTATCAGGATTCCAAATATCATCTTGATCTGATAAAAAAATGATGTCTCCTTTGCAGAGAGAAATGGCTAATTCAAAATTGGCACAAACACCAATGTTATGGGTGTTTCTATGGATAACAATGTTTGTAGAACTGCTCTGTTTTATTTCATCTAGAATGGCGATTGTCTTGTCTGTTGATCCGTCATCACATACAACTATTTCATCCACAGGGGTGGATTGTTCCAAAATAGATTTTATTTGAGTGGCGATGTATGTCTCACCATTGTATGTGCAAAGGGCAACAGAAACCATTTTGATATATCAAAGATAATAATATTATACAATATTTTATTTACACCGTTTCCATTATATATTATTGTTATTACTATTAAGGGTATTAGGTTTATGATTATTCTTTTGTCCAAAAACAATTAGGTTTGCCCAATTGATTCTTTTAATAAGTTCAATAATTAATATTGAAACAAGTGTTATAACAATGGTTGATATTAAACTTTTCATATAGTTCACTTCACCAGTCGCAAATCGTCTTAAAATATTAATAAATACTGGTAAACTGGTTATGATGTATAACTGTTTGGTATTTCTTCCGAGATATAAGAATCCTTTTCTTATTAATGAAGGAATATTCAAATTTATGCTTTTCAGTTTGAGAAAGAACCATATTATTGAATAAATGCCACAATAACCTATTAATAAACGATGTAAATCGTAAAGTAACTGATTGTTTTTCCCAATAATACTATATCCTGTAATATAAATGTATGTGTTTCTGTTGTATAATAATAATAGTATGATGAATGATATAAAGATAGAATAATTGATGATGCGTTTTTGATTGTAAAACACAGAATAAAATAACCCATATTTGTTAATAAGGTATCCTGTTAAAAAATATGGATACATAAAACAAAACATATTACAGATATAGAAGTCGGGAATAAAAAAAAGAGCAATGAATATCAATAAATAAATCCATAATGAGTCTATATGGCATGAACGGACTACAATTAAAAAGATGCTTAGAAAGAAAACGATCCATAAGAACCAGAGGTTTTTCAAAAAACCAAACAACAAAGCTTTTTTTGAGAAATGACCAAAAATAAGATTATAGATATTTTTAGGACTATTATCAACTAAAGAGTTGAATGAGTTAATGTCAGATAATAGAAAACTAATTATAGTAAATGTAACAATAGGAAGTATAAGTTGAAGTGTTTTGTTTTTTATGATTGTCAGTGAAGAATGTTTGTTTACTGAATTATAAAAGAAGAAACCAGAAACAAACATAAAAAGAGGCATATGTAAGCTGTAAATGAATTTAAAAATTGGATCGTCAAAAAATACCTCACTCCCAGTAGAATATTGAATCTGATGTCCGACAATAACCATCAAAATTGTAACTCCTTTTACATAATCCCAGAAGGTATTCCTAACCATATGTTGAAATATAGATTATATTATAAAAACCTGTTTATAGATTACAAACGTAATGATTTCATAAGTTTATACACCAAAAACACTTTGTATATCCCAAGGGCCTTATATTTTAATCCAAGAAGATGGTATTGCGTCAGTCTGATTAAAGCCCGGCAGCCATACAGATGGTGCCAGCACCAGCTTATTCTCATTGGCATTAAGCCAGGCTCCCCACCAGCTAAAAGAACTGTTTGCGATGATGTTGTGTTTGCATTTAGTCATCAGGTACATATCCTGCCAACTATCATTGCCTTTATTCCAGTCAATGAAATGATAGTTCGCCCCTTTAAACTTGGCTTTGCACCATTCGATATCATCTGAAAAAAAATAAAAAATCGGATTGTTGACGTTATTGTTTATGTAAGAGATTGCATTATCATAATAACTTCCTTCGCTAATATTCCATCCGTCCTCTTTCAGGTAATCACCTCTTCTTATGTGTACAGATATGCTTTCTGTCTCAAGCATTTTAGTGGACAATTGTTTGTTTCGTTCACTAATTATGCTTTCCCTGAATGTGAATTTGTCTTTGACTTTTTGTTCTATATCTTTAAAGTATTGCTCAGTTTGCCAGTAGCCGTTAAAAAAATGATTTCCACGTTTGCAATTTGTCAATTCGGGTTCATATTTTAGTGGATCTGTTTGGGTAACTCTGTCAATGGAAAGAATTTTGTATACAGTTTGATGGTCAAGGCATTTGGAAACAAAACACCTCCAGTTGTCAGATATCTTGAAAACCTTAAACAATTCCAAACCATAGTGCCGATTAACAGTGAACTCAATGTTTAACAAGTTCAATGCATAAGGGTGTTTCCATTTTATGGCAAGAAAAAAAGCATAGCCAAACATCTGGTTGCCTAAACCACCAACTATATTAACTATATTAATCATCAGAAAGGCCTATGATTTAATAAATTCTTAAAGAATAATTTAGGATGAAGCAAGTAGTTCCCTAATTTGTATTCGCGTGTTTGTTTGACATCCGTTGCTTTTAGTGAAACAATTGAATTTGTGATTTCTTCAATCATTGGCAATTCCACAGCTTCATAACTCAAATTGCGTCTGCGGCAAGCTTCAGTTTTTGCTATTATCTCCCAATATGAGGCCTTGACAACGTTTTCATTGAGCGAGGTGTTGTTTCCGGTACCAATTCGGTAATAGTACAAAGGCTTGTCGATGAATAGATTTTTGCCCACTTCTTCCAGTTTAAAGTAAAGGTCGAGGTCTTCAGCAATACGAAACTGGTCGTTAATACCTAATGTCATATTATAAGACGACTTCTTAAAAGTCACAAAGTGGGATATGGCTCCTCGCTTGTATTCCAAAAAACTGCTATTATCGGGTATTGTGCATTGATGTTTGGAGATGTACAATGGCTCAAGTTCTCTGTTGCAGAAATGGTATCTTGAATAGATAATGCTGGTATCTGGATGATTTAAGTGGCTCTCAACCATCACCTCCAATGCGTCGGGAGTAAGAGCGTCGTCGGCATCCAGAAAGCCACAGATGTCCCCATTGGCCATCTCAACACATCTTCGTTTCGTATAGCCGCAGCCGTGGTTTTTGTCGTTGAAATAAATGTGGTATTTGGGTTTGGATTCCAATCCTTGTAAAAAAAACTTTGAATTGTCGGTAGAGCAATCATCGACAATGATGACCTCGAAGTTACGGTAAGTCTGCCGTTCAACGCTGGCAAGGGCATCATTCAGGTAGCGGCCATCATTATAGTTGGCAATCAGTATGGAAAACAAAGGAGTGTCATTCATCGTGGTTCTTCCTGAATAGGTTTAACAACTTGTAGATAGGGTGGAGTAGGGCATATCCCAGACGGTATGATTTAGAGGCTTTCACCTTCAGTATGGCGTTGTGGGCCTCTATCTCATATAGCAAACTGGCGTTGTGGTATTCTATAATATGGCTTAAGTAGGGTTTGTAAATTTCTTTATGATTTTGGTAAATAATAGGATATAATTTTTTCAGATTTTCTAATGATGTAGTAGACCGAGACAGATCTTTTTGTCGGTAAAAAAACAGGGGTTCATCTATTTGGTATACGATGGAATTGGGAGTAAGAATAGAAAGCCATAAGTCCCAATCTTCAAATCCGTAAACCATATTTGGGTTGTAGCCTATAGTCTTATCAAAATCGGAGCGACGGAAAAAAGCAGAGCAAAAAATACTGTTTAGCCAAATGAAAGATTCATAGCTGTATTTGGGCAGTTCCCATTCTTGTTCTATTGCTCCAAAAAACCGGGCTTTGCAATAAACGATTTGAGTGTCTGGATGTTTTTCAAAACAATCCATTGCTTTTGACATATATGTAGGTGCAATTATGTCATCGGCATCAAGAGGCAGTATGAATTCACCTTGGGAAGCATTTATTCCGGTATTACGTGCAATTGAAGGACCTTGGTTTTTCTGCTCTACGTATCGGAATCGGGGATCCTTGTTGCAGAACGACTCTGTAACCTCTTTAGTGTTGTCGGTCGAGCCGTCGTTGACGACGATGCATTCCCAATTCTGATATGTTTGATTAAGAATACTATAGAGCGTTTCTTGTAAGTATTCACCTTGTTGGTAACATGGGACAATAACTGATACAAGATAATTCATATTATACTACTTTGCGGGATTAACAAACTGGTGCCAGAAAGTTTCATATTCATATTTTCTCCAGGCGTGGCAACCAAATGGCAGTTGTCCATTTTTTGAGAAAAGTAAAGATGGATATTTTTCAAAGGCAAAAAAAACGGCTTCTTCAGGACTAGGCATTTTAGCACATAGTTTCGTGTTGGACAGGAATATACTGAGGAATATATCTTCGAACAGTGTTGGGTCTTTTTTGTAGTATGATATTGTGTTTTGATAGCCGAGCGAATAGAGTAATTTGTATATGCGGTTCTTAATGGTAGGAGGGCGGTTGAGTTGGTTGGCAGTCCTTACAGATCCTTTATATCTGAGTACCTCTATAAAATGCTGAACACGACGCAACGAGAATCCACCGTTACCGACACCGGCAAAATGGAGACGTCCGTCGGAATCCTCCTCCAACCACGGAGCCCCAATGTAGTCGTACCCCATGTTGCACCAATCCTCCAGCTCATCACGAAACACCCATGCATCAAGCTGATAGATAAGCATATACTTGTATTCGGCAAATCGTTGATAAAAAGCCTTGTCCAGCATCAAGAGGTTATAGCCTTTTATGCCGTCGAAGAATCGCGGTTGGAATCGTTCGATCGACCACTTGACTCCAGCCATAGTGAGTACGTTCCCGTATCTACCGATATCAAGTCCTTCGGGGCAAACAATACAGAAAGGATGCCTGTTCAACACCTTTGCGCCTTGTCGCAACGAAATCATCTCGTCATCGGATGGCTGTTTTTTGTGAACCGGTATTACAATAATGCTTTGGTGATATCCCATTTCACTTTGGCGTAATTGTTTATGTTTCGACAAGAGTTGAGGACATAGTCATCGAAGTGGAGTCTGGCGTTTTATTTGAATCTTAATTTTTTCAATAAAAATCACAAGTTTACTTGCTATTTTTATTTTAAGGTTGGACAGTCTGTAAATCAATGAATATATTTTGTGACTGTTAATATAGACTCTTTCTTTCTCGTATTCCCGAAGCTCACGCATGTCTACCTGTAGGTATTCTGGTATATACTTAGCATACATTGATTCCCTTTCCTCATTATGTTTTGGAGTAAAGACTGCACCAATTCCACCCTCTTCAAAATTAACAATATATAATGGTATGTGTTTCAGTCGGTAATTGTTTAATAATAAACTAATATTTAAAGCTATATCAGCGCATATGCTTAAAGATTCATCATATTTGTATTTTATAAAGATGTCCTTTTTGTAAAATGTGGCTTGATGACATAATGTATTGTGATAAAAATATGACAATCTTAGGTTGTCAGGTTTTTTCTCTGTTCGGACCAATCTGCCTTTTGCATCTACATAGTTCACATCTCCATAGACAACATCCTCGTCGTATTCTTTTGTGAAGACTTTTTCTAGTGTATTGCGCTCAAACAATGAGTCTCCGCTGTTAAGAAACTGCATCCACTGGCCATTAGCGTGGGAAATGCCCTTGTTCATGGCGTTGTAAATGCCTTTGTCGGGTTCACTGCACCAGTAGGCAAAGCGGTCGGCATACTGCTCAATCAGTTCACGGCTGCCATCTGTGCTGCCTCCGTCGATGACAATCCACTCGTAGTCGGTAAAAGTTTGGCTTACGACACTTTCTATGGTCCGTTTCAGTCCATCGCGGTTGTTAAGGTTGACTGTAATTATAGAGAGTTTCACTTAATAAAATGATATTGTCAAGTTAAGTTGTTGTAAATCTGTTTCAATTTTTGGGCGGATTTATTCCAGCTGAATTGTTTTAAACGCTCTTTACCTTTTATTATTAAAGCGTTTCTGTCATAAGATGATGTTTTATAAAAGGACAAGATGTGCTCGGCTAAGTCCCCTCTGCGGTTGATGTCAAAATAGATGGCTGCATCTCCACCTACTTCAGGAAAGCAACTGGCGTTGTTCAACATCACAGGACATTCACAGGAAAAGGCCTCTAAAATTGGCATTCCAAATCCTTCGTATGCAGACGGGTAAACAAAAGCGACAGCGTTTTGATACAGAGACTGCAACTCCTGTTCAGATGCAAATAATTGGATAATATTTTGTGAGAGATTGTGTTCTGCGATTAGTTTCTGCTCGTCCTCTGAGAATGGAGAACCAGTGCAAACAATATGTAGTTTTGGATGGTGTTCTATGACAATGGCGCATTCCTCTACAAACGGACCAAAGTTTTTGTACAACAATCGAGCACCGACAAAAAGAACGTAGGGAAACGAGAAAGGAGAAGGGTAGGACACGGGTGGCTTGGTTGGAGCCCCGTGAGGTATAACATATATTTTTTCGGGAGAGATATTTAGAATGTCTACCAAGTCTTTTTTTGTGTTTTCCGATGGAACGTGTATTGCTGCCGCCAAAGGACAAAGCATTTTTTTCTGATGGGCTTGCCAGTCGTCACATCCCAGTCGCTCCATAATCATATCATGTACGGTTATCACGAATGGTTTCCCGTTTAGATAGGGTAGAAAATAAGAGTCAAAAAATGTAGGCTCGAAAACATCAAATTGTTGTTGTTTCAGGAGTTGAATGCAATAATCTTGGTTGATTGTGGCACCCTCATTAGGATAACCCATCAAACCAAGTATTATTTTGTTTATGGTTCGTTGTCCTATAAAGCGTTTGTTGCGTCCAAACAATCTGTCGTGAGTATAGTATAGCGGTTTAATTTCCTCGTTTTGAATATATATATTATCGCTCTCTTT
>DBXH01000013.1:3905-8983 GCA_002309335.1 Bacteroidales bacterium UBA1217 | reverse complement strand
CCCCGCGGACTGCCCTCGCGAAGACCGATGTGAGGTGGCTCCTACACAGGAGGTCGACTACCGTGCCAATGTGGTCAACCGCAAGGCGGAGGCGTTCTATAAGCATCATGGAGTCAAGGTGATGGAGCTTGGATTGGAGCAAAGTGCCGACTATGACGGCAAGGCTCTTATGACCACCAAGTATTGCCTGCGTTATGAGCTTGGCTGTTGCCTTCAGGGTAAAAGCAAAGGCAGGCCACAGGTTTCCCTGCAGCCCGCCGATGAACTTGTTCTTGTCAACAACACTCGCCGTTTCCGGCTGGAATTCGACTGCGACGAATGTTTGATGAAAATAAAGGCTTAAAAGGTCTAAAAAGGCAAAAAGGTCTATAATGTCTAAAAGCATTTTAGCCTTTTTAGTCCCTTAAGCCCTTTTAGTCCTTAAAAATCAGTAACCTTTCTGCTTCTTCCGATACTCCAGTCTTCCCCTGGTCATTTCTTCTTTGATCCCACCATGATCCAGGAAATCTTGTTTCAATCGGTCGAACAGGTGTTTAAGCATGTAGTCGGTCTGGTTGATGAGTATTATGGCGGTATTGGCAATCACTTCGTCCGATCTTGTTTCAATAGCTTGTCGGTAGTATGCCGAATCATTATGGCTGGCGCAGACCTTACGGGTCTGCTCAAACTTAGGTTCGCCCAGTTTCCATTGTGGAATATTCCTTACGCGGAGATAGTCTTCATAGTCGAGTTTCAGCTCTTGAAGACTGGCTTTTGCGACATTTATCAGTTTCAGTTCCGTCTCGCTAGAGGTAGTACCGGCAGCCGCTCCTTCAGCAATGTTTTGCTTGCCACTACGGGCCGCTTGCACCATTTGGTCGACGGTGCGGTCTCCTTTGGTGAGGTACTTATTTACAAAATAGAAGGTTATATCGTAGATACACTCCGATTTTTGGAAAGCAATCAGGTTCTTATAGTCGCCTTTCTGTGCAATAAACGGTGTTGTTACTTCTGCCATAAAACATTGTTTTTCGGTGCAAAAGTACAACTTTTTTTCCAAAACCGCATCAAAAAGTTTACCAGAATAAGTCTTTTAGCCCATTTAGTCTCTTAGGCCCTTATAGCTTTTAAAAATGGAAACTATAAACCGGTATACTGGTATACCGGTATACCAGTTTTTTTATCTAATCACCACCACACGACGGGCTGGATATTCGCCGACTCTTACAAGATAGGTGCCGGAAGTTTGGACATAGAAGTATGTGATTGGTGAGTCATCTCTCTTGGTCGCAATCAATCGTCCGTTGATATCATATAGTCTTACTGCTAGTCCTTGGGCACCTTCAACAATTATCTGGGTGTGGTAGGTGTACACTTTTACGTTAACCATTTCTACACCGTCAACACCCTGCACAGGAACTTCTATATAAACTGTGTCGAAGAAATATACCGTGTCGAGTACAAAAGTCGTATCGTACACCCAAACCGAATCATATACCCATATTGAGTCAAATATATAGTGTGTTATCGACGTGGTATCGAAGAACATCACAGTATCAATGGTATGAGTGGTATCATAGTGGTAGTAATGCAGAGTATCGATGTTTACATATATCAAAGTGTCGAAGATAAGTGTGGTATCGTAGTAGTAGTGATTAACATATACTAGAGTGTCGTATACCCTTGTGGTATCATACACAACCAAAGTGTCATATATATGGGTAGTATCAAAATAATAATGGTTTAGTGTGTCGATATTCACATATATCATCGTGTCGTAAATTCTTGTTGTATCCAGCACAATCAAAGTATCAAATACATGGGTTGTGTCGTAATAATAATGGTTAAGTGTGTCGATGTTCACATAAACTAAAGTGTCGAATACCCTTGTGGTATCGTATATAATCAACGTATCATAAATATGAGTGGTATCGTAGTAATAATGGTTGTATTCCGTGGTGTCGTAGACGATATTAATCACGGTATCGTATACACGCACAGTATCTGGTGCACGATATAGCGCAGTCAGTGTAGTATCGCTCGTTACCACAATGTGGCGCGGGTTGGCGGCCTCTCCGTCGCTCCATCCGGCAAACTGCAAATCCACCTGTGGCAATGCGAAGACAATCGCTGTGCTGCCCGAAGGATAAACGCCGCCCCCCATTGCATTATTGGCCACAACATTGAATAAGCTATCTTCTTGCGATGGATTTGTTGCCGATACAAAATAAGCCATGAGCGATGTGTCCTGCGTTACCGTCAGCGTTCTCGGATTATCGGTGTTACCATCGCTCCAGTG
Source organism: Bacteroidales bacterium UBA1217 (assembly GCA_002309335.1). Taxonomy (GTDB): domain Bacteria; phylum Bacteroidota; class Bacteroidia; order Bacteroidales; family P3; genus Colimorpha. The sequence goes on along the minus strand of DBXH01000013.1, from coordinate 6,705 downwards.
GTCGAACTGGTAGCCATAGTTGGCAGTAGCGCTTACCACGGCTGGACTCTGACAAGTAGGATCTGTATCAATATTCACGCTGCCCATTTCAACATCGGCAGACAAAGCAGATAAAGAGTAATCAAACTGCTCGACAAAATTACTAAATTGTGTCCAGGTGGATGAATACGAATATGTGCTGCCGCAAGGGATGTTAACTATAACATTTGATGGCACATTGGCAAATGCAGATGACCCCAATATTGGTGCTATAGCAGGCAGGGCGATTATAGTGTCAATATTATTACAGGAACTAAATGCATTCTCGCCGATGGAAGAAACACTGTTACCGAGCGTAATATGCGTTAATGTGCTGATATTACTAAATGCATTGGAATAAATAGATGTTACATTATTTCCAACTACTAAGGTATGCAGATTATTATGAGGTATGAAGTTCGGAGTATTAATGAGATTGTTATAATTTAAGTATGTAATATTATTGCAGCCAGTAAAAGCAGTAGAGCTAATAGATGATACACTAGAGGGGATAGTGACGGATGATAGATTAGTACAACCACGGAAAGCATCAGTACTTATATTGACAACACCCTCAGATATTATTACATGAGTTAGGTTTGTGCATAAGTAGAAGGCTTTTTGTCCTATTGTCGTCAAACTTGATGGAATAGTGATGGAGGTTAGGCTGCTGCACTCACGGAAAGCGGATAGAGATAAAGTATTTAGGCCTTCGGGTAATGTGATAGAAAGTAGACTATTGCAGCTAGAGAATGTGTAATTATAAATAGCTGTAACATTTTGGGGGATATTAACGGATACAAGCCCTCTACAGAGCTGGAAAGCGTTGTGTCCAATAGATGTAACCCCGTCAGGAATAGTGACGGATGTCAATACTTGATTGTCGTGATGAAATGCGTTAGGACCTATTGAGGTTACAGGAAAAATCTCACCCATATACGAGACAGAGTCTGGTATCACCAAATTACCGACAGGCATAGTATAGCCATTCCAGCAGGGGAAATCGGCAACTGGCGGCACTACAGACACCTCATTCCCATTTATTTCATAATAAAGCGTTTGCCCTGTTGGAGCTACTGCCGAAAAGTCATAGTCTTGAGTCATAGCGGTAATTACTGCCATCAGGGCAACCAAAACCAGTAATACTCTTTTCTTCATGTTGTCTATTGTTTTTAGTTGGTACTCCTTTCCAATAGGCACATAAAAAAGAAGCGCGGACTTCTAACTTTCGTTACTTATCCCGCTACCAAGGCTCTCGCATGCCTATCTTCCGAGGACAAGCAACATCGAGGCCCACGCTAGCGATATATACGGAAACATGTATATACGCAACAATGGACGTTGACTGTTGCTTTACCGTGCGGAAGAAAACGAATTTGCGAGATTCGGTAGCCGCAGATAAAACGTCTACAACGTCTTATTTATATGTCTGTCATTACCTTCGGTGACATTGCTTTGGCTCGGCATAAAAAGCGAGCTCTCTCTGCTCTCGCTTTACGCAATGTTCCTCTTTAAATGACGGTGCAAAGATACGAACTTTTTCTAAATCAGAGAAAAAATTTCACCGATGGTGAAATATTTCGGGGTGGGAGGGAGAGGTTGGATTATTCGGAATACTCGGATTATTCGGAATACTCTGATTATTCTGAATATTCCGATTATTCTGATTATTCTGAAAATTCTGATTCATTTGATTATTCTGGTTTGTTCTGATTATTCGGTTAGGCGTTGACCATTGCGGCGATGCCGACGCCGAGAAGTAGGATGGATGCGATGAGCATCCAGCGGACGGGGCGTATGGCAACCTTGCGGCGGCCGAGCATCACTCCCCAATAGCCAAGCAGCCACAGAAGCACCAACATGGCTATGGGCCATACTTTATATATGTCGGACGTCGATGCCACAAATCCGGCACCCAGACCGACCAGCAGCGGGTTGATCGCGGCGGTGAGGCTTATGGCGATGGTGGCTTTGTTGTTACCCAGGTCGAAAAGTGGCAGGCGCGGTTCGCGACGCAGGTAAGGCAGGAGCATGCGCAGCATGACGAAGATGTCGAGCCCAAGGAATATCATTGCGTTGGCGGAGGAAAAGGCAGAGGAGTCGTCGGGGAGTTCGAAACGCAGCATGTCGCCCAGCACCCAGCCGAGCAGAAAAAGGGCTGTCTGCACAGCGGAGACGCAGAGTGTCAGCCACAGCGCCCGAGAGAGGCGGATGGGCGTCAGTTCTGCGCAGCGGCGGAAAAGGAGCATGTTGCTGATGGCAAAGGCCAATGCAATCACGATATAGGCGGCTATATGCATTGTTGTATGGTTTTTGTCAGGGTGATGAATTCGTCGACCGACAGTTGTTCTGCCCGCTTGGCGAGGGTCGCCTCTGGCACCGAGTCGACCGGCAGGCCGGCCGACCGCAGGGCGTTGCGCAGCGTTTTGCGGCGCTGGTTGAAGCCAGCCTTGACCACCTGCACAAAGAGCGTCTCGTCACAATCCAGTTGAGTTATGCCGTTGCGTTTCAACCGGATGACGGCGGATTTAACCTTTGGGGGCGGATTGAAGACGTGTTCGTGGACGGTGAAGAGGTATTCCACTTCGAAGAAAGCGCCCAGCAATACGGATAGGATGCCGTAAGTCTTACTTCCCGGCCCTTCGGCCACGCGTTCGGCTACCTCTTTCTGAAACATTCCGACCACTTCGCTCACTTGGTTCCGGCACTCGAAGACGCGGAACAAGATTTGCGACGAGATGTTGTATGGGAAGTTGCCGATTATGGCATAACGGTCATGGAA
>DBXH01000013.1:0-3843 GCA_002309335.1 Bacteroidales bacterium UBA1217 | reverse complement strand
TCGCGGTCGATCTCCACCACGTGGAAGTCGGTTTCGGGCCGGTCGATGAGGTATTTGGTAAGCACTCCCATGCCTGGTCCTATCTCCAGCACGTGGTGCGCCTCGGGTGCAAGGCTGTCGACAATGCGGCGGGCTATCGATTCGTCGGTCAGGAAATGTTGACCAAGGAATTTTTTGGCTCTTACTTCATTCATCTTGATTTCAGGGCATTATAGCGTTTGCGTGCGCGGTCGGTGTAGAGGCTCGTGGGGTAGTCGAGCAGCAGTTTCTCATAGCATTGGCGTGCCACCTCTGGATTGGATAGTTTTTCTTCGTTGAGTTCTGCACGGAGCATCAGTGCATCGTCGGCGGTGATGTCGTAGGGGTAGAACGAAACGAGTCGCTCCAAGAGACTGTCAGCCTCGGTGTATCGCGCCTGTTTCATACGGATCTGTGCCTTGCGCATCAGAATTTCGTCGAAGAGGGGGTGGGAGAGTACGGCGCGTTGGATGGCATCGTAGCCCGCCCATGCCGAGTCGAGCAGGTTGCGGTAGAGAAGCAGGTCGGCGTCGGCGAAGAGTTCGAGCATGCCGTATGTGCTGTCGTCTTCCATGTTGTCGGATATCAAGAGCGAGAGCTCCATGGCGTCGTTGGCCACCAGTTTGCTGGTCGACGAACGGAGCACCTTGAGCTGCGAGTTGGCCCATTCGAAGTCGTGGTTGTAGTACGATAGTTTTGCATTGCGGTATTTGGCCTGCGCCCCGAGCACGTCGTTCTTGTTCGATTTTTCCACCTGCATGTAGAGCAGCGAGGCGTCCCAAGTCTGTCCGGCGAAAAGTAGCAGGTCGGCCAGCTCGAGTTTCACCTCGTCGCGCACCAGTGGTTTGAGTCGGGGCATCTCCAGCACATCATCGAGTGCGTTCACGGCCTCCTGTGCATCGCCCCCGTGATAGGCCATAAGGGCTGCGAAATGGCGGAGCAATGGGATTGTTTGCTCGTTCTTGCCTAATTCGTCGAACGCGGCAAGGTAGCGCTGGCGTAGCGAGGCAAGGCTTTTGTCGTCAAGTAGATAGTTGTTGTTCACGCGTGCGAACTCAACTTCCAGTTCGCCCACGCGGGCAGCGAAATAGTGTGGATGGCTGGTGCCTTTCCGCTGCAGGTAGCGATAGGCATCGGATGCCACGTCAAGGGCGTCGTTGTTTTGCGATATCTGTGCCACGCGCAACACCTGGTCGCTTCCCAGGTCAGGGAAGCGTGCATCGACGGCTTCGGCTTGTTCGAGTGCAAAACGGAAGTCCTCCAGCTGCAACGAGAACCATATCATCATTTCCAGATATGTCTTGTTGTCGGGATGTTCCTGCACACGAGTCACGAGAGCGCGGCGAACACCGTCGGCCAGTCGCTGGTCAGGGGCTTCCTTTAGGGCCCGTTGCATCGAGAGTTGCACGCTGCGCATCATTCCCGGACTGTTGTCGAGCAGGTCGAAATATTCGCCCGTCATCGCCTCGTAGTCGCCCATAAGTTGGTATACACCGGTCAACTCGTTGAAATACAGGGTGCGGTTGCGGCTTTTTACGCGTGCGGCAAGATAGGTCTTTGCTGCGTAGTCGTGGCGCCCGATTCCGATGAATGCCTGCGCCAAGTCGGGGACGGGCTGAAGGTTGGTGGTGATCGACTCGATGGCTTTGTCGAAAGCCTTGAGGGCTTTCTTTTCCTGCTTTTGGCGGAGCAGCACGGTGCCTTCGTCCACCATCAGGGTCAGGTCTTTCGGATTGGCCTTCTGCCGACGTTCGACTAGACGTAGTGCGCTGCGGTAATCGCCTAGTTCCATGTATGTTGCAAGCAACCGCTGGTAGTAGTATTTATTCGTCGTCTGCTTGTAGAGGCTTTCGTAGAGTTGTGAGGCCTGCGCGAATTCGCCGTGGTCAAAGTAGTAAGCCGCCAACTGCTCGTTGGTCTGCTGGGCAGAGGCTCCTCCGATGAAAGCCAAACACCATGCTATCAGAAGTATAAGCTTGCGCATTGGTATAAAAATAACCGGACCTTTTGAGTCCGGTTGTTGTTTTTTTTTGTGACCCAGCTGGGGCTCGAACCCAGGACCCCAACATTAAAAGTGTTGTGCTCTACCTACTGAGCTACTGAGTCAACATTTCTCTAGCACTTGCCATCAAAATTGGGTTGCAAAAGTACTACTTTTTTGACAACTGGCCAAATTTTTTTTGAAAAATTGTTTTTATGTTTATGCTATCAATTGATTGTATGGCGATTGTGTGACGCACGGTGGATTGTCGAATATACATAATCCTCCTCTACAATGCCTCTTGTTGGGCACTGCAAAATGCTTTTTTTGGCTTTTTGGAATATTTATTCTGGCGGTGTCTCGACGTGGGCCGAACCTTCGTCAGAGGTGGAGGGGAGACTTTCGGCAATTTGGTCCGAAGTGGTGGAGAGATTGGCTTGATTTGCCATCTCCACGAAGTCCATCCAACTCTTATTCAGAGGGATGTAGTTGCCGCCTTCGGAATAGTGGTCGACGCGTCCGGCACCGATATAGGTTGAGTTCGACGGACGTCCTTCGCGGTCGACCACAAAACCATAGAGATGTATCTCTGCTCCGCTCCAATCCTCTGGCAATTGGAATGTTATGTTCTTTTTTCTCCGTTCGGCCGGCGATACCAGCATACCTCGTTTCAGGTCGGGCGAATAGGCAAAGACGTAAACTTTGTCGTCGCTTGAGGCACGGGAAAACAGTGTATTTTTGTCAAAATCAATGCTTACCGTCTGGTGCTCACGGAACACGGCATCGTGAAAGACCACGTCGGCTGCCGGACCTGCGGCCAACAGCAGTCGTGCATAGTCGATCACAAGACCTTCATTACTCTGTTGGAAGTACTCTTTATTCTTGTTAATGAAGTAGTTGCCCTCGGTCATACTTGCCACTTCCGCCTGCTTGTGCACGCCAAGAACCAGTGCCTGTCTGGCTTGTGCGGCGAAGCGCACCATCGAAACGAACCAGTCGCGCTCGCGCTGCTGGTCGGCGGTGTTGGGATAATGCACCTCTTTCCTGTAGGTACGGACGCATGGTTTGTTCTTCCAGACATAACCCACATTAGTGCCTACCTTGCCTATAAATGGCCCGTTGATGCCTTGTAACAGTTTGCCCATAGTGGTGTATTGTTTTGTTATTGCTTTGTATTCCTTTTTGTCTTTTTTGCTATAACGCAGTTGGCATTTTTTTATTGTTTTGTCATCATTTTTTTATCAAGAGGAAGTAAAGAAGAAGAGAAGAAGATGATATTTCTTTTATGTTGAGTCACAGGCTAGTTACGGTGGGGTGAAAAGGGGTGAAAAATTTGAAAAAAAATTTTTGAGAGGGTGCATGAAGAGTGTGGCCCAGGAGGGGGAGGTGTTGGGGTGAGAAAAGAACAAAAAAGGAGTGTCGGATTGACAAAAAAGTGTCGAGTGAACAATGTGGCTGGGTAACTTGAAGGGAGGTGTTTTTTGTATGTAGAGTGGATGGTAAGAGAAGTCGATACAAGATAATAACAAAAGGTTTTCTATAACAGAAGCCCTTTTTTTTAGCCCCGGCCGCATTTCAGCGGTGGCACTTGAGGCACAGCGACCAAAGTCCTTCCCGATAGATTAAGCCTCCTGTTGGATTAAATCCGGGTGTAAAAGTACAACATTTTTGTTCTGCCAATTTTTTTTATTTGATTGATAATCAGTTGCTGTCTGGGTGTTTGGGTTAGGTGTGGTATGGTTGGACGGAGGATGTTTTTGGGGGTGCGGTGACCGTCGGCTTGGTTTTAGCGGTGGGAGTGAGTAGGAGAGATGGGGTAGGGGTTAGGTGTAGTGGCGACCGAC
>DBXH01000022.1:7665-7934 GCA_002309335.1 Bacteroidales bacterium UBA1217 | reverse complement strand
CGTACTGCCAAACCGAAGACTCTCAATGAACGCCGCCGCGCAGCCTGTCTGCCACCAGCCAAATAGACGAAAAGAAATAACAACATGAAGAAAACATTGATTGTATGCTCGGTGCTCCTGTCTTTTGCAGTCACCAGCTCGGCACAGACGCCTACCTATAAAGAGTTGTCGGCAACCGCCTACAACTTGATTAAAGGGCAGGACTATATTGAGGCTCATAAGGCTTTCCATACGATGGACTCTCTGTATGGGATAAGTGATTTCGAAGC
>DBXH01000022.1:6115-7524 GCA_002309335.1 Bacteroidales bacterium UBA1217 | reverse complement strand
AACGACATTGTGGCCATCGTTGCACCCCGAGGGTATCAGGACACAGTCTATCAGAATCGCCTGCTGGCGATGAACAGAGCCAATAATGCAGCACGGCAGATGCAAAGCGTCAACAATAACCAAGATTCGGTGCGGAATGCCATCCATATCATTGACTCTGTCAATCTGAGTGAGTTGCAGCAATTGATAGCGGAGCGCGGTTTCCCGACATGCAGCAAGGTGGGCTACTATTGCGTCAAATATGCCTCAGCGATAGCTTTGTACCAACCACTAGAGTTTCTTCATTGGTATCTGGAGCAGGCTAAAGCCGCCGCCGACAGCAGCGACTATGACCCTGAATGGCTCGGCTATCTAATCGAACGCAACAGGCTGGAGAGCATCTATGACACTGTGTTCTACTCACGCATAGAGGCGCTGTTCCAAGCCGACCAGGAGGCACGTCATCTGCTGAAAAGCGACATGGATCAAACCTCGGCGTGGCGCATCATCCATGAGGTCGATTCAGCCAATCTTATTGCACTTGAACAACTTATTGCAGAACGAGGATTCCCGACGCTGTCCAAATTGGGGTACAAATGCTGCGACCATGCGGCACTGATAGCGCAGCACTCGCCGCCAGAGTACCTGCATTGGTTTCTGGAGCAGGCGCAGGCTTCCGCCGACAGTGGCGACTTCATTCCCTCGTGGATTGCCTATATGACCGACCGTGACCTTGACCACCAGGGCAAACCTCAATTATACGGAACGCAAGGGCTTACCCGTGACGGTTTTACCGGAATGCATCTTATCGAGGATATTGAGCATCTGAACGAACGCCGAAGAAGTATGGATATGGAACCCATTGAGGATTATCTTCCACACATGGATATGCCTGACTTCTATTTCCACCCCTCGCTTGTCGACTACAGGCAATACAGCTTCAACCTCCATATCGAAGGCGACACGCTGTGGGTGTCAGGCTTTTATCTCATTCCCTACAACACCACCGCCTATGCGGGACAACCCATCAAGGTCGACACCGCCTATTCCCTGCCGCTTGCCGACTACCGCACCGCCGATGGCGCTATTGTGTTGCGACGCGAAGGGAATTGGTATCAGCACATTAACGGCGAGCTGCTGACGGCACAGGTCCACATCAAGGCTGACGACTACTATATCATTGGAGGCACAGAATGGCTCCCCTCTTTCGACATCCACCTCGTCCTCTTGCCGAAGGACAAATACGCTTGCAAGGTGATCGATTCGCCCATTCGTCCCTTCCATTTCTATAGCCTTGCAAGCGACACAACGCAGCGCCCCGAAGCATATTACCGTGAGTTCATCGACTCTTACAACTTCTATTGCACTTTCTTCGGAGATTCCTTGTCTTCAAAGCCGATGAACATTGTGGAGATTGGCGACCCGCAGTT
>DBXH01000022.1:2827-6000 GCA_002309335.1 Bacteroidales bacterium UBA1217 | reverse complement strand
ATCTTCTTCGAATATCGCGACTACGCTTTAAGCGAAAGCCCGACTGAGTACATCAAACTGCAATACCTCAATAGCCGCGGGCGTGGCTACGAGGAGCAGATGGAATACTATCAGTCGATGATGGAGCGTGCAGAGAAAACGTTGCCAATCGCCGACATCCACAGCGTCGAGTCGCAGGATGAGTCTATTGCCATATACCACGCTGCACCATATCGCTTGACCCTTGAGGATACGGCGACTGTCAACACCGCCTTGCAACAACTCTATCGCAATCACAAATACACAATAGTGAGTCGAGAAGTATTCCTGCAAGAATGTAAGACATTGCAGGACTGGCTGAAGTCTGAATAATTATAACCGGAAGTCACCTACCTCTTGACATTGACCACCGCCTCTGGCAAAACACATATCATAAGACTACTGAAAATGTCCTAAATCCTTTCACGATGAAACTAATTAAAACTATCTTACTTGCGTTCCTGCTGCTAGGCATCGGTGTGCCATGCGGAGCTCAGGGAGTCGTCAACAGAATGCTGGGGACGGATTTCTGGATGATGTTCCTGAAACAATTTGAAGGGAGTGTTGAAAACGGAATGTCTGTCGACTGCTTCTTTGTGCTTACAGCCACCGAGGAGAGTGATGTCACCATAAGCTACAGTGCCACAGGATGGGACACTCTGGTGACAGTCCCTGCAGGTGGAGCAGTGCGCGTGTCAGTACCTGACGATCAGTCGCCAACTCATCATTTCGGAGCAAAGATAGACAGCAGCGCCTGGCACATACAGGCCACGACACCAATCTCGGTCACAGCCTACAATGACATAAACTACAGCTACGACGCTACAGCCATACTCCCTACCGACGCCCTGCGAACATACTATATTACACAGGTTTATCAGGCCTATCCTCACGGGCCGGAAGTGGGCATTGTGGCACCCTACGACAGCACACGCGTATGGTCGGTGCTGGAGAAGAATATATGCCAGGATACAGGCTTCTTAGACCGTGCAGTGTATAATGCCGGTGATACAATAGAATTCCTACTGATGCGGGGACAGACCTGCCTGCTGCGTAATGCTGGTTGGACGGCTACACAGGTGACGTGGATAAGCGAGTGCAGTCTCGATGGTTTGCGCATCCACAGCGACAAGCCGATAGCGGTATTTCAAGGCAACAACGGAGCATACGTGCCATACGGCGGCGACAGTCAGGCTCCCGACCATCTTTATGATCAGTGCATACCCGTGGAATACTGGGGTAATCATTTTGTCATCGAGCCCGTCATTGGCCGTCAGCCATATTCATATGCAAATCCACCGAGGACATATCATAACTATGGCGATATGGTGCGTGTGATGGCAAAGGATGACAACTGCCACATCAGTCTTGACGGGCAAGAGGTGGCGGTGCTGCAGTCAGGACAAATCTACAGTTTCGTGCTTTCTGACCATCCTGCCAATCTGCCGGCATCCTGGGGTATGGACTTTTACCATTCGCCTTGCATCGAGCTTACCGCTACGTCGTCAGTGATGGTGTGCTACTACATTACAGGAATATTTTTTGGCGGCACTCCCGGTGACCCTGCCGTTATGACGGTGCCGCCGATAGAGAACGGTGTAAATCACGCCATCTTCAAGCCACACAATACGCCCATCTCGACACAGCATTGGATAAATATCGTCACCCCGTCGGTGTATGCATCGCAAATCACTCTTGATGAAGCAAACATCGGCAGCCAGTTCTCTACTACTGCGGGCGGATACAGCTATGCCTGCATTCCTGTGTCGCAAGCTACGCATACTATTGACGCCGGCAACGGCATATTCATTGCCTATCTTTACGGACTTGGCGATGCTGAAAGCTACCTGCACACCGTGGCGTCTAACACTAAAAATAAGCCCTACAATGTGTGGACACAACGCAACGAAGCCTGTGTGGGCGATAGCATTACTGTTGGCATAACAAGATTTGACAATGGTCTGTTGGCCTCTTGGTACATCGACGGCGTTTGGGCCGCGGATGCAACAGACTCGCTGACAGTTGTCTTCGACAGCACCGGCACTCACCAGATTATGACCGTTATTTCTCCCATCGGCGACACGGTATATACCTATATCACAGTGGGAAGCTATAACACGTTTCATTCCACTGCAACAATCTGCTCCGGCGGCTCATACAGCTGGCGTGGTCGGGAATTGTCAGTGGGTGGAAACTATACCGATACTCTAACGGTAATTGGCGGCTGCGACTCTGTCTTGATACTGCATCTCAATGTCAATCCATCATCCGTGAAAACAGTCGACGATACCATCTGTCAAGGCGACACATACTCGTGGCGTGGAAGGTCGTTGAAGACTGAAGGCTCGTATGCCGACACGTTAACCGGTGCTAATGGCTGCGACAGCGTCATCACCTTGCAGCTGTCGGTGCTTGTCACACCGCAGTTTTCACTTTCCATCAATGAAGACTGTAATCTCAAAGAATACCGTTTAATATCTGTTGTGGAGTCCGACGATAATGTGATGCCGTATTGGAGTTCAATACCATTCGATAGCACATTGGAGGGACAGCAGTGGGACAGTATTGTCGTGTCGCCCACAACTGCCACACTTTACACCCTTGCTTTCGACGGCCGCTGTCCTAACGATACATCTATACTTCTGTCACCTTCAGAATGGCCTGTTGCAGCGATGGAGGTGCATCCTCCTATGCTAAGTCTGGACAACCTTCAACTTGTGGCGCAAGATGTAAGCCTGAATGCAACAGAGCGGACGTGGTATGTAGACGATGAGGTTGCCGGATATGCATCAACACTGTATTATTCTGCATCAACTGCAGCGGATAGTGTATGGCTTATGCTTGTAGCCAATCGTGGCGAATGTGCCGACACTGCATACGCGACAATACCTGTCAGTCACAGCGTAATATGGGCGCCCAATGCATTCACTCCTAATGGAGATAACAACCAACGCTTTATTATTAAAGGTAACGATGTTACAATGATTGACTTATACATTTATGCCCGGAACGGCCTATTTGTTTGGCACAGCAATAACCCATCGGAAGGGTGGGACGGAACTAAGGACGGGAAGCTATGTCCTCAAGCCACCTACACTTGGATATTGCGATATAGCCGTAAAGACCGGTCAAAAATAATACAGAAGGCTGTGGGT
>DBXH01000022.1:0-2778 GCA_002309335.1 Bacteroidales bacterium UBA1217 | reverse complement strand
TACCGCGAGTTCGTGGATTCCTACAATTTTTACTGTTCCTTCTTCGGCGATTCCTTGTCCTCAAAATACACTATAGTGAGTCGAGACACCTTCCTTAATGAATGTAAGATGTTTAAGAAATGGCTGAAGGCTGAATGAATGTAAACAGAAAGCCGAGGCCAGTTGCTGGTCTCGGCTTTCGTCGTTTTAGTTTGTTGATGCCGAAATACATCTTTTTCTATAGGCAATTAATACGAAGATTGGGCGTTATTGAAGCGTAACAGATATGGTATATGATTTGCAACGCTCATAACTCGCTGATTTCTACCCCCCCCCACGAATTGCACAAGTAATCGGGGGGAGTCTTTCCTTTTTGTTTTTAATTCATTTGCCTCTCTCTGCCGCAAACTTGCGGCGGGGTGGGATGGTTTTATGTATTCCACAATAATTGAGATATGAAAAGTCTTAGAGTATTATTTTTAATTATCGCATCGCCTGTTATTTGTTTGGCTCAACAAAACTCATGGCGAATAAGCAGTATTGATGAGGCCTATGGGCTTGAGGTTAATTTTCAAAAACCTTCAGTAGAAAGCCAAAGAAATGCGGCGGAATTAACACTGATCGAGCGGAAACAAGGAAAGTACAAAAAATTCAAATACTCATTTGATAATGCCGGTAATGTTAAATCCAAAATAATAACACCTTACCTTGAGGGGAAATATTATGTATTGGGAGAATGTATTGTCAATGATATCAAATATATCAGGATGCAGATGCCTGAGTCTTTTACGGTTTTCCTACTTCCAAAGAGTTTCGTAAACAAAGAGATGTTACGGAATTGTTACTCGCCCCTAAAAATAAGTGATTTTTTCCATAAATATCGATTTATAGAACAAAAGGCATACAATGACTATTTTAAAATTGATGAATACCACGATCGAGGCAGAGAAATATCTATCAACAAACCATATCATAGATTCGGAGAATATAACTATGTTAGAATTAGTATCAAAGAGTTAAATCTTGAAAAGGGAGCAATTACTCTAACTAACTATAACGATGCGCATTTTCAGAATCCGACATTTGATTTGAATGATATTGAAAGCTTGGTTAAAGGACATGCCTTGGTTACGGAAAAAGAAATAGATAGTGTCAAACAGGTAGAGATGGCTATATTGGATTCTGTCAAGTCTTTATATAATCCAAGGGATAATTTTAAGGAAGGAGATTCTTATTATCACAAAAAACTAAAGAACGGTTTGGCACATCTCGTTGGACAGGAAATAATGTATTGTGGTCTTTCCAATCAATATTCACAAGGTGCCGTATACATTATAGACTCTGTTACTCCAAATAAAAACAGATTTGACGGAAATCAGCTTTACATTTCAATAAAAAATACTCGTAATTCTATTTTATTACAAAGTACAGGTAAATCTATTAAATCTATCTTATTACAAGGGAAAGATAGTGAGCTTAATAAGAGTTGGGTTGTATTAAGCCATTTAAAATATTTAAAAGATTCTTTGGTTGGTAGGGAATACATTTATAACTACGAGAGGGATTCATATGGGGCACCCATTAAGCAAGTTGGTAGCAATAAACCTATGAAAGAGGTTCCGTCAAAAAGTGTATGGATTTGTGTTGATGTATCGCCATGGCTCCAAATTGGAGACCGCATTTTATATTTTGCGAATCCGGTTATTATTCTTCAAAACGAAAAATATGGTAAGGGTTATTGTTTCCAGCACGTCGAATGGCCTAAAGAGAAAGAAGAGCCCGTATTTGGATATCGTATGATTGACAAACAAGAATATGATGCAAAAATCAAAGCCGAGCAAAAAGCCAAACAGGAACGCATTGCTAAACTGACTGCCAAATATGGAAAATATTATGCCAAACTAATTGTGGAAGAAAAAGTGGTTCGTGGTATGACAAAAGAAATGTGTAGAGAATCTTGGGGTGAACCCGATGACATCAATGTTAGTATTGGCTCGTGGGGACGACACGAACAGTGGGTGTATGGTAAAATCTATTCGTCATATTTGTATTTTGAGAATGGTAAACTAACAACAATACAGAATTGATTATGAGAGAAAACTGCAAAAATAAAGCCCTATTGGAATTAATTGAGGCCTGTCCTAATCTGATTGAGAAACTATATGGTAAGGGGCGGAGGGACTTGATAGAATCCTACGATTTGGTTCTCGGCGATTACAATATGAGCTTTGGAACAATTCCGCCATCAGATAAAGGGAAATCGTGGGGCTATTATTATCGGATAGACGGAGAAAAACACGTATTAGACGACGGAGTAATGCTGAAGACCAAGGCCGAAGCACAACTGGCTGCGGTAAATGACACGAGGTATATACTAGAAAACACTGTCAAGACCACCGGCAAGCCCGTACACCGCGACTGATGTGCCTTTACGTGGCACCCTGATGTAAAGGCACGTCACGGGAGGGGTAAATGTGATGCTGAAAACCAATTGTTTACAAACCAAATAAAAAAGGAGGAAATTATGGCTAATTACAGAAAACGTTATTCGAAGATGACGGGCAAATGGACGCCCCCGCCGGGGCGCATTCAGCGCTGCCGACAACAAATGGGCGAGGCCCGCGACGGAACGTCGAGGGCCTCGCTGCTTTTTGGGGGATGGTAAATTGTGAAAGAATTGGCGTAAATTGTGAAAGTGCCATATGGGGAATTATTCGTAATTTTGCATCATCAAACATGATGAACGAGAATTGAATAATAAACAATAATACAGATACTTATGCAAGAAATTACATTGTC
>DBXH01000049.1 GCA_002309335.1 Bacteroidales bacterium UBA1217 | reverse complement strand
CTTCACACTCTCTAAGAGGGGAGGGAGTTAAAGGACGATGCAATTGGTCCAGCTGTGGTTGGTTTGTGCTCCGACGCAACAGAGGTATATAAATTCTTTAACCTTTAAACTATAAACTTTAAACTTTACATAATTAAGGACGATACTATTGGTTGGGCCTTTTGGTTGCTGGTGGCCCCTGTATGACACACCCCGGTCTTCGAACTTTTATTCTCCGCTACCGCTATCGAAACATCCACTGGATGTTTCTTCACACTCTCTAAGAGGGGAGGGAGTTAAAGGACGATACAATTGGTTGGCTCTTCGGGAGGGGGGGGTAGCGGTTCCTTCACATCTTGTTATAGGGAATTGCATTACGTAAGGAAAATATTATTTGACGGAGGACACAATAAAAACGGATAATGTGAGTTACTAATCAGTAAATATAGAAACAATAATACTATAATAACTGACTAAGTAACTGATTTTGATATGTCTTTACAATGCGGTATAGTGGGTTTGCCCAACGTTGGCAAATCGACGCTTTTTAATTGTCTGAGCAACGCAAAGGCTCAGGCAGCCAATTTTCCTTTCTGCACTATAGAGCCCAACGTGGGGGTGATTACTGTGCCCGACGAGCGTCTGGCAAAGCTGGTCGAGATAGAGCATCCGGCAAGCGTGGTGCCTGCGACTGTCGAGATTGTTGACATCGCAGGTTTGGTGAAGGGTGCGTCGAAAGGCGAGGGCTTGGGCAACAAGTTTCTGGGCGACATCCGCACTACGGACGCCATCATACATGTGCTGCGCTGCTTTGACGACGACAATGTGACGCATGTTGACGGCTCGGTGGACCCTGTGAGGGACAAGATGACCATCGATTTGGAGCTGCAGTTCAAGGATTTGGAGACGATTGAGAACCGTCTGCCCAAGGAGGAGAAGAAGGCTAAGACCGGCGGCGACGCGAAGTCGAAGAAGCTGGTTGAGGTGATGAACCTCTACAAGGAGGCTCTGCTTGCCGGCCGCAGTGCAAGGACGGTGAAGCTTGACGAGAGTCAGCAAGAGGCTGCAAAGGAGCTGATGCTGCTTACTGCCAAGCCGATACTATACGTGTGCAACGTCGACGAGGCGTCGGTGGTGACGGGCAACAAATATGTGGATATGGTGCGTGAGGCCGTGAAGGACGAGGAGGCCGAGGTGCTTGTGATTGGCGCCGGCATTGAGGCTGACATCGCCGAGCTGGAGACCTATGAGGAGAAGCAGATGTTTCTGGAGGATCTGGGCTTGAAGGAGTCGGGCGTGAACAGGCTTATCAAGGCTGCCTACCGTCTGCTGAACCTGCAGACATTCCTGACGGCGGGTCCGAAAGAGTGCCGCGCGTGGACATTCAAGAAAGGGATGAAGGCTCCGCAGACGGCGGGCATCATCCACAGCGACTTTGAGAGGGGCTTTATCCGCGCCGAGGTGATAAAGTATGAGGACTATGTGACGCTGGGCAGCGAGGCCAAATGCCGCGAGGCGGGCAAGATTGCCGTTGAGGGCAAGGACTATGTGGTGCAGGACGGCGACATTATGCATTTCAGGTTTAATGTGTGATGTCGGGTTGAAAGTGATCGCTACGCTTGAAAGATTTGAAGGTTAAAAAGATAAAATGAAAGGTTTTAAAGATAATAATTGTATTATGGTTAACGAGGGGAAGGTCTGTAGGACTTGGCCCTTTTCACCACGTTTGTCCTTTATAACCTTTTTATCCTTTATAACCCTTTTAACCTTATCGGGGTGTTCGACGCAGAAAGCGAAGTGGGCCAATATTACATACCACAACACTACGTGCCACTATAATGTGTGGTGGAACGGCAACGAGAGCTATAGGGAAGGCCTTCGTACGCTGAGCAAAAGTTTTTCGGACGACTATACTCAGATTCTGCCTGTGTATCAGATTGGCAGCAAGGAGAAGGCTATGGGCATCTACTCTTATATGGACAAGGCGATCGAGAAGGGTGTGAAAGGCATCAAGAAGCACAGCATCTACCTGCAGGGAAGGGAATATGTGAAGTATGTGAAGAACTGCTACCTGCTGACGGCTTACGCCACGTTCTACAAGCAGGACTATGCCGCCGCCGCCAACACCTGCAGGCTGATAATGACGCAGTATAACGGCAGTATGGAATCGGACGAGGCAAGGATCTTGCTGGCACGCTGTATGACGCAGGAAAAACAATACTCAGACGCTGAGTCGGCACTGGAGCTGCTGGTGAACGACCAGTCGAAGGGCAATTTCTCGCCCAAGCTGAACGACAAGCTATATATGGCTATGATAGAGTGCGTGCTGCCGCAGGAGAAATACAAGAAGTCGGTGCAGTATATCCGTCTGGCACTTGACGAGACAAGAGACCGCAAGACTAAGGCGCGCCTGTATTTCATTATGGCTCAGATATATCAGAAGCTGGAGAAGCGTCCAACGGCAACAAAGTACTATGAGAAAGTGCTGAAATGCAAGCCCGACTATGTGATGGAGTTCAATGCAAGGATAAACATCGCGTCGTGTGCCAACGAGGAGCACACCAACCTTGCCGAGGTGGAAAAGAGTCTGGACAAGATGCTGAAAGATAAGAAGAACGATGAATTCAAGGATCAGATATACTATGCCAAGGCTGAGATGTATCTGGGTATGAAGGATGCCAAGAAAGCCTGTGACAACTACCGTATGTCGGTTGCCGCCGCCGCCAACAATCCGTCGCAAAAGGCTAAGTCGGCGCTGAGGATGGCGGATGTGCTGTATGAGATGTATGAGAACTATGACTTGGCACAGTACTACTACGATACGGCGATGCATATAATCAAGCCCGGATATCCCCATTTCGACGAGATAAGGTCGCGCTACAACACTCTTACAGCATTGGTTGAAAATACACGTGCCATCTATCGCAACGACAGCTTGTTGCTGTGGGCTGATATGGAGCCACAGAAGCGTTCGGAATTGATATCAAAAAAGATTGCCGACTTGAAACAGAAAGAGAAAGAGGAGGCTGAGAGGCAGATGATTGCCGAGCTGAACCAGGAGGCGATGGCGCAGCAGAACACGCTGCAGGGCGACTGGTATTTCTATAACCACAACACGGTGAGCAAGGGCAAACAGACGTTCCGCCAGCGGTGGGGCGTTAGGGTGTTGGACGATTACTGGTTCTTGTCGAACAGGAGTTCCTTTGCTATGTCGTCGATGATACCCGGGATGGAGACGGGCGACGATTATGACGCGGAAAGCGACTCGGCTAGCGCCGACAGCACGCAGGTCGCGTCGTCGCGCGAGAATGCCGACGACCCGCACTATGCCGCCTACTACCTGAAGGACTTGCCGAAGACGCAAGGTCAGAGAGATACAATGCATATGGAGATTGCCAAGTGCTTGCTCAACGCAGGATATATATACTATGACGGCATAGAGAATACTGAGAGGGCGCTGGATTGTTATCTGCGACTGACAAAGGACTATCCCGACGCCGACGATATTGTGCAGGCGTTCTACCAGCTGTGGCGCATCTACAGCAAGCAGGGCAACACGCCGCAGGCCAACTACTATAAGGATATGGTTCTGAGGGGCTTTCCCGACTGCGACTATGCCAATATGATACGTGACGACGAATACTATCTGGAGATAATTAAGAGGAGCGAGGTGGCGCAGAACGAGTATTCGACGGTGTATAACCTCTACAGGAGAAAGAAATACAGAGATGTGGTGTCGCACGTGGACGAGGCGCTGGAACGCTACAACGAGCAGCCGTTGATGGGCAAGTTCAGATACTGGAAAGGTCTGGCGTCGGCGCAGATGGGCGACACAAGCACGGCAACGATGTCGTTCGAGACTATTATAGCCGATTATGCCGACACATCGCGGCTGGTGGAACTTGCCAAAGAGCAGCTGGCATATCTGCGGACAGGCTATTTTACGTCGGCAAACGAATCAATATCGAGCGACGACGAGGCTCAGGCGAAGAAACGCTACAGCGAGAATGTTAAGGATGTGGCGAGCACCTCGAAAAACGATATGACAACGCAGGATGACAGTGGCGAACTGCCCAGGGAGAGCCAGATGTATCGCTACAAGGAGAATATGCAACACTATGTAGCAGTGTTGATTGACGACAGGAAGATTGTGGCTACACAGTTGCAATACGCTATAGCGGATTTCAATATGCAGAACTATTCGAACAGCGGCTACCGCGCAAGTCCGCTGCTGTTTACCGATACGGTTCAGATGCTTACGATACATAGATTCAAGAATGCACAAGAAGCCGAGGACTACAAGACGCATCTGCTGCTTGACGGCGGCCCACTGTCGAAGTACAACCCGAAGGACTATGTGGTGTTCAGTATATCGACTCAGAACTACAATACGTTTTATAATCAGAAGAATATAGAGGCATATAGACGATTTTATGAGAAATACTATAAGAAATAAAGTTCGTAGTTAAAGATTAAAGGAGACGAGGGTGAATAACAATAATTATAGGAAAAACAAATTAAAACAATATAATATGGCAAAATTTGCAGAAATGGAAACAACGATTAATACCATTGCCAAAGGCACGACAATCAAGGGCGGCATTACCGCTGTGGGCGATTTCCGTCTTGACGGAACGCTGGAAGGAAACATCACGTTGAACGGCAAGCTTGTTGTTGGAGAATCGGGTATGATAAAAGGCAACGTAGTGTGCCAGAATGCCAACATCATAGGCCGCGTTGACGGTAACATCTCGGTTAAGGAGCTGTTGTCGCTGAACAACACAGCCAATGTGAAAGGCGACATACTGATAAACAGACTCAGCATAGAGCCGGGCGCAACTTTCACCGGTTCGTGCCGTATGCTCGACGAGGTGCGCAAAGAAAACGAGATGCGCGCCAACGAGCAGGGTGACGAAGCCGTGGAACAGTAACGCGTTGACAGCGTGAAGAGTGACGACTGGAGCAATTGGGTGCGATATTCGACACTTGGCATCGAAATGGCAGTCATTGTCGGTGGTGCGGTGTGGGGTGGCGTAGCCATAGACAAGGGCAGGGGAGGAAGATTCCCTGTGTTTACCCTGTTGCTGACGGTGTTAGGACTGGTTGTCGCAATGATTAGACTGGTAAAAGGGATAAAAGACTGACTATGGAGGAATTGTTTGAGAAATGGGCCGGTGAGCCGTACAAGACCAAAATACAGATTACAGCAAACGGATCGAACAGGTTGTATTACAGACTTGAAGGTGAGAACAAAAGTTGTATCGCCGCCGTCAACAAAGATGTGCGTGAAAACGAAGCATTCTTTTTCTTTGCCGAAGAGATGAGGAAACGTGGTATTAATGTGCCAGAGGTGTATGCCGTGAGCGAGGACAGGACGACTTATCTGCAACAGGATTTGGGCAATGTGACTATTTATACTTATCTGTCGTCGAGGAAAACCAACGGCGTGGATGTCACCGACCAGATGCGGGAATTGTATCAAAGCGCCATAGACAGCCTGATTGAGATACAGACTGTTTGCCGTGACATTGATTTCAGCAACGCCTATCCACGTCCGAGATTCGACCATCAGGCAATACAATGGGATTTGAACTATTTCAAGTACTACTTCCTTAAATTATTCCATATCCCATTCGACGAGCAGTTGTTGGAACGCGATTTCCAGAATTTCACGGATTATCTTCTGGATGAGGATTGTGATTATTTTATGTATCGCGATTACCAGTCGCGTAACATAATGATTTATGACGACAAATTGTATTTCATTGACTTCCAGGGAGCCCGTAAGGGTGCGGCGCAGTATGACCTAGCATCGCTGCTGTATAGTTCCAAGTCGGATGTGCCGGATGAAATGCGCGGCGAGTTGCTCGAGTATTACCTTGACAAGCGCGAGGCGATGAGCAACAAAGAACATCCGTTTGACAGAGAGATGTTTAAGCACAAGTTCTACGGCTATCTTCTGGCTAGGATGATGCAGGCAATGGGAGCATACGGGTATAGGGGTGTTATTGAGAAGAAGGAGTATTTTGTAAAGAGTATTCCATTTGCTGTCAGGAACTTGCGCAGGGTTTTGGATAAGGTGGAACTTCCGGTAGAGATACCGCATTTGAAGTCGGTGTGGCAGGCGATAACAGAGATGAAAGAGTATTCGGAGAGCGAAGAGAAACTGACTGTCAGCATATTCAGTTTCTCGTATCGCAAAGGGATACCTTTTGACAAAAGTGGTAACGGTGGCGGATATGTGTTTGACTGTCGCGCGTTGCCCAATCCAGGTCTGTATGACGAATATAAGATGTTGAACGGGCGAGACCAAGCGGTTATTGATTTCTTTGAGGATCATCCTGAAACAGAGCGGTATCTGGAGTATGTGCGCGGCATAGTAGGGGAGTCGGTTGCTAGTTATATAAGCAGAGGCTATACGCGGCTGATGATTAATTTTGGCTGTACCGGAGGCCGTCACAGGTCGGTGTACTGCGCGGAGAGAATTGCCCGGTTTGTTCACGAGAACTTTGACTGCAACGTGTCGCTGCACCATCTGGAACAGAGCAAATTGTAAACGGGGTTAAAGGTTTTGTGGAGTTAATGGGGAGTTAGAGGAAAGTTAATGGGGAGTAAAAAGACAATACAATTCCTATTTCCTAAATATTTTTAAAGAAGATTGGCATAAAACAAGCATACGAGAGTGGAAAACTGTTGTCGGGTGGAAACTTTTGTACATTTGTAAAAAATTGTCAATTATGATGTTGTGTTGTAAATATATTTTTTTTCATAAAAGCAATATTCTATTTGAATAAATATTCGTATATTTGCAATCTCAAATTATGAAATTATAACAATAAAAATACTAACAAAATGAGCAAAACTGGATCTATTATCCTTAAAAGCGTTCTGGGACTTTTGATTGTGTTCCTCGCTATTATGATTTTCCTTTGCGTTGACCGTCCTCAACAGCGTGAGACAGAGTTTTTCACCCGTCGTGACGCTTGTGGCGAAAAATTGAAAGTGATTCGCACGTTGGAAGAGGCCCACAAACAGGCATACGGTACTTACTGTGGCGATTTTGACACTCTTCTTATCAACCTCCACAAACAGGAGCAGCGTGTGATGAAGAAAGAAAAGGCTGAAAACGCTCCCGACTCGGTGTATGATATGCCCGAGCTGGAGGCTATCCGTAAAGGTTGGATTGTTCAGAAGGAAGCAAAAGTCGTTCCTCTCGACAAACTTCGTGAAGACGGAAAGCTGACCCTCACCGACGAGCAACTGGCCGATGTTATCTATGTGCCTTACACCCACAAGAAAACCAAATTTACTGTGAAGGCCGACTCTGTTGCCGCTTCGCTGTCGGGTGCCGGTGACAAATTACCCACCTTCGAAGTGTATGTGATGCTGGATGACCTCTATGCTGACTATGTGAATGCAGAGAACAAAGGCGGTTTCCACAAGTTTGTAGAGATTTTCACAGGCAGTGATGCCCAGTGGTTGATCAACAAGAAAGCTGAACTGAAAGAAAAGAATAAATTCCTTGGATGGAGAGTTGGTGATATCACAGCTCCTGTGACCGAAGGCAATTTTGAATAAAAACTATTTATATGTCATATAAAATCAACTCTTTTATCGCATCAGAAAAAGAAGTTGCCTCGTATGAAAAAAGATTATCCATTTGCCTCACGTCAAATGGATTTTCTTTTTCGGTAACTACCGTTCAGGACGAGCTGCTTGCAATAGGCGATGTAGAATGCAATCTTAAGGCTTCGATGTCAGAAATAATTGCCGATATCAAGGGAGCCTTGTCGGATGCCCACATTCAGCCTTTTGGACTGAAAGAGAAAGAACTGGTGGTTTTCAGCCGCCAGTTTGTATGGGTTCCGCAGCATCTTTATGATGATAAAAAACAGCGCGGATATCTTGAGGCATTATGCACTATCGATGCTGGCTGTTGTGTGGCTGTGGACTATAATGAGCATATCAAGTCATATATAGTTTTCAGTGCTGACAACGGTATCGTATCGGCTTTCAAGATTGCCGTTCCGGGATTGGCAGTCAGATGTCAGCACAGCAAGATGGTTAATGCAACGGTGTTGAACAACAGTGAAATGAAATCGGTACTTCTGATGAATGTCAGAAATGGCGAGACGGATTTTGCCGTGATGTGCAACAAAAAGCTGCAGATATCCAACACATTCGACTGTGCAAATTTCGACGAGACAATATATCACGCGTTGAATCTCACA
Organism: Bacteroidales bacterium UBA1217; assembly: GCA_002309335.1. Taxonomy (GTDB): domain Bacteria; phylum Bacteroidota; class Bacteroidia; order Bacteroidales; family P3; genus Colimorpha. The sequence goes on along the minus strand of DBXH01000049.1, from coordinate 28,639 downwards.
AAGCATTTCCATCTTGAGGATGCGATGTTGGTTGTTGCCGTATGTGGTGATATTGACCGTGAGAGATTTGCCCGTCTGCGCGGATATTTCCCCAGCGTGGCCCTTTATACAGGCAGGTCACTAACGCTGACGAAGCCTGAGATGCAGCATTTGCCGATATATCGCAGTGCGCTAATATTATCTTAATTTGTTATGCGAATCATTGCCGGAACACTTAGAGGACGTCGTCTGAATCCTCCCGCCAATCTTCCTGTCCGCCCCACGACGGATATGGCACGCGAGAGTTTGTTCAATATTTTGAACAACTATGTGGACTATGAAGAGTCGGCGGTGATGGATTTGTTTGCCGGCACCGGTGCGGTGAGTTTTGAATTTGTGTCGCGAGGGGCAAAAGAGGTTACCAGCATTGATATCAACAACGCCTGTACAGAATATATTAAATCGGCGGCGCAACAGATGAATGTGAAGAACATTCACGTGGTCAGAGCCGATGTGTTCGACTTGTTGAAACGCGCATATAAGAAGTTTGACATTGTTTTTGCCGACCCGCCATACGCATTGCAGGATTTGCCTAAACTGCCCGATATTGTGTTTCAGAGCAATGTGTTGACCGATGACGGTGTTTTTATTCTGGAGCATCCAAAAGAATTTGAATTTGAAAATCATCCGCATTTCTGGCAACATCGTGCTTACGGGAAGGTGAATTTCACTTTCTTCGCCAATAAACTGGATGAGGAATAAATAAGATATTTATAAGTAAAACAATATATTATGCAAGCAATAGTAAAAACCAATTATCATTTTCCAAAACAGAAAAGTCTTTATGTAGGCAAAGTCCGTGATGTTTATAACATCGACGACAAATATATGGCAATGGTTGTCAGCGACCGTATTTCGGCGTTTGATGTGGTATTGCCTAAAGGAATACCCTTCAAAGGTCAGGTGCTCAATCAGATAGCATCTAAATTCCTTGATGCAACTGCCGATATAGTCCCTAACTGGAAGCTGGCAAGTCCCGATCCGATGGTTACCGTCGGTTTGAAGTGCGAAGGATTCCGTGTCGAAATGATTGTTCGCGGTTATCTGGCCGGTTCTGCTTGGCGTGAATATAAAGCCGGCAACCGGGTGCTTTGTGGAATCACCTTGCCTGAGGGAATGGTTGAAAACCAGAAATTCCCGACTCCTATCGTCACTCCGACGACAAAAGCCGACGAGGGTCACGACGAAAATATTTCGCGCGAGGAGATTATCCGCACAGGACTTGTGTCGCAGGAGGACTACGACCAGCTTGAGAAATACTCATTGCAGCTGTTCCAGCGCGGCACCGAGATTGCTGCACAGAAGGGTCTTATCCTTGTTGACACCAAATATGAGTTTGGAAAACGCGACGGCAAGATTTATCTTATCGATGAAATCCACACTCCCGACTCGTCGCGCTATTTCTATGCCGACGGCTATGAGGAACGTCAGGCAAAGGGCGAGCGCCAGCGTCAGCTCAGCAAAGAGTTTGTCCGTGAATGGCTTATGGAGAACGGCTTTCAAGGTAAAGAGGGTCAGAAGGTTCCCGAAATGACCGATGCAATAGTGAATTCAATAACTGATAGATATATTGAACTGTATGAGCATATTACCGGTGAAAAGTTCGTTAAAGCTGACGACTGCACCGATGTTGAGGCCCGTATTGAGAAAAATGTAAACGACTGTCTGGCAAAATTATGAAGCGGATTCCGCACACATTTACCATAGTTTTTTTTCTGATACTTTTCGCCGCCCTATTGACTTGGTTTATTCCGGGCGGCGAATTTGTTAGAGAAAGCATCAACATTACCAACGCCGATGGTAGCGTGTCGACACGCGAGGTTGTGCGAGGCGATTCGTTCCATTATGTTGACAACCAGCCGCAAACCTGGCAGGTCTTCTCCTCCCTTTTTTCAGGATTCTGCGACAAGGCCGACATAATCATTTTTATTTTGATGGTCGGTGGTGCGTTCTGGATTCTCAACAACAGTCACGCCATCGATATCGGAGTGATGGCCTTTCTGCGTCGGGTTCAGCGACTTAACAGGCACAAGTTCTTCCAAAAGGTTGGCGTTGAAAATATCATCATCTCTTTGATAATGATTCTTTTCAGCTTGTTTGGTGCCCTGTTTGGTATGAGCGAAGAAACTATTGCCTTTGTGGTAATCTTTGTACCGTTGGCTATATCAATGGGTTATGATTCGATTGTCGGTGTCTGTATGTGCTATATGGCCGCCCATATTGGCTTTGCGGGAGCTATGTTGAATCCATTCACCATAGGCATAGCACAGGGTATTGCAGGTTTGCAGTTATTCTCCGGACTTGAATACCGTTTCTTCTGTTGGATAGTACTGACAATCATCGGTATAGTGTTTGTTTTGCTCTATGCCGACAGAGTGAAGAAGCATCCTGAGAAATCGCCTGTATATAAGCTTGATGCTTATTGGCGTGAACGTTCGCAGCAGCAAGCTGATAGTGAAGTTGTCTATCATACTCCTCGTATCGCCTGGATTGTATATGTGCTTTTGGGCGCTGTAATGCTATGGTGCGCACTACGTTATCCGATGACACCCATCGCAATGGGAAGCCGTAGTTCCAATGTGTGCCTAATGCCGGTTTTTGCAGGATTGTTCCTTCTGACAGGTTTTATTGCGTTACGTAAATCGGTCCATTTCTTTATACTCGACATACTTGTTTTCACCATATTATACCTGGTTGTAGGTGTTTTGGGTTACGACTGGTATGTTATGGAGATTTCGGCATTGTTCTTGGCGATGGGACTCCTTGCAGGAATTGCCGACAATCAGAAAGCCGACGATTTGGCAAAGCTGTTCCTTGCCGGATGTAAGGACATCCTTTCGGCGGCATTGGTTGTAGGACTGGCCAGCGGCATCATTTTCATTCTTCGTGACGGAAAGGTCATCGACACCATCCTGTATGGTCTCACTCGCTCGCTGGCAAAGGCAGGTGAGGTTACATCGATGGGAGCAATGTACGCGTTTCAGACAATGCTCAATATAATTATGCCGTCGGGGTCGGCAAAGGCGGCGCTGACGATGCCCATAATGTCGCAGTTTGCCGATCTGACCGACATCTCGCGTCAGGCTGTAGTGCTGGCATTCCAGTTTGGCGACGGTTTCACCAATATGCTTACACCGACATCGGGAGTGCTTGTCGGCTGTCTCGGTATTGCAAAGATTCCCTACGCCACTTGGCTCAAGTGGGTATGGAAATTCATCCTGTTTCTTATCGTTATAGGTTTCTTGCTCATATTGCCGACATTGTTCATCAGTCTTCCTGGATTTTGATAAATATCTGACAATGAAAATTAAAGCCATATTATTATCATTGCTCCTTGCCTCAACGCTGGCGCTCAGTGCGCAGGATACCAACTATATGCGTCAGGTGTTGCGTCGTCTGACATCCAACGGGTTTCACGGACGCGGCTATTCGTTTAGAGGTGACAGCATTGCCGCCAATTATATTCGTGGCGAGTTGCGTAGATTGAAAATCAAGCCTTTGGGCGAAAATTACTATCAGCCTTATACATTCAGCACTTTTTCTATGGAAGGACCGCTGTCATTCACTGTTGATGGACAAAAACTGAAGCCCTTCACGCAGTTCCGCGTCCCTTCCTGGTCGCGTTCCAGCTGGGGCGACTTCAAAGTACTGACCGTCCCTGCCGAGGTGCTCATCGACAGCAATGCAATGCGCAAATTCTTGAAAAAGAACAACAACTTGCTTCAGGATCTGTTTGTCTATATCGACCTCAGCCCTTGGTACTATTCTAGTCTGGGGATGGCAAGGGATATAGTCAATGCCGCCAAAGCCCTTCAAAAGCGCAATCCTTTCAATTCACGTGGCCTCATCGTCGCTTGGCCGGAACTCAACACCTGCTCGCCGGCCTACACCGGCTACGAACACGGCTATGCCTATATTGAGGTCCTGCCGTCGGCAATGCCAAAGAAAGTCAAGAAGATCAACTGCGAGATATTCACTCAGTTCCACCCAGCCTATCACACGCAGAACGTATATGGCTACATCCCTGGCGAGGTCGACACGATGATTGTCTATACCGCCCACTACGACCACCTTGGCACTATGGGCGACAGCATCGTCTTCTATGGTGCCCACGACAACGCCAGCGGAGTGGCTACGGTGTTGGATATTGCGCGCACGGTTATGGCGGGAGCGGCATCGGGCGACAAGCCGCACTATACGCACCTCTTCTGCTTCTTCAGCGGTGAAGAGGCTGGTTTGCGAGGTTCAAAATACGCTTTTGAGCATCCCGTGTTCGATTTCTCGAAAGTCAGATTGCTTATCAATGTCGATATGTTCTGTGGCGGCAACGAGGGTATTATGGTCTTCAATGGCAATGCACCTGAGACGAAGCCCTTTGTTGAACGGCTGGACAAACTGAACAACGTCCTTCAGATAGCACCCGAAATCCGTCATCGGGAAAACCGCCCCAACAGCGACCACTACTATTTCTCGCAGCGTATGCCGGCCATCTTTGTCCTATCAATGGGGCAGCCCTTTGGCGGCTATCACGATCCGCTTGACACCTGCGACCGCTGTGGACTCGAGAACTATCTCAACTATGTCACGCTGATAATGTCGTTGGCGTTGTAACTGTTATTTCTTCAGCCGTTTGATGATGTCTATCGTGAAGATAGTCAATCCAATCCAGATACAGGTAAAGCAGACTATATGTGCTGTGGTAAAGCTCTCCTTATAGACAAAAATACCAATCAAGAACTGTCCGGTAGGGGAGACGTATTGCAAAAAACCAAGTGCGGTAAGTGTTATCCTCTCGGCCGCTTTACCGTAGAGCAGCAGCGGAATGGCGGTTACAGCACCGGCCAACACCAGCAGCAGCCAGATGAACCAGTCGAAGGTATTGAGTGCTGAATCCCCGTTTGTGCATAGAAAAGTGATGTAAAACAGAGCCGCCGGCATCATCCAGATAGTCTCGACGGTGAGCGCCGGAGTGGCGTTCAAACCCATTTTCTTTTTCAGCAGGCCATAGATGCCGAAACTGAATGCGAGACCGAGAGATATTATAGGGAACTGTCCGTAGTCGATTGTGAAATATAGCACTCCGGTGAGAGCCATAAGCAATGCAACCGTTTGTGCGCGGTTCAGTCTTTCGTGCAGGAACAGATAACCAAGCAACACATTTACCAGCGGGTTGATATAGTAACCCAGGCTGCTCTGCAGGATGTAGCCGTGGTTGATAGCCCAGATGTAAAGTCCCCAGTTAAAACTGATCAGTGTTCCAGTAACAAGCAGCATCAGATATTGCCGAGGGCGTTTGATATGGTCCTTCAGGCGAACCTTGCGTATGCCGACAAAGAGAGATACCATAAAGACCCCCGACCAGAGCATACGGTGTGCCAGAATTTCAAAACTGTCAACAGTCTCGAGCAGTCGCCAGTAGAGAGGAAACAATCCCCAAATGCAGTAGCACAGCAGTCCGTAGATAAGACCCTTCTTGTATTCGCTCATATTGCAGATTGTCAGTTGTTCCAGTATCGGTCACGGTCGTGTTTGCGCCACAGCAGGATGAGTATCAGTCCTACCAGCATACCACCGAGATGTGCAAAATGGGCAATGCCGTCGTTGGTGCCCAACACACCGGTAACCAACTCGATGGCAGCGTATCCGATAACAAACCATTTGGCTTTGAGGGGAACAAGGAAATATAGATAGATTCTTTCTTCGGGGAACATCATTCCGAATGCCAGCAGGATCCCGTAAACGGCCCCCGATGCGCCAACTGTCGGGATGCCGATAATACGTTCGTTGTAGATCTGCATCAATGCCTCCGTTGTCTCATAGCCGAAATCGTTGCCTGCACCGTTGCGCCAGGCATTGGTGACTTCCGTTATCCAACGCGGATTGATAATATTGTGGAAATGATCGTTATAAATTTGAATAAGGGCGTCGGGCGAAGGATTGGCGGCATATACGTTGATATCGGCCAGCACGGGAGCCGCAGAGATGCCGATAACAGCCGAGTGGACAAGGCCAGCGCCAATGCCGCACAGCAGATAAAAGATGACAAACCGTTTAGTGCCCCAGAAGTTTTCGAGAATATAGCCGAACATCCACAAGGCGAACATATTGAAGAAGATATGCTCAAAACTTCCGTGCATAAACATATAAGTGATATATTGCCACGGGCGGAACATATCGCTGCCGATATAGTAGAGCGCCAGCCAGTTGTCGAGGTCGATATTAAGAGAACTGCGGAATACAAAAGCTGCCAAATAAAACAACGCATTGATTATCAGTAGATGTTTTACACCGTTGGGCAGCATTCTGAATCCTTGTGGAGAGTATTGTTGTGACATTGTTATTTCAGTTTTTCGTTTAGTTCCTGTTCGCCGATGATGAACATTGTGCGTTTGCCTGAAGGCGAAATGTTGGGAGCCTGGCAGCAGAATAGGTCGGCGATTATCTGTTGCATCTCCTCAGGTTTGAGGGCGGTGCCGCTTTTTGCTGCCATCTGGCGCGCCAGGCTTAGGCAGATAGACTTGTCGCGGTCGGCGAACTTCTGCATCATATTGCCCTTGTAATCGCAGATTGTTTGTTCCAGAAGGCTTTGCAATTCATCTTCCTTGACATCCACAGGTGTTGCAGTGACGACAAACGTGTTCTCTCCCAGCGCAGAGATGATAAATCCCAGCTGCTCAAGGTCGGGCATTATTTCGGTCAGCAGTTCACTGTCGGCCGGGTTGAAAATACAGTTGACCGGGAACAGCAACTGTTGTGCGGGGGCGTTGCCTTTGGCGCGTTCTGCCAAAAGACGCTCATAAAGTATGCGCTCGTGTGCCCTTTGTTGGTCGATTATAACTATGCCCGATTTAAGCGTAGTGATGATATATTTGCTAAGATAGTTGATAGGCGAAGCAGTATTGGTGGTTGTGGAGGGGACGGCGGCTGATTCGCCTGCGAGAGGCAGTTGTGATACATCAGGCTCCTTGGGCGTTGTATCAAAGAAATGTTCATATTCAGCCATTTTAACCCTTTCGGTAGGTTGTGGCGAAAAGCGGAGAGAGGAATTGTGTTCTCCGCCCGTCGTCCTTCGTTCGCTGAACGGGTTGTAGTCGGGATTGTAAGTCACCTTGGGCTCCGGAGGCATATAACCTTTTGCGGCTGGGGTGAAGTCGATCTCCGTTGAAGGGTTGAATTCCAGTTCGGTGGCCAGCGAAAACTGTCCCAAAGCCTTCTTGGTGGCAGCACGAAGTATGGCGAAGATGATATGCTCGTCGATAAACCGAACCTCAGTCTTGGTCGGGTGGATGTTGACGTCGAGTTTCTGCGGGTCGACCTCCATCAGCACAAAGTAGGCGGGGTAGGTGTGCTCTGGTATAAGTTCGCTGTAGGCTTTTTCGATTGCCGCCGACAAGCCGATGTGCTTTATGAAACGTCCGTTAACAAACAGATACTGCTCGCCGCGCACACGCCTGGCATATTCTGCCTTTCCCACATAGCCGAAGATTTTGACTGGCTCGGTTTGTTCCTCGATATGATACAGTCGCTCCTTGTGATTGTTGCCGAACAAGCCCGCGATTCTCTGCGCGAAGTTGCCAGCCTTGAGGTCGTAGAGTAGTCGGCCGTTGTGGTGGAAGCTAAATGCCACATTATGGTTAGGCAAAGCCACACGCTTGAAAACCTCCTCGATATGGTTAAGCTCGATGCTGTCCTTCTTAAGGAAGTTGCGTCGTGCCGGTATGTTGAAAAACAGGTTTTTAACAGAAATAGACGTCCCCGTCGGACAGTTGCAGGGCGATTGATCCTTGACCTCCGAGCCTTCGATAATTATCTGCGTACCCAGTTCACGGTCGCATTGTCGCGATTTCATCTCCACCTGAGCCACAGCTGCTATCGAGGCTAGCGCCTCGCCGCGGAACCCCATAGTATGAATTGCAAACAAGTCGTCGGCTTTGTGGATTTTCGATGTGGCGTGCCGCTCGAAACAGAGTCGCGCGTCGCAATCCGACATACCGCAGCCGTTGTCGATAACCTGTATGAGAGTACGTCCCGCGTCTTTCACTATCAGCTGGATTTCAGTGGCGCCGGCGTCGAGGGCGTTTTCCATCAACTCCTTGACTGCTGATGCCGGTCGGTCTACCACCTCACCGGCGGCAATTTGGTTGGCGACACTGTCGGGTAATATATTGATTATGTCTGACATTAATTTATAATCGCTCTTAATCTTTTTCAGTAACGCTACAACAAAAATAATATTATTATTCAATAAAATTATTTTATTGTGAAGCGGAGAGCCGATGGCTCTCCGCTTCACGGAGGTATGGATCAAATTGAATCTGCTTTTTCATAGACAGATTTGCGGAGCATTGCAGCCTGCCCGATGCCACGGGCAGCGAGATAGACCATAAAGGCAGTCCATAGGATGTTGTTCCAACTAAAAGTCGAAAGTTGGACATTCAAAGTCGGGAGGATGCAAAGGAGTCCGAAATAGACGGCGAAGAAGGCAGCAGTGGCGACAAACATCGAGTTGCGCATTGTACGAGAGGCAGTTGCTCCTATGAAGATGCCGTCGAAAAGGAATGCAGAGAAGCCGCAGACAGGCACGATCAGAACCCAGAAGAGGTAGGGACGTGCGGCAGCGATTACATTCTCCTTGTCACTGAAAATGCGCAGGATATTCTCGCCAAAGATGGCGTAAATGACTGTGAATAGCAGGGTGAGTATGAGTCCCCAGAGGAGCAAGTGGCGGACAACGCTGACGAGCGAGCGCCGGTCGTGCGCACCGATATAGCGTCCCACGAGAGATTCGCCAGCATAGGCGAAGCCATCCATAATATAGCTGAAGAGGGTGAAGAACTGTAGCAGTAGGGCATCGACGGCAAGTATTTCGTCGCTTATTTTGCCCGAAGCGGAGGTGATGAAAGTGAAGACGAGGACGAGACAGATGGTGCGGAGGAATATGTCGCCATTGACTCGGAAGAAGAGCTTCATCTCGCTCCAAGAGAGAATGGAGCGGAGGAGGGAGGGCATAGAACGGTCTGACAGGTTAATTGCTTGACGGAAGAGTTTGCCGTATTTGGAAACGACGAAGTAGACGCCGATAAAGAGTCCGCTGTATTGAGCGATGACAGTGCCGAGAGCGACGCCCTTGATGTCCCAGTGGAAAACGAGAACGAAAACAAGGCTGCATAAAATGTTGACTATGTTGATGAATATCGCTATCCACATAGGCAACTTAGAGTTCTGCATACCGATGAACCAGCCTTTTATGGCGTAAAGTCCCAGTGTGGCGGGTGCTGCCCATATACGCACATAGAAGTAACTGAGCGCCATAGTAATTACCGTTGGGCTGCCGTTGAAGATGGCTTTAGAAAGCAGTGCGACAGGGTATTGAAAAACAATCAATAAAAGAGCGACGGCAAGGGCGATGGTGATGGCGCGAATGAAGACACGCACCGCCTCGTCGAGACGGCGCGCACCATAGGCCTGAGCCGTAAAACCGCTGGTGCCCATACGCAGGAATCCGAAATTCCAGTAGATGAGGTTGAAAATCTGCGTACCTATGGCGATGGCGCCGATGTGCTGCTCGCTAAGATGCCCTACAATGGCGGTGTCGACCATACCGAGCAGAGGTACGGTGATGTTGGTGATGATGTTGGGCAACGCCAGTTGCAGGATTTTTTTGTTCAAAATAGAAGGTATTGACCGACGTCCGTTACCTTACGTGGCAGTCGGCGACATTGAGAATCTGTTTGGAATTCTTGACAGACACGAAAGCTACAATATGGCAGCGGCGCAGGTTCCATTCCGACGACTCGGGTTTGTATTGGAACAAAGCCACACGCTTTTCGCCGGCAGCGCCGGTGCAGTCGATATCGGCGCCCCATACGTCGGTGATAACGTCGCGCAGAACGTGGTTGTGGACATAATTCTCATTGTCGCTTCCGTCGTGCAAACGCTGTGTGACCACTAGGCTGTCCTCGATAAGCATCAGAGTGAGAGATAGCTCGTCGCTTACAGGCTGCAGGAATTCGATGTTGACGGTAATGTCGACAGAGTTGTTGTTGATGACAGCGCTATCGACAGCCACAGCTACAGTAGCGTTGTTGCTGAGGATATTGTCGACATGCGAGTTGATGCCCTCGGTAGGAGTGAAGAGATCCCATCCAGTGGAGGTGGAGGCACGGTTGACGAGAGCTGCCGGGTACTGTCCAGCATCGCGGACGCCAAAGAACTGGCTCATAGTTTCGCCGTCGGGAGTGCTGAGACGCGGAGTATCTCCGATAGGTTTTGTAAAATTAGACGAATCGTGAATGGCTACAGCGATCAGTTTGTCGCCATACTGACCGACAGCAACGCCGATAGCTTCGTCGGCAGTGGGGCAGTTGACGCAACGCACGCCGGTATATTTTTCAATGATAGCACGCTGGCTTTTGTCGGCTACTCCCGAGCCGTCGTACCATTTGCCGGCAGCACCGGCATAGACGATATAATTGTCCTCCTCAATCTTGTCGCAGGAAACGAAGGCGAAAACTGAAACAAAGACGAAGACAGAAACAAACAGTTGGAATATTTTTTTCATTTTATGTAGATGTTACGTTGATATGATGATAGGTTAGAACGAGGTAGTAAGGCTGAAAGTGAGGCCGTTGCTGGCTGGAACGTTGCGGCAGACACCGCCGATGCAGATGATACCCTCGCGCTGTTTGCCGTAGCCCAACTGCAGGCGGGTAGCACCCTTGGTGTAGCCGACCGAAAGGTTGTAGTAGTTGCCGATGCCGTCATTGTAGGCATACTGGTCGCTGAGAGAGACAAACCAGGCACTGGTAAGATTGTATTCGACAAGTCCCATAATCCAGTCTCCACAACGTTTGTCGTCGACAGTGGCGTCGTATTTGCTGTCGCTACCCATCCATTCAGCCTCGAAGCGAATGCTGTTCTTCTTGTTGATTTTCCAGGTAAGGTCAGCGACGACAACATTGTTGTGATGCAGGTCGCCCTCGTGACCTTCGATGATCGGGTTGAAAACCACATATCCGTAGGTTGCTGCTAATTTGAGTTTGCTGCTCAGTTTTTTGGCAATTTCAACACTAAGGTCGCCGTAGTAGAGGTCGCCTGTGCTGAAGAAATCAGAGGTGTAGCCGTTGGTGCCGCGTCCGCCGATGCGAGTGGTGTCGAGACCCGTGATGAGCGAAGTGTTGATATGGACATCGGTTCCGTATTTGCCACCTAGGAGCGTCTCCTTTTTGAACTTGTACATAAAGTCGCCCTGAAGACCCATCTCACCGGTGCTCTGAGTAGCGTAGGGGTACATACTGAGGAAAGCGTAAGTGTGTTGCTTGGAAATGGCCGGGGTGTAGTTGATGAAGAGCATCTCTTTGTATTTCTCAGTGCGATGAGAGCGGAAGCCCATATTGTCGACCCGTTTGGCCTGGATGTTGGCACTCATACCTTTTTTAGAGTAGCTGGCACTCATCCAGAGCACATCGCCCTCACGGTAGATGTAATCGTTCAAGTCGTTGGGGTCCTGCCCCTTGTGTGCATATTCAGCCTGGAGACCGAAACCGCCGCTCGAGAGGTCCATACGTACAGCGGTGGCACCCACATTCTGAGGAAGATTAAGCTTGTAGCCATCGATGCCGGAGGAAATGATTTCGTCGTTGTCCTCATATTTGCTTACAAAGCTGGCGCCGAGGGTGAGCTGAGTCTTTGCATCCTTCCAAGATTCTACCAGGCTGTTGACGTTTACCTCGCCGTCGATGCCCCTGACAAGACCCGTAGTCTCCCAGAAGTAACGCTGCTGTCCAATGACACCCTTCAGTATCACGCCGTTGAACGGGCGGTACATAATGTTGATGCCGCGCAGAGCATTGTCGATACCAAGGTAGCGGTCCTCATAGGCTCGCAGCGTCATTCCGTTGCCGAATTGCTCGTAGAAATGACCCGCAGTGACGGCGAAATTCTGTGTACGATAACTGACAAAATAGTTAGCTATACCTTGTCCCTCGTAGTCGGGACGGAAACCGAGCATAGGACCCAGATATCCTTCATAGCGGAGACCTGCGCTGAAGTCGCCGTTGGTGTATAGTATGTCGGTGCGGATATTTGAAAGTAGTTTCTTAGGAACGTCGTCGGCTCCGATGATGGTGTCGCGATGCGATATCTGGCCGTCAAACTGAATGTTGCCGGTCACGTGTCCGCCGAGAATACCCTGGGCAGCCGATGGAATGATGCCGCACAGCATCAGTGCGACACCGAGTAACGATATTCGTTTATTCATACCGTTATTCTCCTTTCAGAATTTTTCTGTACTGTTCGATCAGTTCGTCCTCGCCACCCGGCTGGTAACCCTTGTGCATCCAGACGATCTCGCCTTCACCGTTGATAATGAAAGTGTAAGGTACATCGGCGCCGACGTTCATTGCGCGAGCCAGATCGCGGTTCTGGTCAAGATAGACTTCATATTCCCATCCGTTGCCGTCGACGTGCGGTTTCACCTTCGAAGCTGAACGGGAGTCGTCGATAGATACGGCGACGATCTTTATACCAGTCTCTTCCTGCCATTCCTCGTAGAGTTCGCGGATTGTGTTGAGCTCAACGTTGCAGGGTTTGCACCAGGTGGCCCAGAAACTGATGACAAAAGGTTTGCCGTCGTTCTGCAGGACAGCGGAGGTGACAGTCTTTCCGTCAAGAGTCTTTAGGCTGATGTTTTCAGGCAATTTAGCGTTCTGTGCCATTACGGTGCCGCAAATGAGCATAATGGCGATTGAAAGAATCAGTTTTTTCATTTTTTGATATTTTATGTTATTTTTTTCTTTAGTATTATTCTCGTTAGATTTCTTGTAAAATGTTGGCTAAATCATACATAGCCTCTCTGAATTTGTTTTCGGGCAGATATTGTAGATGCAATTCGGCTTTAGTGAGATAATCCCGAAGTATGGCGGAGGTTTTTTGAATGGAATTGTCGTTGTTGATGATTTTAGATATGACAGACACATCATTGTCTGAGATTTCCTTTTTCTCAAGAATAGGGATGATGATATCCCTGTTTTCAGTTTTTTGGAGGGCGAAGATAAGCGGGAGGGTGCATTTATGTTCTTTCAGGTCGTTGCCCTGTGGTTTACCGGATAGGGCGGTCGGTTTAAAGTCGAGCAGATCGTCGCGGATCTGAAACGCCATTCCTATATTTTCACCGAAAGAGTAGGCTGCCTCAAGCAGTTCAGGGTTTTCAGTGGCAAAAAGAGCGCCGGTTTTGCAGCAGGAAGCCAGAAAAAGAGCGGTTTTTTTGCGTATAATCTGGAAATAGACAGAAGAGTCGATATCGTAATTGCCGCAATATTGTTGTTGAAGGAGTTCTCCTTCACTCATCTGGATGACGGTGTGGTTGATGGTATGGGTCAGCGTTTTATTGTCAATATCGTTGATAGCTCGCATCACTACGGCAAGATAGTAATCGCCCAACAGCACAGCTGTCTTGTTTCCCCAACGGTGATTGACGGTGGCCGTTCCGCGCCGGATGTCAGACTCGTCAACAACATCGTCGTGAATCAGTGTGCTGGTGTGAAGTGTCTCGATAGCGGCAGCGGCGTTAAAAAGGGGATGGTTTTCAGCCAAATTGTCGGGCATTCCGCAGCAGCGGGCAGTAAGGAATGTCAGCAGCGGGCGCAGCTGTTTGCCTTTCTTGCTTTGTATATGCCTGTTGATTTCGGTAATAATAGGAATTTCGCTGCCAACAAGACGTTCCTGTGCAGTTTGGAAGTTGGCCGTCATCGGCGCTACAAGTTTCTCCAGATGGTTGAGATTCATAGTTCTTGCTTAGTTTTGATTCGAGTTGATTCTAGTCCCGGAGGTTGTCACCAGTGCTATTTGCCTGTCAGATGAGTCGGTCACCGATATTTGGATAAGCGCCTGATTGCGACCCTGTTTGATTTTGGTTGTTGTAGCTCTCAGAGGGCTATCCTTGGCCGGGGAGAGGAAATGAATTGTTGATGATGACGAGACCCATTGCAATTCAGCATCTTGACCGCTAGCCATAATGTCGCTGTTGGCGGCAATGGCAAATGCAAAGTCGGCCAGGGTGAATATTGCACCGCCCATCACAAAACCTTTGGCATTGAGATGAATGTCAGTGAGTTCCATACTGCAAACAGTTCTGTTCTCATCAACATATTCTATATTTATGCCCGTAACTTTAGTGGCATAAAAATCTTTTGCAAAGATTGTTCTGGCGACAGGGGTGAGGTCCATAGTTCAGAGAGGCATTATTTGGCGTTGAATTCCGTAAGCAAGTCTTTGAGTTTGTTGTAAAGTGTCTTTGAAACTTTGGTTAGCGGAGTGCGTAACTGGTTGGTTATGCGGCCTTCGATTTCCAACAGTGCTTTGATGCCTCCTGGGTTGCCCTCTTCGAAAATGGCATTCATCATAGGCAGCATCCGGTAGTGGAGAGGAAGAGCCTTCTTCAGATCGCCTTTCAATGCATAGTGCACCATATCAGACATTTCCTTTGGACAGGCGTTTGCCATTACCGATATCACTCCCGTTGCACCTAAAGTCATCATTGGCAATGTGAGAGCATCGTCGCCCGATATGACGCTGAAAGAGGCGGGTTTGCAACGCAGAATCTCCATTATCTGCGACATATTGCCCGATGCCTCCTTGATGGCGACAATGTTCGGACATTCCTCCGCTAGCTGGAGAGTGGTTTCGGCCAGCATATTGCAAGAGGTGCGTCCCGGAACGTTGTAGAGAACGATTGGGACAGGCGATACGTCCGCAATGTTCTTATAGTGCTGAATAATACCTCGTTGTTGAGGTTTATTGTAGTAAGGGGTCACCGAGAGGATGCCGCTGATGCCGTCAAAGTTGGTTTGGCTAATGGCGTCGGTTACAGCCCGAGTGTTGTTGCCGCCCATTCCAAGCATAATAGGCACCCGGCCGTTGACACACTCAAGTATAAACTGCAGCAATGCAGTACGTTCGCTTTCCGACATTGTTGCTGCTTCGCTAGTGGTTCCGAGAGCTACGATATAGTCCACCCCCGATTGAATTACAAAATCAATAAGTTCTTCAAGCCTACTGAAATCTATCGTTTCCTGTTTGCGGAACGGTGTGATAAGAGCGACACCGGTTCCTGAAAATAAATTGATTTTTGCCATTTTTATATGAAGAATAATTTTTTGAATGCGTTATTGCGTTAGAGTATAGTTCATTAACTCTTTTAATTTTCCTTTTACTTCTGTACCATTGTAAGGTATTTCACTATTTGTTCGATATAGTCCTTGAAATCCATAGTTTCATTGCCTTGAATTGCAAGGTCGTACATTTCCATTACGCCCTCATCCACTTCCGATTGCGCATTGGAATAGCCCACTCTCAGGTTGGCGTTGCACATTGCTGTCACATATTTGCCGAAAAAGTCTGGTTGTTCGGTAGTGTCTATTATAAGGTCGTAATGTCTGTTTGTAAAACCGTCAATAACCCCTTCTTTAGGTAGTCCGAAATAGTTGAAGTCGTCCTTTTCGTGACAAATAGTGGTCTTAGTGTGTGAGAAGATATAGTTTATTTCATAATTTTTAGCTTGAAATCCAATGAGATACACTTCTTTTCCGTGGTTTTCCTGTGCGGTGATGAATCGGTGAATGAGATTCCAGCGGTCTGCGTCGCCGACAGTGAACACAAGTCCAATAGTCTTCACATTATCCCAGTTGTCGATACGCTTGTCGCGAGGTTGTTCCAGAAGATTGCGAAGTTGTCGCTGCTGGTATTTTTTTATGACATAATCTATAATCATATTCTGGTGGTATTAATTAAATTGCAGTTCTTTTTGTCTATATAGGGCGTAAGTTTTGCGATGCAGGGGAGAAATGCCGTATTGCTCAATGGCGTCGTAGTGTTTGCTTGTAGGATAGCCCTTGTTAGTGTCCCATCCGTAGGCAGGAAACCTTTTGTGAGCTTCAAGCATATAGTCGTCGCGGTAAGTTTTTGCGAGTATTGATGCAGCCGCTATCGAGAGGTATTTGCCATCGCCTTTCACAATGCATTGGAAGGGGAGATCTGTTTCATTTTTGAAGCGGTTGCCGTCAATCAAAAGGGATTCAGGTGTTTTCTTCAATTTTTTCACAGCCATATTCATTGCGTGGAAGGATGCATTCAGTATGTTTATCTTGTCAATTTCCTCATTGTTCACCGCAGCCACAGCCCAAGCAACGGCGTCACGTTCAATTTGTTCGCGGAGTTCATATCGTTGCCGTTCAGTAAGTTGCTTCGAGTCGTTCAGTTTTTCGTTGCTATAGTTGGCGGGCAGTATTACGGCAGCGGCATAGACCGGTCCAGCCAGGCATCCACGTCCGGCTTCGTCGCATCCGGCTTCAACTACCCCCTTGTTATAACAATTCTTTAACATATTTTCTTTATTTTCAATCTAAAACAACAACACATTAATGCAACAGCACACAAGCAGCAACCAAATCATCACCTCGCTGATCCACTCTCTTTTCCGTTCGGTCATTAAAAAAAATGTCACCAAAAAACTGAAAGGAACCGCCACCGACTGTGTGTCGAGCGGGAACCATTCCGAATACATCAGCATCACCACCCACGCCGTCAGAGGCAGCGTCAGCACACCGGTATTGATGCGGTGGTGGACCGTTCCCTCGTTGAGCGTCCCAAGCTGTTTCATCAACGCCGCAGTCAGGAGCAATACAAAGAGCAGAGTTGGCAGCATTTTCCAGAAGGGGAGTGTCACCCAGTGAGGATTCATCGCCACAATATCGTGCCAGATCAGTATCAGGTAATAGTCCAAGCGGTCGGAGAGGAAAGCGTAAGTGAAAAGAATCACCGAAGGAGCTATCAGTCCGAACACACTCACCACTACATCGCGCCATCGGTACAGTTTGTAAACCACGAAGACAAACAAGAATGGGACAATATACCACAATGCGGGCAGATAGCACAGCGCCATTAACCCGATAAAGAACGACGCGTTGAAGTTGCGGTCGACGGACAGCGAGGTGCTTCCATCCGAGAGCAGTTGACTGCAGGCAAGCAGTACCATAGCGTTCACCAGGATCAGAGGTGTCAATGTCAGTAGCTCACTGTTCCAACTCATTGCAACCAGATAGAGCAGCATAGGCATTAAACTGTTGATCCTTGTCATCTTGTGGTTAGTCAGCATCAGGTTGAGCCACGCACCTTCGCCCAAAATTAGCAGCAGCGCCACCGCGCTGGCCAGACGCGGTGCAGCCATTGTCCATCCGCACAGCAATTCATACAGCGGCGAGAAAAAATCCACACCTTTCACCTCAACAGGCCACACGAACGCCCGCCACCACAGCAGCAACGCCGCCGCGATGATGACAATTACTTGTCCTAAAGTTCCTTGTTTGAAAAGCCTGAGCATTTGAGGGTTTTAAAGGTTTTAAAGGGTCGCTTCGCTTAAAAGGTTTTAAAAGTTTTAAAGGTTCGCTTTGCTTAAAAGATTTTAAAGGTGGAGTTGGAGGGAGTTAAGGGACAATACATAATCATTCGTCTTTTTTTACTTCCTATTTAACTTCCACTTTTACTTCCATTTCTATTAATTTTTAACTATTTTTCCAGTTCTCACACCTGCGCGGTCGTGGACCCTTACAAAGTAAACGCCGTTCACCAATTTCGAGATATCCAGTTCGGCGCTGTTGCACACAGTAGTCTGCATCACACATCGTCCGTCGATGCTGAAAAGTTCCACCAGTTCAGGTTCGTTGCTGCCCGTAAGCAGAGTTACCCTTTGGGCTGCGGGGTTGGGGAAGAGCACCAGTTTGGGGCGAATCACGCCAGCCTGCTCAATTTCCAGCTTGTCGTAAGCCGCATTCACGGCCTTTAGAGCGTCGGCTTTGCCGTAACCCCAGCTGTTGCTAATGCTGTCGGAGGCCAAGATCGGACCCGTTTTGTCGTCGTTGCGCGCGGTGCTGAACAGAATCTCGCGTATATCATCCACGCTCAGGTTAGGATTGGCCTGTAGCATCAGCGCCACGATGCCCGTAACGGCGGGCGAGGACATCGAGGTGCCGCTCATACTGCCCCAGATATAGTGTCTACCGCTGGTAATAACATCATACACAGCTGTATAGTTGCCCGAAGTGAACGACGATATTGATGACACCACACCCGAGCCCGGTGCCGATATTTCCGGTTTGTGTCGTCCGTCTAGAGTTGGTCCCAGACTTGAGAAGGTTGTCAAATCGCCCGTCACATAATTATCGTTTTTGTATCTGTCACCGACATGGGCGGCGACCGTAATAGCTTTTTCCGCACAGGCGGGTTCGCCGATGCCATAGAGTTTGTCGCCGTTCTGACAGCCGAAAATGCCCGAGTTGACAAAGTCGCATCCCATATTTCCCGCATTGTTGCTCAGGTTGGTCATATTCCACACATTCACCGTTGTTCCGGGCGTGCCCGTGCAGAGCATCATCAGCTTATAGTTGTATTTCTTTTGAACATTAAGCAGCACGTGCGACCGTCCGTCGTTCGGGTTAGAATGCTCTGTCATAATGTCATAGTGGATAGTATCCTCGCCTGCAACGATATACGACTCCAGATAGTCTATGGGATTTGCTGTACTGTACATAGGTGAGTAGTAGATGCTGCCGTTGCTGTTGTTCACCATCGCAAATCCAGCCGAGAAGTCGTTGCCGTTGCCCGTTCCGGCCTCCTCGCCCCAGTAGATCAAGCCCTGTCCGACGCCGCTGCTATAATACGTTGCAATCGACTTGAGCGTGTCGTTGTTGCTTTCAAAAGTCTTCTGGAGGTGGAACTTTACATCGCCGTTGTTGCCTCCGCTGGTGACGAACACAATTCCCTGGTCAGAATAGTGGTTGATGCACTGGCTCAGCAGCGACGTTCCGTCGAGGTTGCTGAAAGTATACATACCCCAGCTGCTGTTTATGACCAGTCGTTTGCCCTCCTGCTCGGCGACCCCTTTCATCCACGCCACCTGATCCAGCCAGGAAGCCTCATCGAGATACCAGGTGCCCAGCAGGAATTTGGCGCCGGGAGCCTGTCCGATGGCGTTGCCGCTCTGGGTGCCGTTGCCGCCGCAGATGCCTGCCACATGAGTGCCGTGAGTGCCATAGTCGTAAAGGTTGGCCGTGTCGCACTTCGCCGCGCGCAGTTCTTCGTCAGTCTTGTATTCCGTGCCGTAGCCAAATCCTGCTGGACTCGGTCCCGACTGCTTATATTGGTCCCACGCGCGCAAGATACGTGGGTTGCTTTTCTTGTTAATATTAGGATGCGTATAGTCGAATCCCCAGTCGGTAATGCCTATCAGGACCCCGTCGCCGTTGAAGGGCATCGGCACACCCAGGCCGGCCTGTACGCTGTCAGTCCTTGTGTCCACGCGCGTGTTGTCCATCATAGGTGCCACACGGTGAGCCACAGTGAAATAATTGATGCCTGGCATCCAGTTCAGTGTGTAGAGCTTGTCCAGTGCCACATGCATAACAACGATGTCGGCGACGCGTGAAGTAACTTTAATATCATCACCTTCCACCTCCTCAGCTTTGAAATGGTCATTCACTTTGGCAATGACGCCAATCACAGCTTTTTGTTCGCCGCCGGGCGAAAGGCGGGTGTAGCGCACCGGGTATCGGTCGAGGAGTGTTTTCGACATCTTGTCGACGCTTTTCGACATTCTGTAATTCTGCATCAATGCTCGTGTTTCGACGCTGCTCTTATTCTGTGCAGCAGCGATTAACGTGCTGAAAACAAAGACAAATAAAGCGATTTTCTTCATATCAAGCGGTTTTTATTCAAACTGCAAAGATACAAAAAAATAATTAATTTTGATACATTACTAAAAAAACACAAAATAGAAAAGAAAGACTTTTTGAAAAAAAAAATCATATATTTGCAAAATAAAAAAATATAGGATGAAACGACGCATTATATTGCTAATCAAGCTATACATTACATTTCTGCTGATATTTGTGATGCAGAAGGTTGTGTTTATGCTGGTGAATATGGGTCATGCGGATGGAGCGCCGCTGTGGGAGTGCGTATTGGTGTTGTGGAATGGATTGCGGCTAGATTCGGTGACGGCCTGTTATCTACTAGTTGTTCCGTGGCTGGTGGTATGCGTTAGCTGTTTTTTGGAAAAGATGCGTATAGGCAGGGTGTTGATGCCGTATTTCATAGTCGTGTCGTTGATTATGTCGCTGATATTTGTTGCGGACATAGTGCTGTATTGGTTTTGGGGAGCGAAGATGGACGCGAACGATTTGATATATGCGCAGAAGCCCAAGGAGTTGTTTGCCAGTGTGAAATGGTGGGTCATTTTGCTTGGAGGGACAGCCATAGGAGCTGTTGCGTGGTTGTATGTGCTGTGTATGCGGAAGGCTGTGGGCGATGAGGCGGGCCGAATGAAGAGCCGCTGGTGGTCGTTGACGCTGTTGCTTGCGGGGGGTGTGCTGTTTGTAGGGATGCGAGGCGGGTTGTCACAGTCGACAGCCAATCCATCGTATGCATATTTTTCGAAGGAGTCGTTCTGCAACCATTCGGCGCTGAACCCGCTATTCAATATGATACATTCGTTGTTCAAAACCGAGGATTTGGGGAAGGAGTTTGACTATATGCCGTATGCCGATGCGGGGATGATAGCGGCTTGCTGCTATGAGAGCGACGACGGTGTGGCGGACACGCTGCTGAAAGATACGCGTCCCGATATTCTGCTGGTAGTATGGGAAGGTGCTGGATGGGATATGGTGATGAACGACAGTGTGGGTGGAAATCTGAGGCGCTATGCGTCGGAAGGTGTATTGTTCAACAATATGTATGCCAATAATTTCCGCACGGACCGCGGGTTGGTCTCGATATTGAACGGCTGGCCGGGCCTGCCAACGACGTCGCTGATGAAGATGGGCGATACCGGGCGAAGGCTGCCGTCGCTGTCGCGTACACTAAAAAACGAGGGTTATGTGACGAGATTTGTATATGGCGGCGACGTTGACTTCACAAATATGCGAGGTTATTTGACGGAGTCAGGTTTTGAGCAGGTAAGAGGTCGTGAACTGTTTGGCAAGGTCGCCAGGCAGAGTAGCTGGGGTGCTCCGGACGAATATACCCTAAGACCGTCGGTGCTTGAATGCGGGGCGGATGCGGGAGAACGTCGATTTGACGTTGTCCTTACGCTCAGCAGTCACGAGCCTTGGATGGTTCCGTTCGAGCGGCTTGCGGACGCCAGAAAAAACTCGTTTGCTTATACGGACTCTTGCCTGGGTGTGCTGCTGGACAGTCTTAAGGGAAGACCGGAATGGGAGAGGCTGCTGGTTGTGATAGTTGCCGATCACGGGGTGCCGCTGGATGGAGGACAGTCGACGAGCGACTACAGGGTGTCGCATATTCCGATGGTGTGGACCGGAGGAGCGGTGAAAGGGGGCAAGGTTGTTGATGCAATGATGTCGCAGAGCGACATTGCCGCTACGCTTCTGGCCCAGATGGGAATAGATACAAGACCTTTTGTCTTTAGCCGTAATGTTATGTCAGTACAATATGCTGAAAAATATCATTTTGCGATGCATTGCTTCAAGAATGGCTGTAACTTGATAGACTCGGTGGGAGTGACCAGATTCGAATGTGCCGACGGTTGCGCGAAGGTGCTGACGGGCGAGCACGGAGAAAGGGAGGCGCTGTTTATCAAGGCTATGCTGCAGTATGTGTATGGAAGGACGGGGGAGTTTCTGAACGGAAAACGGAAAAATGAGAACTGATAACTGAGAACGGAAAACCTTTTTAACCTTTTAAACGAAGCGAACTTTTAAAACTTAATATTATGATTAAAAAAAGTTATGTTTTGTTATGTGCTGCAGCTGTGGCTGTGTTGGCTACGAGCTGCTGTGGTGGAAAAGAGGAGTGCGCTGCACCTGCAAACGCCAGCGCCGACGCCACGATTGCCACTATTATGCAGCGCAAAAGTGTACGTTCGTATAACGGCGACACGATAGCTGCCGACATTATGGAGAAGATGCTTCGTGCCGCTGTTGCCGCTCCGTCGGGGATGGATATCCGCCCCTGGCATATTGTGGTTATGACGGACAAGAGCCAGTATGAGAAGATGTTTGAGGGCAACGGCAATATGGAGAAATTTATGCAGTCAGGGGCGGTAGTGATTTTCTGTGCCGACACGACGGTGACGCGTCCGCCGCGTGAGAATTCCGATGCGCCGGCGGTGACGCTGCCTAATCCGATGTGGAGAGACGATATGGGAGCTTGCACGGAGAATTTCCTTCTGGCGGCAGAGGCATTGGGACTGGGTGCGGTGTGGACCGCTTGCTATCCCTTTGAGGAACGTATGGCCACAGTAGCCTCCTATCTGAACCTGCCCGGCAATGTTGTACCGTACTGTGTTGTGCCGGTTGGATATCCGACGGGCGACAACGAGCCGAAAGACAAATGGGATGAGAGCCGCATCCACTACAACCGCTGGTAGTCTTTGAGTTTTTCGACGACCCAGGGTTTGGATGTGTCGAAGATTTCCGTTATCGGCCGACTGAGTTTTTCGATAAGCAGGTGAGTGTTGTCCTGATGGTCGATGCGTTCCAATTCCCTGGCAACATTGTCCCAGCGATGTGTTGAATTGAGGAGAGTGACGAAATTGTAGAGATCGAAGTTGTTGATAATCATATTGTCAATGCCTTCGGTCTCTATTTTAGAATGAGCGCGTGCGAGTTTAATTTCGCCGACCTCCTCGAGCACGTGGAGGTATTTTTCGTAGAGCACGTATTCGTTAAGTAGGAAAGCCACATTGCTGTCGCTGAGCATATTCCAGATGGCTGTTGGTAGCGGGCGGGCGACGAATCGTCCAAGCATAAAGGAACCGGCCTTGAGGCCGCTGAGCCGATGTTGGATGCACTGTTCGGCGGCCCGTTTGAAAAAATCAACTTTCTTGTTGTTGCTGAGCAGATTGAAGACGCGCGACTGGTCAAGGTGGTCGCCCATCTTGCTTTCAAGAACCTGATGCACATAGAGTTGAGCATTGTCGTCATACCAGTTGTTGACGACACCGCGTGCCATTTCGGGTTTGTTCTGGAGTTCGCACCGAATGAGTCGGGCGAGTTTGTTGACGTCGGTGATGAACGAGGCTTTGTCGGATGTGACAATCTGCTGGTATCGGTTGTAGGCGTTTTTCATATCCTCGAAGATCTGCACTTCGTCGGGTTCCAGTTTTACCTGCTCGCCGTTGAGATATTTGGTGAAGCGTGCGGGTTTGTAGTCGGCCACACCCTTGTAGATGGTTTGATTTTTACTGGAAATAGTGATTTTGTCCAATTCGTTGATAACCATACCGTCTGTGTTGATCAGCCGGTTCCCTTCTTTTCGGATTCCATAGCTTTGGAGGTCCATAAGGGCGGGGATTCCATAGCCTCTGCAGGCGGTTACGACGTGGATGGCGGCGGGGGCCATACTGATAATTGCATCGAGTTCGCCGAGTGTGATGGTGTCTTCAGGCACGAAGCGCTCCTGACAGAGGCATACTGGGGTGCCGCTTTTTTTGAGTTCCTGAGCCCGCTGAGCGGAGAAACAGAGAGTAGCGGTGATGGCGGTGTGTGGCAGCACGCTCAACCCTTTGCCGAAAAAGTCGAGTTTTTCCATAGAATGGTCGTCGATGGAGTTGCTGACAATCTGTCGCAGGTGATAGGGCTTGATGAGCGACATAACGTCGTTTTCCTCAATAATACCCTTGTTCAAGAGGTCGATAGAAGAGATCAAGGCCGCCCGTCCTGTCATTTCCGACTTGTTGAGCTGCAAAACGGCGAAGAGGCTTGTTTTGCGCGGACGCGTTTCAACGGCGAATTCGATGGTGACGGGAGATTTGTGCCGTTGTTCGAGTGATTCGAGCAGAGGATCGAAGTGGAACACAGCGGGATAGCGGCTTTTAATCTCGTTGCGGTTAGTGTAGGCGATATCGATCGAGGTGACATCGCCGGTCATGATTTCTTCACCAAAGATGTTGCGATAACTCTCAATCTGCCGGCCGGTACCGGTGCGGCTGTGGTGGCTGTAAAGCACTCCGGGATAGGACTCCTCGTTGCCGATAGTCCACACCATACGTTGCAGAATAAAAGAAGGAAAGGCCTGTTTACCCTGCATAAAAGTAAGGATGAGGTCTTGATTGTTGATGTAGAATTCCCGGACGTATTCGACCAGCTTAAGAGCCTGGTAGTGAGCGTCGGTTAGCAGACGAAGTCCGTCGGGATGCGACTCGATAATGGCCCGTTCCATTGCCATTATGCGTTGCGACTGTTCTTTGGACGAGAGTTCGATGTCGTTGCGGTCGTATTTTTTTTCGATTGAAAGCATTTCGCTTATCGTGTGCAAAGTACTGAGGTACACTCGGTTGGCGATACCTGCACGATGCCGGCTCAAACCTTTGTAGGCTTCTCTGGTGACGCCGATGTTGAGCAGTGTCGGCATCAGTCCAGGTATGTATTGCGGCATTGCGCATCGGATGGCGAATACCAGCGGGTGGTCGGATCCACCTAGCTTGTAATTTGTCATTATTTCCAGGTTGCGAATAGCTTTTTCAAGCAGTTCGCTCAGTCTTTCGGGATGCTGAAACGCCGATGAGGTGAGGATGCAGAAATCGGGTACAGGATAGCAGTTGCGTGTGAGGTCGAGTAGCATTCGGCCTTTGTAACTTATCTGATTGTCAGTAAAATCACCATCGCTGATTGTGGTAATTAGCTCATCGGAGTCGAATATCTGATTGTTCGATACGTACTGTTGGCATTTGCTGCGGAAACGGTCCCTGATTTCTTCTAGCTCGTCAATCTTCTGTGGAATGTGGTCGTTTTTTTTTCTTTCGTCGCACAAGGCGTCGCCAAACCGCTCTCGCAGAAGCATTTCTAGATAGTGTTTCTGTCGCTCACCCTCTTGTGCCATAAGGTAATACATATCGTACCAGCGCGGTGGAAACTCGTGGCGCTCCTTGTCGCCTTCAAGTTTGTAGATAACAGTTCCGGGCTTGTTGCCTTTCAGCAGATTGTCTTTATCGTCTACATTGCGGTTGAAAATTTCGCGCCCCATATCGGCGTATTTCTTCACCATAAAATAGTTGGGGTAGCTTGCGCGGATAAGAAAGTCGGAGAGCATAGTTGAAAAAATGTTTTAAGGGTTAAAGGGTTTTCAGTTTAAGTCAGAGGTAACGATTAATCTGGCGGCGGAGTCGATGATGTTGTCGTGTCCATTGGCGACTGCGGCAGGATCAAGTCGAAGAAGTTGGTCGGGCGGAACGCCGTTTTCGTAGTTCACTCCGTCTGGAGCGATTGTGCGACTGACACCGAAGCGGTAGTGCCAACCGTTAGGCAATGCACCACCGGCAGGTATTGCCAATCCGCCGCCAGTGGTGTCGCCCATAACGATGACATTGCTGTAACTTTTTAGGCAGAGAGCGAAACTCGATGCGGCACTGTAGCATCCCCGGTCGGTCAGAAGCACGAATGGCTTGGATATGGGGGTGTGGTTGCCGTTCGAAGGGGCGAAGACTTGTTGCGGAATGCCGAAATCATTATGCGCCGGTCCCGCTTTGAGCTGGGTGGTGTAGAGCAACTGACCTTCGTTGGGCAGGAACGCCATCAGGTTCCATTCGTTCTGAATTGCACCGCCGCCATTCTGACGAATATCGAAAATGAAGCCTTTGACATAGGGGTATCGTTGCAATATGGCGTCAATCTGAGCCTCTGAAGCCGAGTTGCTGAACGAATAGTAGCGGATATAAAGCACATCGCCATTTGAGACGGTGTTGTAGGACATACCGCCGGTAGTATGGTGGTTGGCGCGCAGATAGTTGAGCACCACGGTATTGAGGTCGAAGTTGCCGTTGCCGTATCTTTGCAGGAATATTTCTTCGCTGCTAGCCACATCGTTGTTGCCCCAAATGTCGACGTGACCGTCGTTGAGGCTGTTGATAAGCTTTTTAAGTACGGCGAAAAGGCTGTCGTTGCTCATCCCATCAAATACCTGCGGACGCAAGCTGTCGCGCATTTGATTCCAGTCGACATCCTTAACGTCGAATAGCGAATAACGCTCGTCGATCTGAGTCCACAGATAGTCGAAAGTGGCCGTCGGAGTCGGTTCCATATCGGCCGACATAAACATTTTCTCGCAGCTAGCCAGCAGAAGGCTTGTTGCAATGAGAATTAGTCGACAGGTGTTATTTTTGATATGCATGCTCTTTTGGTTTTGATGGGGATAATGAAGTCGATAGCGAACAGGTGTGAAGCGTGGTCGAAACGGGAAGCGCCGCCGTTGCCAGACGAGTAGTAAGACCATATATAGGAAATCGAAACGCGGCTGAACGTTGAAATAAAGTCGACTCCGATATCGGTATAAAGTCCGGCAAATGGCTTTAGGTGCCATTCGTATTGATCGAACAAGGCCGCCAATACCGGCTGCGAAGCTGTGTAGTTGTCGATGTAGGCATATCCTGGACGCATTACTGCGGCAAGTGGCATAAAACCTATCTCGGTGTGGATTTGCTTGTCGGCTTTGTCGTAATTCCACCAGTCGAATATGGTGTTCAGAAATAAATCGGCACGAAGCATAAGTTCGGGACCGAAAAACTCGCTGATGCCAGTGGAAGCGTTCTCATATTCTGGATTGACAGTGATGTCGATGAAGTTGGCGGCACCGAATCCTGCCGAAAAGGAGACGTAGTGTTTTTTGGGGTCGATAGAGTGTTTGTCTTCGTGTCCCAGATGGAGTTTGCTTTCCTCTTCGAGCGACCATACAGAGGAGATGTGTTTGCGCATCTTGAACCTCAGCGTGTTGCTGATGTCAAATGAACCGAAATTGAGTTTTGGTTCCACAGCGTCCTCAAAAACTCCGACGGTGCTGTTGTTGTCGATTGTGGTGGTCCATTTACGCATACCGCTCCACTCAATGCCGACGGAAGGTTGAATCATAAGTCCTTTGAATCTCATCGGTGCGGTTCCTAAGTCGCGATACATTCCGTATCCCATACCTCCTCCAAGCCGCACGGATGTTGTCTTGAAGCCTGAAGCATGTGTAAGGACAACAGTTTTTAGTCGGCTGGTGTCGGTTGGGTCCTGAGCTGACAATAATGAAGGTATAATCAGCGTTACAACGCAAACAATCAGACAGGCATTATTTTGCAATTTATTTTTCATAAATTTTGGGATAGGGAATTACTTGCGTCGCATTATTTCGTTGAGGGTGTAGACGTGGATTTTGACATTACTGATGATGGCTTGTGGGTCGAAGGGAATGAAAGTGGTGTTTATTTGTTCATTCTGCTTGAGGTTGAAAAAGTTGTGAGTGAAGTGACCGTTGATATGCGGTTCTGTTTCGATGTAGACGTCGTATAGGTCGCTTAGAGCCTGGAAATGGACCACCAGTTTGCCGTCTTTTATCTCGTTATAATAGTGAAAATTGGGCTTGTCGTAGTGTCGGTTTTTAGGATAGACGGAGTAGTATTCTTGCCATTTTATTAGGTCTACGCTGTCTGCGAAAAGGGCTTGGACTCGGTAGTGGAGAGCTTTCCAGTTGCCATAGTAGTCGATTGACGACCATGAGGCTACGGGCCAGCAGTCATTTAATTGCCAATAAAGCGTTCCGGCGCAGCGCGGGTCGGAGAGGTGGCAGAGGATGCCGTATCCAGTGCCCCAGGCCTGCAGCAGCTGGCTGATATAGGCGTAGTCTTTCAGATTAAGACACTTGCTGTCGAAGCCATAGTACTGTCGCATTGCCTTGTCGATGATTTCTCGTCCACGCGGATGTTTCTGGTGGCTGCGCAGGGTGGGGGAGTCAATGTTGAGTTGTTCGGTAGGTGTGAACTGGATTATGCTTGAGAGTAGAGGGTAGCTCTGGAAGCCATATTCGGACATGAAGCGTCCGGTTTTTTCCTTGTACATCTCGAAGGGTTCCTCACCCCACCATACGCCCCAGTAGTGGCTGTCGCCGTAGGTGGTGCACTCGGGGTGGCCCCAGCCAAATAGTGGCGAGGTGGAAATGTAGCGCCGTCCTTGCCAGTCGTAGTCGCGCACGGCTTGTGCCAGGATGCCGGGTCCTCGATCGGTGTAGATGTCGTCAAAGATAGTGTCGATGCTGTGTTCTAGTCTGGCGCGCTGCTCGGGTGTCCAGTGGTATACATCCTGCCAGCCCCAGTCTTCCCAGCCGTTTTTGACCTCGTTGTTGCCGCACCACATCACTACGCAGGGGTGCTTCATAATGCGTGCGACATTTTGTATTGCTTCCTCACGGATGCTTTCCAGCATTTCTGGGTTGTCGGGATATAGCATCGTGCTGAAATTGAAGTCCATCCATACCATCAGACCCAGCGAGTCGCAGAGGTCGAAGAAGTAGTCGTGTTCGTAGATGCCGCCGCCCCAAACGCGAATCATATTGAAGTTGGACTCTTTGGCGGAGCATAGCAGATAGCGGTAACGGGCGGCCAACTCGGGAGTCATAACAGGGAATGAGTGTGCAGGTATCCAGTTGGCACCTTTCATAAAGACAACTTCGTCAAAGTCTTTTGATCCGTTGACACCGTTGCGAAATGCAAAAGCCTTGCCAATGCTGTCTAATCGGTCAGCAAGGTAGACCTTGGCGAGATTGTCGCGGTAGTCCAGTT
>DBXH01000050.1:72541-73003 GCA_002309335.1 Bacteroidales bacterium UBA1217 | reverse complement strand
AGCAGGGTAATGCTCCAGAAAAGGAACATAATACCCAATCCGCTGGCCACCGCCGACATCACGTTGACAGCAAATGCTGCGTGATAGGGGTCGGTGAAAAGCGAGAAGAGTCGCCCGAGAATTTGGAATGTGGGAGCTCCGGGAGGATGCCCCACCTGAACTTTGTAAGCTGTTGCGATGTACTCGCCGCAGTCCCACCANNTATAAGCCAGCCTATGGCGTTGTTCATCAGATGATACTGTTTCAAGGTTTTGTCCATTATGTTATATAATTTTAGATGTTATCTCTGTTAATTGGCATAGTCATACAGCGGGCACCGCCGCCGGCCCTTGGCAGTTCGCTGGCGGCGAAAGTCACCACACAGCGGTTGTAGTCGTCGATACTAATACGTCCATCTACAACATCTTCAGCATTAAGGACGCTGAAACCCGCCTTGTCGAGAGCGTCAATGGTGTGGCTGGT
>DBXH01000050.1:26443-72499 GCA_002309335.1 Bacteroidales bacterium UBA1217 | reverse complement strand
TTGGCGCCACTATGCCACTGCTCGCGTTGCTGCATCCAGATGTCGTCGCCGCCGCAGAAGACAGGCTCCATCTCAATACCAACTTTCTTCAAGGCTTCGAGCATATTCTTGCATTCGCGATGTTTGATTTTGCCACCCTCGACCTCGATAAGGGTTGTCGCTTTGCCTGCAAACTCATTGGTTTTGCGCAGCATAGGTTCATACATCATACAGCGGTCTCGGTCGAGAAAGGTGTATACCATATCGAGATGGATGAACGAGTCGGGATGATGAGGCAGCTGCTGGACGATAATGTTGAACTTGGGTCGGTCTTTGAAAGTATGTGCAAGGAATTCGATACCTTTGGCATCTGTACGTATACCCTCGCCAATACAAAGCAGGTCGGGCCGACCAATTTGCACGTCGCCGCCTTCGGTGTGGGCATTGCGGTTCCATTCCTGAGCGTTGATAACCTCGCAGCCGAAATAATGCTTAAATATAGCTTTGTAAATCAGATTCTCGCGTTTGCGTACATCGAACGACATTGAGTTTATAAGCACACGGTCGTATACCGAGGAAGAGGCGTCGCGGGTGAAGAAAAGGTTGTAGAGCGGACGCAGTACATAACGGCGCTCAGCGTAGCGTTGAGGGTCGATGCCATTACGGTAGGGGAAACCCTCGATCAACTCTTTGGCGATAGTTTTAGGAGAATGCTGTAACAGTTCGTCGACGAGATAGCTGCAACCTTCAGCTGCGCAGCTTTGAGTGACCAGAGAGGAACACAGGTCGTCGTCTTCAAGTAATTCTTCAAGTATATCACTGACATAGAAGACTTTGGTAACTTTTTCAAACACTCCGCAGAAATAGCGGTATTCGTCGTCGACAATACGTTTGTTAAGGATGTCGCTATAGAGAGCCTCATTAGCGTTGAGGGGTGTCATACGTTCGATTTCGACGCCGGGTCTGTGAAGCAATACAGCGTTGAGGCGACCTATTTCGGACGATACATTTACTTTAATCTTGTTGTTATTTTTACAGATTGCCATATAACATATTTAAACCACACCACCTATCACACTGGCTGGCAAAGACTTGCCACAGCGTGACAGATAAGCGCGAAAATGCAAATATACAAAAAAAACTGAAATAGTATAAAATATTTAGACTAAAAAGAAAAATCAGTCGCCTTTGACAAGCTGATAGGTGACGGTTGTCTGGTCGTAGACATCTTCGCCGGTGAATAGGCTGTGGTAGATGAGAGAAGCTTTGCCGACAACAATCGTGCTGTCGTTGCGGAAGGCAGCATCGAAGCCGGTGTCTATATATTGGAGCTGGTGGGTATAGATATTCATCGAAAATAGGTGTACCTTAGATGTGACATCTGTCTCTGGAGCTCGATTTTCGGCAATAAAATAAACTTCGTCGCCGAAGAGCATCCAGCTACGTATAGTGCCGATTATTAGAAGTTTGGTGTCACAGTAAAAGCCGTTTATGCCGCCAAAGAGAACGGAGGTTGTAAGAGATTCGAGATCGTAGCAGTAGCAGGAGGGTTGGTTGGTGGACTCAAAATAAAGAATATGGTGGTTGACGCTGTCGATAAGTGTGGCGATAACACGCTTGTCGTCAGGCATAGTGGCAAGGAACTCGTCGGCGACTTGTCCATAGTAGTCGAGTTCGGCGAAGGGTTCTTCGTTTGCGACGGTATCGATGACTATCTGTTCAACAGTGGTTTGTCGCTCTCGCTGTATGAAGAATAGTGTGAGCGACGCACCGCACAGTAATGTAACGGCAATAACGATGGGCCAGTTTAGTTTTGTTTTTTTCAAAATTGGTTCAAGGTTAAAGGTTTATCAGGAAGTTAAAGGGAGTTAGAGGAGTTAATGGACATATCAGTTTTCAATTTCTTTTACTGTTTTGATAGCCTGTTGGAGGCCGGTGTCGTAGTCGCGCATTACGCGGTAATAGTATTCGATGCCATAGAGGTTACGTGCAATCATAGCTTTGATAATGTAGCCAAGGTATTGGTCGCTATGCTGGTTTATGAGGGTGCTGCGCTTGTCTTCAGCCTGTGCTTTTTCATTGAGTTTGGTAAGGAAGGTGGTATCGGCGAGCAGAGTGGCGAGATATTGCTGGTAGTTGTCGGCATGGATAGTGTGGCAGGTGTCGGCGATGGTTTTGCGTGCCATTTCGTTGAGCCATCCAGCTACCCATTCGCCTTTTACGTCGCTGCGCAAAATATTCTTGGAGGCCACATATTCGTTGAAATCGTTGATGACGGCGGCAGAGTCGTAGTTGAGGATAAAGTGGGAAAAGTCGGAAAAGAGAGTATCGGAACGGTGATTGTCGGCGAAGGCGAGGGTGAAGGTGTTGATAAGACCTGCCGAGCGAAGGGAGAGGAAATAGTCGGAGAGGCGCATAGTGTCCATAGGCACGAAAACGTCGGGCATAATACCTCCACCGCCATAGACGACTCGACCTTTAGATGTTTGGAACCGGAGCGAGTCGGGATAGTTTATTGAGTCTGGGTTGACGAGTTCGTTGTGTTCATAGCGTTTCTGGAGTTCGCGGTGATAGGCTTCGATGCCGTCGTCGTATGGTTTCTGTATGCATCGTCCCGAAGGGGTGTAGTAGCGTGCGGTGGTGAGCCGAATCTGAGCGCCGTCATAGATTTCAAACATACGCTGCACAAGACCTTTGCCAAAGGTGCGTCGGCCAACGAGGAGTCCGCGGTCCCAGTCCTGAACGGCACCGGAGACGATTTCGGAGGCTGAAGCCGAATATTCATCGACAAGTATGACGAGCGGTCCCGAGGTGTAGCTGCCTCCACGTCGCGAGGTGTAGTTCTGCCGTGGCGAGCGCAGGCCTTCGGTATAGACTAGGAGGCGATTGCCTTCGATGAACTCGTTGGCGACACCGCATGCGATATCGAGATAGCCGCCGCCGTTACCGCGGAGGTCGAAGATGAGACGCTTCATACCTTGCCGTTTGAGTTTGCCGATGGCGTTACGCACTTCGCTGTGGGAAGTACGGGCGAAACGTGCGAGCCGGATGTATCCCACTTCATCGTCAAGCATAAAGTAGGTATCGACGGAGTAGATGGGCACCTTGTCGCGGATAATCTTGAATTCGAGCGGTTTGTCGATGCCGTTGCGTTTTATGGTGAGGTTAACCTCAGTACCTTTTTTGCCACGCAGGTGGTTGAACACGAAGCGGTTGTTGACTCCCTTGAAGGTGGCTACCGTATCGTCAACCTTGAGCAATTTGTCACCAATCATAAGTCCAACCTTTTCGGAGGGGCCGCCCACGATGACTTCAGTAACAGAGATTGTGTCGTCGACAATCTGGAATGCAATACCGACGCCTTCAAAATTGGCCTGCAGACCTTCGTTGGTGCGCTGCACATCTTTGGCGGCTATGTAGGTGCTGTGCGGGTCAAGCTCGGCGAGCATCGAGGAGATGGCTTTTTCACCGATTTTCTTGTAGTCAGGTTCTTGGACGTAGTGTTTTTCTATATACTCATCGACCTGTTCGATGCGACGGAAATGAGAGGTGTCGGTGTCTTTCTTGTCCTGTGCTGCGGCAATGCTGATACCAGCCAGGAGTAAAGCAAAGATTATCTGCGTTTTATTCATTTTTGTATATACATTGCTATTTGATAAGACTCTATGAGCCATTAGTTATTTTACGACACGAAACGAGAAAAAGTGAAGAATATTTTACAAAATGAAAAATAAATATGACATAGCTGCGTTATAATAAGGTTTCAATAAATAGTAAGACTATGTCGCAAGATAACACGAAGAAGAGCCCGTCGTTTGGAAAGATTATGCTTGCTTCGGGCGTTGGCACGCTGATTGTGCTTATTCTGATTGGATTTTTCAAACTGCTGATGTTTTTCGGTATCGTCGGTTCGCTGAACAGCAGCGACAGTGCGGTTATAAACAATAATACATTTCTGAAACTGAACCTGACCAATTCGGTGAGCGAACGCACGCCAAGCGAGTTGGACGAACTTATGTCTAACGGGTCGGATGTCGGTTTTGCCGATATGCTGCGTTGCATCGCGGCGGCAGCCAACGATGAGAGAATCAATGGCATATACCTTTATTTCGGCAGCACCTATCCGCTGTCGTGGGGCAAAAGCGAGGAATTGCGCCAGTCGCTAATCGACTTCCGTGCTAGCGGCAAGCCAATTCTCGCCTACGCCGACAACTACTCGCTGCAAGGTTACTTTGTCGCATCTGTTGCCGACAATATCTACCTTAACCCCTCGGGTATGATAGATTTCCGAGGAATCGGAGCTGTAAGCCTGTTTTTCAAAGAGACGCTCGACAAACTGGCAGTCAAGATGACATTGGTGCGTCCGAAAAGCAACAGCTACAAGAGTGCCGGCGAGATGTATACGATGGACCATTTCAGCGAGTCGAACCGCAAACAGGTGCGCGAATACATTGCAAGCATCTGGGAATATGTGGTGGCCAAGATAGCCGACGCCCGCGACATCAGCCCCGAGCAGCTTAACAATATGGCCGACAACCTGACCGCATACCTGCCTGAGGA
The DNA here is from genome assembly GCA_002309335.1 of Bacteroidales bacterium UBA1217. Taxonomy (GTDB): domain Bacteria; phylum Bacteroidota; class Bacteroidia; order Bacteroidales; family P3; genus Colimorpha. The sequence goes on along the minus strand of DBXH01000050.1, from coordinate 67,960 downwards.
TGCTGTCAGAAACGGCTTGATTGACACCCTATGCTTCGAGAGCAGCATAAAGGCACGAATGAAAGATGAATACAACAGCACTCATACTGTGACGCTGGCAGATTATGCAACCACGCTAAAAAAGAACGTTGCCGCCAAGCAGCAGATTGCCGTCATCTATGCCGAAGGCGATGTGGTGACAGGCAGCGGCTTCAAAACCGCCGTCTATTCGGACAATATCACCAAAGCGCTCGACGACGCTGCCAACGACGAAAAGATCAAGGCCATCGTGCTGCGAGTCAACTCGCCTGGCGGGGAGGTAACGGCATCGGAGATAATGACAAATGCCGTGATGCGAGCCAAAGAGAAGAAGCCCGTTATCGTGTCGATGAGCGATGTGGCGGCATCGGCAGGATATGAAATCTCGTGCAACGCCAACTATATTGTCGCTGAGCCTACCACAATCACCGGCTCTATAGGCGTGTTTGCCACCATTCCCGAGGTGGGCGGCACCCTCAAACGCTATCTCGGCATCACCACCGACACCGTAAAGACCAACACCAATTCAGTATCGATGAGCATAATACGGCCCATATCGCCGGCAATGCTCGATTTGATGCAACGCAACGTCGAGGAATTCTATACCGTTTTTGTAGGTCGTGTGGCCAAAGGGCGCGGATTGCCTTACGAGTATGTCGACAGCATTGCCCGAGGCCGCGTATGGACAGGCCACGATGCGTTGAAACTGGGATTGGTCGATGCGCTTGGAGGACTGAACGACGCCATCAGCATTGCCGCCGACAGCGCCAACATTACCGAATACCAAGTGGTTGACTATCCGCTTCAGGACAATCTTCTGACGGAGCTGATGAACCGCAAGAACAAATCGTCGGGCACTGCCAAAATAAATGACAATCCTGCCTCTGCCGACATCCTGCCCACCCCCTACCCTATGAGAGCCGCCGCCGGCGACGGCGTATGGATGGGCAGCAAGCTGATGCTCGAAACCCTGAGCCGCATTTGCGAGACCAAAGGTCTGCAAGCCCGTGTCGAATTCTTCATACTCACCGACTAACACCCTATGACCCTCAAAAGTACATATCTGTTTATGGCGTTGACGTTGTCATCGATGGTTTGCGCCGCCCAGCAGGACAACCACTATCGGCTTGAAAACGGGCTTGAAACCAGCAGGACGTGCTATACAACCCAATGGATATGTATCGGCGACACTCTTGCAGTCGACTCTTCAGACCATTACGGTATCATCCACCTTATTGACGGCTTTTGGATTACCAGTATGGAGATCCCGCAGGATTTGTGGACGTACTATATGAATAGCAACCCCTCCCGTTGGAAAGGTGGGCAGCTGCCGGTTACCGGAATGACTCGCAGCGAGATCGACACCTTCTGCAGCAAAATAACCGAAGCCTCAAGACAGAAATGGCGCCTGCCGACCAAAGAGGAATGGCTGTTTGCTTTCAAAGGCGGCCTCCACAGCGAGGGCTACACTTTTTCGGGCAGCAACAAGCATCAGTTTGTCGGATGGTTTGCCGACAACAGCGGCAAACTTCCACACGAGACTGAACTGCTTATCCGCAACGAATTGTATTTGTACGATATGTCGGGCAACGTCGCCGAAATGGTAACGTCGGGCGACACCATAGAGTGGATGGGCGGCTGCTATCTTGACCAGATTCCCAAGAAAAAAGGTAAAACCATTGTATATATTCAACCTCCTGCCGAAGCACAGGGATTCCGCCCTGTGGCTCACGAACCTATATGGTTCGACCAATATCAAAACCGAGTGTATAGATAAACTGACAAAGATATGACAGCTAACAGAAAAGTCAAAGTCGGACTTGCCCAGATGAGCTGCGGAGCCGACAAAGAACAAAACATAACCCGCTACACAGAAAAAGTGCGCCAGCTGGCCGCTGACGGTGCGCAGATCATCTGCCTGCAGGAGCTTTTTGCATCGCTCTACTTCTGCGATGTCGAGGACTACCACAACTTCCGCTATGCCGAGCCCATTCCCGACGGCCCCACAACACAGCATTTTATGGCTCTGGCTAAAGAGCTGGGCGTGGTCATTGTCTGCTCTATGTTCGAAAAACGCGCCGAAGGACTCTATCACAACACCACCGCCGTCATCGACGCCGACGGTACCTATCTCGGCAAATACCGCAAGATGCATATCCCCGACGACCCTGGCTATTACGAGAAATTCTATTTCACCCCTGGCGACCTCGGCTACAAAGTGTTCGAGACCCGCTTTGCACGCATCGGCGTACTTATCTGCTGGGACCAATGGTATCCCGAAGCATCGCGCATCACAGCCTTGATGGGCGCCGAGATACTCTTCTACCCCACCGCCATCGGCTGGGCGATAGATCAGGACGAAGCCACCAACGACGAACAATACCAAGCTTGGCAAACCATCCAGCGCAGCCACGCTGTCGCCAACGGAGTGCCCGTTGTCAGCGTCAACCGCACCGGCCGCGAAGGAGATATGCAGTTCTGGGGCGGCTCGTTTGTCACCAACGCCTTCGGACGGCTGCTATGGCAGGCTCCGCACCTTGAGGAATGCACACATATTGAAGAGCTCGACCTTGCCGACAGCGACCGCTACCGCCGCCATTGGCCCTACCTGCGCGACCGCCGCATCGACAGCTACAGCCCCATCCTAAAAAGATATATAGACTAACCTTAACGCTAACCTTAACCGAAAACTGATTTGTCCCTTAACTCCCCTTTCAACCATTTTAACCTTTTTAACCCTTTAAACCTTTCAAACCTTTTCAACCTTTTAACCCCTTTCAACCCCTTCAACCTATGATCATCAAGCCTACCCCGAAAGAACGTGGATTCTATATGCCAGCTGAATGGGAAAAGCACGAGGCCACCTGGCTCAGTTACCCCCACAACGAAGACTCCTGGCCAGGGAAAATCGAAACTATCTTCCCTTCATACCACCTCTTTATCAAAACCTTGACCGAGGTCGAAACCGTCCACATCAACATCCAGGACGAAGCAATGGAAGAGCGCGTCCGCAAGGCATTGAAAGAAATTGGCGCCTTTATGGTCAACGTCGAGTTCCACCGCTTCCCCACCAATGACGCATGGTGTCGCGACCACGGCCCTGCATTCCTAATCAACCGCAAAGTTGCCGGTATGCGTGCGCTCGTCAATTGGAACCACAACGCCTGGGGCGGCAAATACCCCTACGATCTCGACACCCAGATACCCGCACGCATAGCCGAAGCCCTTGGAATGACCAAGTTCGAGCCCTGTATCGTTATGGAGGGAGGCTCTATCGATGTCAACGGCAAAGGCGACCTGCTGACAACGACATCGTGCCTGCTCAATCCCAACCGCAACCCCAACCTCACTCAGCAGCAGATCGAAGAGCACCTGCGCGCCTACTATGGTGTCGACAATATCATCTGGCTTGGCGACGGCATCGCCGGCGACGACACCGACGGCCACGTCGACGACCTTAGCCGCTTCGTCGACGACGACATCATCGTTACCGCCGTCGAGGAAAACAAGAACGACGAAAACTACGAGCCCCTTCAGGCCAACCTCAAGCTCCTGAACAGCTGCCGCCTCGCCAACGGCAAGCAGCCCACCATCGTCGAGCTGCCTATGCCCTCATTGGTCGAATACGAAGGCCAGCGGCTGCCGGCATCCTATGCCAACTTCTACATCTGCAACGGATTGGTCATATTCCCGACTTACAAGTGCTCCAACGACACCCGCGCCGCCTACATCCTTGAAGAGTGCTTCCCCACACGTGAAATCGTAGGCATCGACAGCACCGACATCATCTGGGGCCTCGGCAGCTTCCACTGCCTCAGCCAACAGATGCCAATGTAAAAACGGCCCAGTTTTACTGAAACGCAATAATCCATCGCGACAATAAAGAAACGCAATGGCTAAAAAAGGAATTGACCTTCGGATAGAATATCCTAAAAATATAATGTGTCAGATTGCAAATCTGCCAAAACAGAAGATGTTTCGGCTAATAACTTTCTTTTTTTTAATGATCCTTACTCTCGAGGTACAATCTCAGGTTGGATTGAACAATTCTTTTCAGAAACGCTCGCGTCAAAAAGAGAAATGTGATACTATTAACATAGATAAGTGTTACATAACTTTTGACGGAAGAAAAATCGAAACAGATACCAACATAAAAGAAGTAGTAAAAGGTTGGGGAACTATTAAAAGGGTTCGACCCTGTAGTCCTGATTACAGTATACTATATGTGGAGATGAAAGACACATTCTGTGTGGTTTACGATTCTATAACATTCAAAGACTCGTTAGTTTACCTAGTAGACACATCTATCTCAACAATGATTTACAACCTTTTGGTTGAAAACAAAATAATCCAAAGTAGGAGCGAATTAAAAGTTGGCAATACAATCTATTTGAGTTTGATGAGTTTTTACAACAAAGTCAAACTTTTCAGTGAACAGAAGACACAAGATGATAATGACAACCTTTCAAGAACTTGGTCTTGCGAACAATGTTATAAAATAATCCTGTCTGGAAAAGTTTTGAAAACCTATGACTGTCCCCTTTTTAATAATTTATATAGGTTAAAATAAACCAACATACTAAATAACAATTATTTATATCAATATCTAGTCCATTTTCAGGGTCGCTGAAAATGGACCTTTTTCGTTCAGCCTTAACAATATGGTAATCAAGGGTTAAATACTTACCAAAGTCTTACCAAAGTTTACCCAAAGTTTTATTAAAGTTTACTAAAGTAAAGTTTGGTATTACTTTCATAATATTTTCATACGAATTTGAGGTAGAGGGAGGATTACGGGAAAGGTGAAGCAAGGGTGAGAAACGAATGAGGCACGGGTGAGACGGAAAAACAAAAAGGATGCCCGAATTCGGGCATCCTTTGTCGTATCTATTTGTCGTCGAGCGACTACCAGTTGAGCATCTTCTTGAAGTCGTATGCCTCGGGGTTGGGCAGGTACTTCTTGGCGGCTTCGTAGTCGGCAGGTGTGATGTAGTCCATAATGTCGTTGACATAGCTCTGGACCTTGTTGCTGTTGACGTTGACCAGACGCGGCGGTATCTTGCCTGTCTGCGGATCCTGCAGGTCTTTAAGATAGAGCGGTGTCACCGTTCCCTGGTGGTCGCAATAGACCATACATCCCGTGCAGCCCTGGTTGAAGAGCGTGTGGACGCCCATACCCATCAGCGAGCAATAGGTGAGGTCGAAAGCGATAGGCGTGTGGCAGCGGATCTCGTAGCCGATCTCGACGGGACGCGACTTGACTTTAAGTCCGAGCTCCTTAACCTTACGCTCAAGCAGGTCGTTGAAGATGTGGGCCTTGGAGACTTTGCCAAGTTCGGGATGGCCGTGCTCGTCGTAGCTGAAGTGGATGCCGCTCTTGGCAATCTCTTCGTCGCTGAGACTGTGGAACACGCCCTCCGAAATCATTGCCGCACCATAGTTGATGCCCATCATTTTGCGCTTGACGATGCAGGAAATGACCATATTGACAATCTTTTCGACGGTTATCTCGCTCTTGTTGAAGAACTCGGGGATGATGACCATCGGATAGTGGCAGGCGCCGGCAATGCCGAGTGCAAGATGGCCGGCGGAGCGGCCCATAGCGCTGACCACGAACCAGTTCTCGCTTGTGCGGGCATCCTCCATAACGGCGGTGGCAAGGACACAACCCTGAGCCTTGGCGCTGTTGTAGCCGAACGTCGGGCTGCTGTTGGGCAGCGGCAGGTCGTTGTCGATAGTCTTAGGCACGTGGATGTTGGCGATGGGATAGTGCTTGCTCTCGAGGAACTTGGCGATGCGGTTGGCCGTAGAAGCGGTGTCGTCGCCACCGACGGTGACAAGCAGTTTCACGTTGTTGTCGGTGAAGAACGGCAGATTGAAGCGTTTTTCAAAATCCTCGTCGGTAGGTTTGAAACGGCTCATTTTGAGGATTGAACCGCCTTTGTTGAAAATCTCGTCGGCCGTGAGGAAATCCAAATCCTGCATACGGGGCTTGTCGGTGAAAAGTGCCGAGTAGCCGCCGTGAAGACCGATGACGCGGTAACCGTCACGCAAAAAGGTTTTTGCCACAGAGGCAACTACGGTGTTCATTCCGGGCGCAGGACCGCCACCTGTGAGAATTGCTATTGATTTGTTCATGGTGTTATTGAGTTTTTAGTTTATAGTTTACACTTTAAGGGTTGCGAAGGTTAAAAAGGGTTAAAAGGCTAAAAATGTTAAAATGGTTATAGGATTTGTCCCTTTTTCAACATTTTAAGCAAAACCAACCATTGCAAGCTTTACAACATTTAATTTTGCAAAGATACGAACATTATCGGAACTGACAAAATAAAAAACGATTTACTCGAAGAATCCGTCTAAAAAATGGATTTTAATTAATAAAGTACAATTATATTAAAAACTTATTTGTATCTTTGCAGATATGAAAGAACTGATTTTTGCTACTAACAACAAGCACAAAATTATGGAAGTCAGCGAAATGCTGAAAGATTGTGTAACAATAAAATGCTTGTCGGAGGTTGGTTTGAGCGGTGAGATTCCGGAAACCGCAGAGACTTTAGAAGGCAACGCCCTGCAAAAGGCTATGTGGGTGTATGAGCGTACGGGCAAGGATTGTTTTGCCGACGACACGGGTCTCGAGGTTGAGGCACTTGGGGGCCGTCCGGGTGTCTACTCGGCCAGATATGCGGGAGAGCATTGCACCTTTGACGACAATGTGAACAAGATGCTGGCGGAGATGGAGGGCGTTACGAACCGCAAAGCCTGCTTCAGGACGGTTATTTGTTTGATTGAGAAGACCGCGAACGGAGAGCCGGCGACGCAGGACAGAGGGTTTAGTGTCAGATACTTTGAGGGGCGTGTGGATGGTGTGATTCTGACTGAGCGTTACGGCGAGGGCGGTTTCGGATATGACCCGATATTTATGCCCGACCGCTTTGCGGTGAGCTTTGCCGAGATGCCCCTTGAGGTGAAGAACCACATAAGCCATCGCGGACGAGCCGTGGCAAAACTGGTGGAATATTTGAGAACGGAAAACTGAAAACGGAGGGTGCGACACACCCCGCCGCTTTGCGNNGCGGCACCCCTCTCCAAGAGGGGAGGAAAACGGAGAACGGAAAACCTTTAAAACCTTTACAACCTTTAAATCTTAAACCAATTGAACTACAAGAAAGTATATCCTACTGAGGTACTGCAGGGCTTTACCGACACCGCTATGTTTGTGCTGATGCTCTATGACCCGATGGGCGACCGCAAGGTGCCTGTGATGATCGGCGAGCACGAGGCGGAGATGATTATCCTTGAGCAGGAAGGCCAAGAGGCTAAACGACCTATGACTTATCAGCTGGTGCTATCAATAATGGAGGCATTTGCATTGACTCTGAAGTTGGTACGCATCGACCGTTTTGAGGAGGGTATATTTTATGCCACATTGATAGTGAGCGACGGCTTTAACGAGAAAGAAATTGACGCGAGGGCAAGTGACGCTGTGGTGCTGGCTTTGCGGCAGTCGGTAGATATAGAGATGGCGGATAAGGTGCTAGAGGAGACTGGTTTCACGCCGCAGGAGAACGACATCGAGCTAGGCTCGCACCTGTCGGGCGAGAAGAGCATCGAGGAGCTAGAAGAGGAGCTGAGGATATGCGAGGAGAACGAAGACTATGAGCAGGCGGAAGAAATAATGAAGAAAATTGAAAAAATGAAAGGACTATGAACGAAATAATCAAACATATAGACGAGGCCGCGGAGTATCTGAAAAGCCGCATCCCGTGCATTCCCCAAACGGCCATCATTCTCGGCAGTGGCCTTGGCAAACTGGCCGATGCCATAGACGACGCCACGATAATACCATACGGAGAAATACCGCATTTCAAAGTCAGCACGGCGATAGGTCACAAGGGCAACCTGATTTTCGGCCGACTGAACGGCAAATCTGTTATGGCTATGCAGGGACGTTTCCATTACTATGAGGGCTACACTATGCAGGAAGTGACTTTCCCTGTGAGGGTTATGTCACGTATCGGCGTGGAACGGCTGCTGGTGTCGAACGCCGCAGGAGGAATAAACCCCGACTTTGGAGTAGGCGACTTGATGATAATCACCGACCATATCAGTTTTATGCCCAATCCGCTGATTGGCAAAAATATCGACGAAATGGGAGTGCGGTTCCCCGATATGACCAATGTCTACAGCACCGCACTTCGCAACAAGGCCAAGGAGACAGCCGCCAAAATGGGTTTAACGCTGAGAGAGGGCGTATATGTGGCCGAGACGGGTCCCAGCTATGAGACACGTGCAGAATACCGTATGTTCCGTTTGCTTGGTGGCGACGCGGTGGGTATGTCGACCGTGCCGGAGGTTACGGTGGCGCGCCATTGTGGTATGGAGATTTTCGGGATGAGTGTGATTTCAAACTGCGCCAAAGATTTGGGCGAGAATTGCCAGAACGATGGCGACGATGTTGTGAAAGCCGCCGACAAAGCCGCCGACAAAATGACGGAGATATTTAAATCGTTGGTATAAAGTTTAAAGTTTAGAGTTTAAAGATTAAAGATTCTTTTGATATATAACAGATACATAATAAGCTTAATTGTAATGATGCTGTATGCGATGAACGCACACAGCCAATCTGCTACGTCGTACAGTTATGGCATAGACCCGAAGAGGGATTCGGCCGCTATTGTGCAGTTTCAAAAGCATATGGACAGCATTCGTGCAGAAAGGCCCACGGTAGCATTGGTACTCAGCGGCGGAGGTGCGAAAGGTGCAGCACATATAAGCGTAATCCAATACCTTGAGCGAGCGGGCATACCTATCGACCTTGTGATGGGAACCAGCATCGGAGGACTGGTCGGAGGACTCTACGCCTGCGGATATTCAGGAGATGAACTTGAAGCCATAATCCGCAACCAGGATTGGAACTATCTGCTGTATGACAGTCATCCACGACGATTCGACGCTCTGACCCAGAAGGACTACGACCGTCAATTCCAGTTGAGCATTCCTTACGGCTCATACAAATGGGATTTTCACAAACCGGAAATCAGCAGCCGCAGCATCCTGAGCGACGGCATTGTGCAAGGACGCAATATAGAGGACCTGCTGAGCAGTTTGACAATAGGATACGGCGATGAATGCAATTTTATCAATCTGCCAATCCCATTTGTATGCGTGGCTACAGATATGGTTACCGCAAAACCAAAAGTATGGTTCAGCGGCAGCCTTGTTACCGCTATGCGCTCATCAATGTCAATACCAGGTATGTTCACGCCTGTGAAGAAAGACAATATGGTGCTGATGGACGGCAGTATGCGCAGCAATTTCCCCGCCGAGATAGCAAAACAGCTTGGTGCCGACATCATTATCGGCGTTGATGTATCGGCTCCGGCTCTGAACGCAAACCAAATGCGCAGTATGCTCGACATCGTATACCAAACCACCGACGTTCTTGGACGCGAAGCCTACGAGTCGGCTCTTTCTGTCACTGATATTTACATCCAGCCGGAGCTGTCAGACTTCTCTTTGCTGAGTTTCGACAAGGAGAGCATAAACATAATGATACAACGCGGACAAGAAGCCGTGAAGCAACATATCACAAGCATCAACAAACTTAAAGAACGTTTGGACGGCATCGTTATCCGCAACTCACACAGCAAGGATATGCCAAAAGCCGTCAATCTGAGCAAACAAACCATCAATTACAACAAAATACAATTCACAGGTATCAACGCCAAAGAGGAACGGTATCTGCGCAAGCGACTCAAGATGGACCCATTTGGCGAACGGCCGCTGCACATCCTGGAACTCGAAGACGCCATTGCCACGATGATAGGCACCAAAGCTTTTGAAAAAGTCACCTACGAGATACTGGGAGACACGGCTCCCTACACGCTCCAGTTCAATTGCTACCGTTCGCCCGTCAACCAATTGGGAGCCAGTGTGCGTTTCGACGCTGTCGACTTTGCATCCATTCTGCTTCACACAGGTATCAACGCTCACCAACTTACAGGCAGCCGCGTTGACTTTACCGCCCGCCTGGGTCTTAACACCGTCCTCCGTGCCAGCCACACACTGCGCACCGGACAAGGTGTAGACTTTGGAACCGAACTATCCTTCCAAGCCGCACGCAACGGCGCTTTCCGCATCGAGCCCTATGATTTCCGAATAGATTTCAACCGCGGTCACGGCGACATATATCTATCTTTAATGCCATGGCGGATGATGATTCTGCAACTTGGCATATGCGCCGACTATTTCTATCGAACCACGATGCTGGTCGACTACGGCTTGCAGAACTCCTTATTCGACCAAATGCCTAAGTCGAATATCTTTGCCGGTCCTTATGCTCAGCTGCGTTCCGACTCATTCGACGATCCCTACTTTCCCACCCTCGGAGTGCAGTTTAAAGCTTCGTACAACTGGATGCCGCGTGGATTGCAGCACGACTCCAAGCCGCTGCACGCCATCCAGTTTGGATACCGTTCGGCACACGGCGGCGACCGTACAACAGCAATCCCGTTCCTGGATGCACGATATGTAAGCGCAACAGTGGCGCCGTATGTCAATATGCTGTCCATCAACGACGCTAACCGCATACTCGACCAGCAAATCACATTTGTCGGCATAAATGCGCCCGTCATCACATCCCGCACTTTAGTCACCACGGGCTTCAACCTGCGGCAGCAATTCAATAAGCGACATTATGTAACCGCCACAGCACAAATAGTGATGCAGTCGGAAAAAATGAAGAATATTTTCAACGTAGACAATTCGCAGCTCAACTTCGGCTTTGCCCTTGAATACGCCTACAATTCAATTATCGGCCCCCTCCGCACCAATATCCATTGGTCGGACCTTAATAAAACAATCGGTTTCTACCTCGGAATAGGACTGGATTTCTAACGAGATAGCCAATTAAAAACATCAAGCCACTCCGGTTCTTTGCCGCGAACATACACCAGCACACCCACAAAATTCCTGTACGGTAGGGTCAACCAGCGTTTTTCTTCACGCAAATAGATCCGAGTATCGTTGTCGGCTTGAAGATATTTTATGCCAAGTGAATCGAGTTTCTGAGAACACTGATGGAGATAGAAAGCATAATCGTCCAATGCCGTATACAAGTCGTCCAGCTCTGTTTCGTCAGCCCCGCAGTCGCGCACGAGGCTGTCGACAAAAGCATCAGAATAATATACAAGAACGTATTGTGTATCTTGGAAAGGAGCGAGAACAATGGTATCGTTTTGGGCCTTAGCGACAATACACGACAGCATCAAGGCAAAAAGAATGATTAAATGTTTCATATTATTGTCTTTAAGCAGTTGGTAAAACACCCGCAATACGGTTCAAGGCATCGAGCAGCATCGACTTTGGACATCCCAAATTGATACGGAAACAGCATTCGTATGCCTCGCCGCCAAAGGTTGTGCCGTCGTTGAGCGCCACACGTGCCTCTTTTATTAGTTTTTCGGCCAATTCCTTGTGCGAGATTCCATAGTCGGAAAAATCGAGCCAGGCAAGATAGGAAGCCTCTGGCAAGACAACCTTGACTTTAGGCAGACGGGCATTTAGGAATGCCTGGAGAGTGAAGACATTCTCTTTCAGATAGTCAAGCATCTGCTTAAGCCACTCATCGCCGTTGGAAAAGGCGGCCTCGGCAGCCGTAAAAGCAAAGATGTTGCCACCCGCTACACCCAGTGCGTCAAGCCAGCAAAAAAAACGTTTGCGAAGGTCTGGATTGGGAACGTAGCATACCGAGCTGCCCAAACCTGCTATATTGAACGTCTTGCTTGGAGCCATAAAAGTAATGCTGTTGTCGCAAGCGTTGGTGCTTACGGTACTGTAGCTCACGTGTTTGTGAGGCGGCAGCGTCAAGTCGGCATGGATCTCATCGCTTATCACGATGACATTATGTCGATTGCAGATGTCGGCAATACGCATCAGTACATCAGAGCCCCACACCGTGCCTGCCGGATTGTGAGGATTGCTCATAATAAATATCTTGCAGTCTTCGGCCTTGCGTTCAAAATCATCAAAATCGATTGCGAAGCGCCCGTTTTCAATCTTTAAAGGACTGCATACCAATGTCCGCCCACTTTCACGCGGCAGGTTCAAGAACGGAGGATAGACAGGCGTGGTCACCAACACCTTGTCGTTGGGTTGAGTCAATGCCAACAATGCAAACGATATGCCTGCCACGATACCGGGAATGAAATGAAGCGTTTCTTTCGACGCAACAATATTGTAACGGTTTCCCAGCCAATCTGTCACAGCCTTCCAATAGCCTTCCGACGGCATAGTGTAACCCAATACTGGATGATCGCAGCGACGACGTATAGCTTCCATCACAAAATCAGGCGAACAAAAATCCATATCTGCCACCCACATCGGCAACAAATCGTCATATCCGTACATCGACAGCAGAGCATCCCACTTAAAGCAGTTAGTTCCGCGACGCTCAATCATTTCATCAAAATTGTATTTCATATCGTTGCGTTTTATCTTTTAGATCATTACAATTTGCAAAGTTACAAAAAATGAGTGAAATGAAAAATTTTTTTTGACAACATCCGAAGCTATCTCCATTTTTATTTTGCCGTTATTCAAAATTATCGTACTTTTGCATTTGTTTAAATCTATATAAAAGATGGATTCCCCTGCACATCAACAGCTGACAGACAATAACATCACAAATAACGACGCACATTTTATGCGTGAGGCCATACGCCTTGCCGACGAGAGTGTAGAACGCGGCGGTGGACCTTTCGGCGCTGTAATTGTTAAGGACGGTCAAATCATTGCCCGTGGTTCTAACTGCGTCACCCTCGACAACGACCCTACCGCCCACGCCGAGGTGAATGCGATCCGACAAGCATGCCACACACTCGGCTCATTCAGTCTCGAGGGCTGTACACTTTACACCTCTTGCGAACCATGTCCTATGTGCCTGGGAGCTATCTATTGGGCTGGTATCAGCCGCATCTACTACGGTAACACACGCAAAGATGCCGCCAACATTGATTTTGCCGACGACTTTATCTATGACGAACTCGCCCGCCCCATCGACCAACGCTCGCTCCCCATAATTCCCCTACTTCGAGACGAAGCGCTCCACACATTCCGCAATTGGGCTGAGAAGACGGATAAAACGGTGTATTAGATTTTCTATCATTAAAAGATATTTGCAAATTAACAATATTAGAAAGTAAATTTGATAAAAAAGCCAGCATTTCTGCTGGCTTTCAACGTATTTGTATATAAATACTATTTTTACTTCTGCATAGTCTTCAGGCGCTCTGTGAGCATCGGGACTATCTTGTGAAGATCGCCCACTATGCCGAGGTCGGCAACGCTGAAGATGGGAGCAAACTTATCCTTGTTGATAGCAACAATGAGTTCACTCTCCTCCATACCTGCAAGGTGCTGGATGGCGCCACTGATTCCGCAAGCCATATAGAGTGCAGGACGAACGGTCTTACCCGTCTGACCCACCTGACGGCTCTGCTCCATAACACCGGCGTCAACCATTGCACGGCTGCTGGAGACCTCGCCACCGAGTTCTTTGGCAAGAGCTTCGAGTTTACCGAAACCATCCTTGGTCCCGACACCGCGGCCACCGCTTACGAGAATCTTGGCCTCGCTAATATCGGTGACGGTCTTCTCTTCCTTGACGGTCTTGACCAGCTTGACGCGAGCAATCTTCTTTTCGTCGAAATTGACATTGTAGTCTACAACCTCACCCTTGCGGTTAGCATCGGCAGCCATTTTCTGCATAACGCCCGGACGGACAGTACTCATCTGCGGACGGTGATTCTTGCAGAGGATGGTAGCCATCAGATTACCGCCGAAAGCAGGACGGGTCATACGGAACTCGTGAGCCTCGTCATCGCTAATTTCAAGCTTGGTAGCATCGGCAGTAAGACCAGTACGGTTGCGGGCACTGACACGCGGACCGAGGTCACGGCCGATAGTGGTGGCACCGATAAGCATAATACTAGGTTTCTGCTCGGTGATAATCTGAGTGATAGCCTCTGTGTAAGGTTCGGTGAGGTAGTCCTTCAACAGGTCGTGATCAACCACGAGTACTTTGTCGGCACCGTGCTCTATAAGAGTCTGGGCAAGAGGTTTCACATCCTTGCCGAGGAGCATAGCGACGACTTTCTCATTATTGGCATCGGCGAGCTCGCGGGCCTTTCCCAAAAGCTCAAGAGCCACATTCTGCAGTTTGCCGTTACGTTGCTCGGCAAACACATATACGTCTTTATATTCTGCTAAGTTCATTGTCTTTACTTTTTTCTAGTTTTTCTAGTAGAACTAGTAGTACTAGTAATACTATTTTACTAGGGTTCCTAGATTATATGTTTTTCTTTGAGCTTGTTGACAATCAATTCAACAGCCTCTTCCGGGCTTACCTCGAAGGTCTGGCCGGCAGGTTTAAGCTGTTTGGGGAACGATTTGAACACGCTGGTCGGTGAACCAGCCTTACCGATATGATCCTCAGGAACATTGATACGGTCGGCGTTCCAGACTTCAACCTCCTTGTCCCAAGCGGTAACGATGCCGTTGACGGTCATATAGCGCGGCTGAACGCTTGATGCAAGGGCTGTAACAACACAGGGTGCCTGCATTTCGAGAATCTGATATCCATCCTCGAGCTGTTTCTTGATGGTGAAAGTCTTAGTTGCCTCGTCATACTGGAGGTCTTCCATATAGGAGACCTGCGGCAGGTCGAGGTGCTCGGCAATCTGAGGTCCCACCTGTGCGGTGTCGCCGTCGATAGCCTGACGACCGGTGATGATAAGATCAAAATCCATTGTACGCAGCGCACCGGCAAGAGCGCTACTGGTGGCAAGGGTATCGGCACCGCCAAGCTTGCGGTCGGTCAGCAGGATAGCACGGTCAACGCCCATTGCCAAAGCTTCACGAAGAATGGCCTCTGCCTGCGGCAAACCCATAGTGATAACCGTCACGTGTGCACCATATTTATCTTTCAACTGCAAAGCGTACTCAAGGCCGCCCTTGTCATCTGGATTCATAATCGAGGGAACACCCTCGCGAATGAGAGTACCGGTTACGGGGTTGATTTTCACCTCAGTGGTATCCGGCACTTGTTTTATACAAACTACTATATTCATTCTTTCTTGGTTTTAAGGTCTTTAAGGTCCCTTAGGACTTTAAGGTCATTATTTAAAAAGTTTTCCGGCAATTACCATACGCTGAACTTCGCTGGTGCCCTCATAGATTTCGGTAATCTTGGCATCGCGCATCATACGTTCAACAGGATACTCGCGAGTGTAACCGTAGCCGCCATGGAACTGTACAGCCTTTGTCGTCACCTCCATAGCAGTCTCAGCGGCAAATAGTTTTGCCATTGCAGCATCGGCGCTGTAGGGGATGCCGTGGTCTTTCTTGTAGTGAGCAGAGCGGCAGAGCAGACGGGCTGCCTGAACTTTGGTCTCGAGATCGGCCATCTGGAACTGCGTGTTCTGGAACTGGCTGATAGAACGGCCAAACTGTTTACGTTCTTTGGTATACTTAACAGTCTCATCCATAGCACCCTGAGCGATACCAAGAGCCTGACAAGCGATACCTATACGGCCGCCATCAAGAGTCTTCATAGCGAGACCAAAGCCTTTGCCAAGCTGGCCGAGCTGACGATCCTTGGGAATGCGGCAATCCTCGAAAATAAGTTCTGTTGTGGCACTTCCACGGATACCCATCTTCTTTTCCTTCTTGCCAATGCTGAAGCCGGGGTCGGTCTTCTCGACGATAAAAGCGCTGATGCCCTTGGTACCCATACTTTTGTCGGTCATCGCTATGACGATAAACACATTGGCATAGCTGCCGTTGGTGATGAAAATCTTGCTGCCGTTGAGCACCCATTCCTCACCTTCGAGGACTGCGGTGGTCTGCTGACCGGCTGCGTCGGTACCAGCGTTGGGCTCGGTAAGGCCGAAAGCGCCAATCCATTCGCCTGAAGCCAGTTTGGGCAGATATTTCTGTTTCTGTTCCTCAGTACCATTTTCCATAATGGGAGCGCAGCACAGCGACGTGTGGGCCGACAAGATAACACCCGTGGTGGCGCATACGCGGCTAAGTTCCTCAACGGCCATACCATACATCAGGTTGGTGCCTCCGGCACCACCATACTCTTTAGGAATAGGAATACCCATCAGACCTATTTTGGCCATTTTCTGAACAGTCTCCATTGGGAAACGTTCTTCCTCGTCGACCTCGGCGGCGAGGGGCTTGACTTCCTTCTCTGCAAATTCACGAATCATCTGCAGGAAGAGTTCTTCTTGTTTCGTGAAACTAAAATCCATTTATCTTGGGTTTAAAGGGTTTTAAAGGTTTAAAGGGTTTAAAGGCGACAGGTCGATTAGATTCGGACTTTTTAACCTTTCAGCGCCAGAAGGGAGCGCAACCTTTTCAACCTTTCTAACTTTTAACTTAATTACTTTACTGATAATTTACTTTACTGCAATAGTCTCAATCTCAACCAGCACGCCCATAGGAAGACCCTTTACTGCAAAAGCGGCACGGGCGGGGCAGTCGGTATTGTAATACTTTGCGTAGACCTCGTTCATCGGCTTGAAATATTCCATATCAGCCAACAGGCAGGTGCTCTTCACCACATTCTGGAATGTAAAACCAGCCTCGTCAAGAATAGCCTTGATATTCTGCATAACCTGCTCAGTCTGAGCGGTGATGCCTTCAGGAACCTCCTTGGTGGCAGGGTTGATAGGGATCTGACCCGAAATGTAGAGTGTGTTACCTGCAAGAACGGCCTGACTATAAGGACCAATGGCTGCAGGTGCCTTGGGTGTGTTGATTATCTTCTTCATTTTTAAATATATTTATTAATTTTTTATCTATTTTTTATTATAAACGAATTTGCAAAGATAATCTTTTTTTTTGAATTATCATCACTTTTCATAAAAATTCGTATCTTTGCAACCCGAAATGAAACGTTTTCTGCTCCATATCGCCGCCTTTCTAGCTATCGGCACATTGCTTTATTTGCCGACGGTATGGGCGATTGGACGCGCTGGATTTCAATCCAATGTAAAATACATCCCTAACAATTACGGTATGATGGGATTGCGGCTGGAGGAAGCCGACAAACTTTGTATGGACAACGGCATCGACTTGCTTTTTATCGGTTCCTCCCACTGCTACCGCACTTTCGACACACGCCTTTTCGACTCCGCCGGTTACCAAAGCTTCAACCTCGGCAGCAGCAATCAAACCCCCAAACAGACATACGCCTTGCTTGGACGTTATCTGCGAAATTTGCATCCCCGACTGGTTGTCATTGAGGTTCATCCAGACATAATGGAGAACGACGGCGACGAGTCGGCCATTGACATTATCTCAAACACCCGCATAGATGCCTCGATGCGCGATATGGCATTGGGACAGAAAAGTTTGCGCGTGTTCAACACTATGTGTTGCAGCTTTATGGATCATAAACTCCATACCGGCAGTTTCCCCCTCGGCGACAGCATTATCAACGTCGACACCCAAAGCGGCGACACATCAATCAATGTTGACTTCAAATACATCAAAGGTGGATATGTGGAGGTCACTCCCTACTGTTACAAACCCATTTCGCTCAAAACAAAGACAATAGAGGTTCGCGACGACCAAATGGAATTCCTCGAACTGTGTCTCTGGTTACTTAACTACCACAGCACACCCTTTCTGCTTGTCGAGGTGCCTTGCACGCGCAACCGCTATCAGTCGTACACCAACCACGCCGATTTTGAGAAGAAAATGCGTTCGCTGGTTTATGGTTCGGAATATCTGAATCTCAACGAGGACCAACGGCTGTTGTCGCTGCTCGACGACACCACCTGCTTCTTTGACGACGACCACCTCAATCAAAAAGGTGTCAAAATATTCAACGAATACTTCATCAAATGTATATTATCGGACTAATGTCGGGCACCTCGCTCGACGGACTTGACATCGCATACTGCGAATTCAACAACGACAACAACTTCCAGCTCTTAGCAGCTGAAACCATCCCCTACCCAGCCGCGTGGCACAAACGTCTTGAAGAACTTCCACAGGCTTCGGCGGAAGAATATGCCCTTGCCGATGTTGAACTAGGACACTATTTTGGAGAGAAGATCAACGAGTTCCGCAACAGATACGATGGTCGAGTCGACTGCATAGCCTCACACGGGCACACCATATTCCACCAGCCCGAACGAAGACTCACCGCACAAATCGGCGATGGCAACGCCATTAGCGCTGTCACCGGACTTCCAGTAGTATACGATTTCCGACGCCTAGATGTCGCACTTGGCGGTCAAGGAGCTCCTCTCGTGCCAATTGGAGACCGCCTTCTCTTTGGCGAATACGACTGTTGCATCAACCTAGGCGGCATAGCCAATATATCATACGAAGTGGACGGACAACGCATAGCATTTGACATATCACCCTGCAATATGGCCCTCAACCACCTTGCAGGCAAACAAGGACTCACCTACGACGCCGGTGGTGAAACAGCCCGCCAAGGTGAAATAGTCACCGCCTTGCTCGCCCGACTTGAAACACTTGAATACTACCGCGTTCCAGCACCAAAGACTCTCGGTAAGGAATGGTTTGAGCAACGTTTCCTACCTGAACTCGCCCCATTCGAGGAATTGCCTCCGGCCAATCTGCTACGCACCGTTACAGAACATATAGCCATCCGCCTTGCCGAAGCCATACTCCACAGCGGTACCGACACACACAAAGTGCTCATCACCGGCGGCGGCGCCAACAACCAGTTTCTCCTCGAACGACTCAAGGAAAAAATAGGCAACATAGAGATTGAGAATGTCGACTCGCGTATCGTCGATTTCAAAGAAGCAGTCATTTTTGCTTTTCTCGCCTACCTAAGACTCAACGGCAAGAACAACACCCTCGCCTCCGTAACAGGCGCATCGCACGATAGCTGCGGAGGTGTAATCTGCGGCACATCGTTGAGCCAAAGATGACCCAGAGGCGACCTAGAGTTGACCCAGAATTGACCCAGAGTTGACCCAAGGATAACAACTACAAAAACAACGAAGCCGCAATACCATCGGCCTGCAGAAGACCCTTCGGAGTAGGTGCATAATGCGTGTCACTTTCGGCGACCAGCCTCATGCTGATAAACTTTTTTATTTTTAATTGGAAATCGGAAAGGCAGGACGCAGATACCAGCGATGCCAACATAGTCTTATCTATACCTCTTACTGTACGCAATGCCGTCATAATGTATTCGTTAAAGGCATCTGCAGGCGTAAGCAGTTCCTTCTCGTATGGGATTGAACCATTGTCGGCACCTCTGATATAGCCCTCGATATCAGCCTTATTCCAGCGTCGGCAACAGCCGTCGAACGAATGCGCGGCAGCACCAATCCCTATATAAGGCGTACGATTCCAGTAGCGACTGTTGTGACGTGAATGGAATCCCGGCTTGCAAAAATTAGAGACCTCATATTGTTCAAATCCATTCTTGACGCACCAATTCATCAGACAATCATACTGGAATGAAAGTTCCTCATCTTCACACATCTGCAGACGAGACATTTTCAACTGCCGTTCAAGCATAGTGCCTGGTTCCACAGTCAATTCATAGCACGACAGATGCTTTATTACACCCAAAGGCAAGAGCTCGTCAAGACGATTCAAACTATGCTGTATACCAACGCTATATGGGTGTGGCAGTCCCATCATCAAATCGATCGACACATTGTCGAATCCTGCATCAGCAATATTGCGCACAGCATTAAAAGCCTGCGTGCTGGTATGCGCCCTGTTGAGCATCTTCAATTCGCCGTCTGAAAATGATTGTATTCCAATACTTATACGGTTAAAGAAGCTCATCTTTGCAAGTCCTTCAAGATATTCAGGCACAAGATTTTCAGGGTTAGCCTCGATGGTCACCTCTTCCAACTGACTCAAATCAAAATTGTCGCGAATAACTCCAACAGTTCTATCTAACTGATTAACGCTCAATACCGTCGGGGTACCGCCGCCAAAGTAGACGGTGCGAACAGGATTGTTCGTACTGCGTTCATTTAATTCCTTGCATACGGCATCAATATATTCGTCAACATTCCTACCGCGCGCCACCGAAAAGAAGGCGCAATAGGTGCATTTGTGATGACAATATGGAATGTGTATGTAGAGCAAAGATAATTGTTTATAGTTTATCGGATTAGGTTTTGATATAACAAAAAAGGTCTCGTTTGGAGACCCTCTTGGTAGCGGGGATGAGAATTGAACTCATGACCTCCGGGTTATGAATCCGACGCTCTAACCNNGTGAAATCGGGTGCAAAAGTACACAAATTTTAATATGTGACAAAATTTTTTCAAAAAAATCTTATCTTTGTAGTCTGATATTGATTACCAATATCACTATAATATCTTAACTGTCAATGCGCTATGATGAACGAACAAGACAAGAAAACATATTCAAATTTTGAATACGACAGTGCTTTGAACGTGCAGGAAGGGGTGAAACAGCCTGAGCAAATCAGCAATTTTTACCTCGAAAATATGCGTATAAAAAAGCGTTCAGAGCCTTCTGTTGAGGAAATGGTGGATGGTATTTTGCACGGTGACCGTGTGATGCTGTCGCGCGCCATCACGCTGGTGGAAAGTTCCCGTTTCGACCATCGCACAAAAGCGCAACAGGTTATAGAACAATGCCTGCCCCACTCCGGCAAATCCGTCCGACTGGGTATCACCGGTGTCCCAGGCGCAGGCAAAAGCACCACCATAGAGGCTCTTGGCAAAATGCTTACCGCTCTAAATCATAAAGTTGCCGTTCTTGCCATTGACCCGAGCAGCGAACGTTCAAAAGGCAGTATTCTTGGCGACAAGACTCGTATGGAAGAACTATCCACCGATCCCAATGCCTTCATACGTCCTTCCCCGTCAGCAGGCTCTCTTGGCGGTGTAGCTCGTAAAACACGTGAAATCATCATCTTGTGTGAAGCCGCTGGATTCGACACCGTCATCGTGGAAACCGTAGGCGTAGGTCAGTCGGAAGTTGCAGCCCATTCGATGGTCGACTTCTTCCTCCTGCTACAACTTGCCAACACCGGTGATGAGCTGCAAGGCATCAAACGTGGCATTATGGAAATGGCAGATATGATTGCCATCAACAAAAGCGACATTGACATAGACAAATCCAAACTTGCCGCCCAGCAATTCCGCAACGCGCTGCATCTGTTTCCTATGCCCGACTCGCAATGGACCGTGCCCGTGGTGCTTTGCTCGGCCTACAGCAAAATGGGTTTGCAGGAAATATGGAATACCGTGCTTGAATATGTAGCATTTACCAAGCAGAATGGTTACTTCTACCACAAACGTCAGGAGCAGAATCTGCGCATCCTCGATGAAACGATAGAAAACACCCTGAAAGAGCGTTTCTACAATCAACCTGGTATGGAGGAGCGGATCGAGCAGATTCGCAAAGAAATACTTGAAAACAAGGTGAGCGCTTACTCTGCTGCCGAAAAACTAGTTAATTCTTGCGACCAATGACTCGAATAAAGTCGTTCAACCGCTCAAAGGACTATAAAAAGAAATAATACAACCAATAATGAAGAAAATAAAAACATATATTTTAGCAGCAATAGCTTCGACAGCAATGCTTTTTAACGCTTGCAACAGACCATACGATGCCGTCTATTCTACATACAAGGACGGCTCACCCAAGTTGGTCTTCACCGTTGTCGACGGTAAAAACGGCGAACTAATCCGTATTGGCGAAAAAATGTATTATGAGAATGGCAAGTTGATGTACGAAAAGCATTTTGCTGACGACAAACCCACCGGTGACTGGAAATTCTACTACGAAAACGGGAATCTCCACGCGCAAGGCAATTTCGACCATAACGACTCCATAGGCAACGACTGGAAGTTTTACAACGAAAAAGGCGAGGATTTCTACTCAGGCAAATATGATTCAATGGCTGTTCTTGATTTTACCTCCGAGCACCGCCCCCTGTCGGTAACATACTATAAAGACAACACCGAGATGCGATTCCAATTCAATGAGAACTACACAATTAACACCAAAGGACTTGTTGTTAACGGTATGAAAGAAGGCCGTTGGGAATTCTATTATGCAAATGGACAGAAAATGCTCGAGGCTAATTATTCGCAAGGTATTGAAAACGGCGCATACAACTCGTATCGTGACAACGGAGTTCCCTATTTTAGAGGTTTTTACATCAACGGCAAACGCGCCAACATCTGGGAGTTCTACGACGAAAACGGCAACTTTGCCGGTCAAAAAGACTTCGACACACACTAACAAGTGATTAGTGAAAAGTGATTAGACAATGGACATTATCCTTGAGCATCCTATATATAAACTAATTGGTGAAGTTGCCGACTCTATGCAGCTGGAAACCTATGCTGTAGGCGGTGTGGTGCGCGACTATTTCCTCCAGCGTCCCTGTTCGGATATCGACGTTGTCTGTGTTGGGAGCGGCATTGCTCTTGCCGAAGAGGTGGCCAAACGTATAGGTCCGCACACCGAAGTTCATGTTTACCGCAACTTCGGCACAGCACAGATTCATTACAATTCCGACGGCATCGACTGGGAAGTCGAGTTCGTCGGCGCCCGCCGCGAGTCCTACAGCCACGACAGCCGCAAGCCCATAGTCGAAGACGGCACACTCGAAGACGACCAGAACCGACGCGATTTCACCGTCAATGCAATGGCTGTCAGCCTCAACGCCAGTCGTTTTGGCGAATTAGTAGACCCCTTTGGCGGCATTCGCGACCTAAACAACGGTATTCTTCGTACACCTCTCGAACCAAGTATCACATTCTCAGACGACCCACTTCGGATGATGCGCGCCATAAGATTCGCATCCCAGCTTAATTTCACTATCGAGGGAAACTGTTTCCAAGCCATCTGCAACAACGCCGACCGGCTGAAAATCATATCTCAAGAACGCATTACCAGCGAGCTCAACAAGATACTCCTATCTCCTCGACCCTCCGTAGGACTCAAGCTGTTGCAGAAATCCGGTTTAATGCAGATATTCTTTCCTGAATTCTCAAAACTGAAAGGAGTGGAGACCATCGATGGACGAGCTCACAAGGACAATTTCTACCATACACTCGAAGTTGTTGACAATGTTGCCGAGAAAAGCGACAACCTATGGCTGATATGGGCCGCTATGCTCCACGACATCGGCAAACCCGCCACAAAGCGCTACGACGAAAAAACAGGCTGGACCTTTCACGGACACGAAGTCAAAGGCTCACAGATGGTCAAACGCATCTTCAAACGCCTCCGCCTACCGCTCGACGCCAAGATGAAATATGTCGAAAAACTTGTTCTCCTCCATCTGCGGCCAATAGTTATCTCGGAAGATATTGTCACCGACTCAGCTGTAAGACGCCTGCTGTTCGAAGCTGGTGACGACATAGACGATCTGATGCTGCTCTGCGAAGCAGACATAACCTCTAAGAAAGAAGAAAAGAAAAAACGCTTCCGCGACAACTATAAGCTTGTACGTCAAAAGCTTGTTGAACTAGAAGAGAAAGACCGCATTCGCAACTTCCAGCCTCCCGTAAGCGGCAACGACATAATGCAGACCTTCGGGCTCAAACCCTGTCAAGAAATAGGTACAATCAAAGACGCCATCAAAGATGCTATCCTCGACGGGGCAATACCCAACGAACGTGAAGCCGCCTGGAAGATGATGCTTGAAATGGGTGAAAAACTAGGGCTATCACCAGTTACAGGTCAGAAACAACCGGTAAGCGAACAATGAAACGCCTCATCGTCATAGTCGGTCCCACCGCCATCGGCAAAACGGCCACCGCCATCAAGCTGGCACAAGAGTTGCAGACGGAAATCGTTTCGTGCGACTCGAGACAGTTTTATCAAGAACTTAACATAGGTGTCGCACGGCCAAGCCTTAAGGAATTACACGCTGCAAAACATCATTTCATTGCCTGCCGCTCAGTCACATCCCCCTACAATGTTTATGACTATGAGCACGATGCTCTCGCCGTCATCGACAAAATATTTGCCTCCAATGACAACGCCATTGCCGTTGGAGGCTCGGGTTTATATATCGATGCACTATGTAAAGGAATCAACTTCCTGCCCGACCCCACGCCCGAGCTACGTGCCGAACTGAGCGGAAAGATTGCCGACGGATACCTGCCGGAATTGCTTAACGAACTACGGCAACTCGACCCTGAATACCACGCCGTTGTTGACCAACAGAACCCCATACGAATCCAAAGGGCTCTGGAAGTAATATACACATCAGGTCAGCCTTACAGCAAATTCATCAACAAAGAACTTCCCCAGCGTCCGTTTGAGATAGTCAAAATCGGACTCTATTCCGACCGCGACGAGTTGAAAGAGCGCATCTATCAGCGAGTAGAAACGATGCTGAAACTTGGACTCCTCGACGAAGTCCAATCCCTGCTCCCTTATCGTACACTCAACACATTAAACACCGTCGGCTACAAGGAAATATTCGACCACCTCGACGGCAAATCCACCCTACAGCAAGCAGTCACTAACATCAAAAACCACACGTGGCAATACGCCAAGAAGCAAATCACCTGGCTAAAACGCTATGATGAAATAAATTGGGTAGACCGAAAAAAAACCGAAAATATTTTGCAAGTTTTTTGCAAGAAATAGTACTAAACAATTGTTTGTTATTTTGTCAAAAAGGGGAACTCGGTTCCTTTCAGACGTAAAAACTGAAAAACAACCGGGACTTCGAAAGAGTTACAACCTGAGATGCTGTTTAGAGAACCACAAATACACATCTCAAAGCCTTTCCGAAGCCCCTTTTTGTTTTTATGATAATTGTTGAGTTACTACAAAATCAGTCTGTCGACCATCTTCCAGAAATCGGGGAACGACTTAGCAACAACGTCGGGTGTGTCTACAGTCAGCGCAGGATTGATAACCTTCAAAGCGCCAAATGCCATTGCGATGCGATGGTCGCCGTGGGCGTCGATAGGTTCGCCCGTAGGCATATTCTCTTTCGTAAACGGCTCGCCGGCAGGAATCATCATCACACCATCCTCAACCATAATCTCACGACCCAACTTTTTCAATTCCGACGAAATACTCTCCAAGCGATTGCTTTCCTTGTATTGCAAAGTAGAAACGCCCGTCAGTTTAGCCTCAATACCAAGAGCGGCACAAGTAACAGCCACCGCTGGTACAAGGTCAGGAGTTGCAGTAAAATCCCATTCAAAACTGGTAGCCATAGGTTTCTCGCGTTTCAATTCTACCGACTGTTCCAACTGATTAACAGAAAGCCCCAGCTGCGTAAAGATTTCGCGCGCAGCCTGATCGCCCTGCAGACTTTCGCGAGCCAAGCCTGGCAGACGGACAGGAACATCCGGCAGCAACGAAACCGCCTCAAAGAAATAAGAAGCCGACGACCAGTCTTTTTCAATCGACACAACATCACATTGCGGAATGGAATGCTCCACGTGATACGTAGGAGGATTGCCCTTCAGACACCACTGCACCTTGGCTTGCTCCATAACCTTAAGAGTCATATCGATATACGGTTCCGAAACAGGAGCCCCGACCAGTTCGACCATACCGCCCTGAGGCATAGTAGCCGACGCCATCAGAAGAGCCGATGCATACTGACTCGACACCGAGCAATCAATCACGATACGCTGAGCAGCTGGCACAAAGCCCTCTATCTTAACAGGCAGGCAGCCTTCTTCGCCAGTACATTCAATAGTGCATCCCACTTTTCTCAGCGCATCGATAAGCTGACCCATAGGACGGCGGCACAGCTGTTCCGAGCCGGTCAACGTATGGTTGCCCGGAGTAACGGCAAGCAGAGCCATCATAAAACGGGCGACGCTGGCGGCATCGCGGCAGTCAAAATTGTGACGCCTCCCACCCTTCAGCTGGTGAAGCAGGCGTCCAAGTTGCTGAGTGTCATTTGATGATGAAATATTTTTTATCTTAATACCAGTACGCGACATATAGTCGAGAACCAACCAACGGTTTGAAAGACTTTTGGACGAAGGTAATGTTATCTGTATTGTCTCTAATTCCATATTTCAAAAAATCTTCGTTGAAGCAAGCGTTAATAATATGTATATATGTCTAAAAACAAAATATTTATATCAGAATTTGATTATTTGTTTATTTTGCAAAAATACATAAAAATAAAAAAACAAACCTCATTCAATACCATATTCTTTGATTTTGCGGTAAAGCGTACGTTCCGAGATGCCCAAATCGGCTGCTGCTTGACGGCGACGTCCCCTATGGCGCTCCAAAGCACGCTCAATAGCCATCTTTTCACGCTCAAAGAGAGACACAGGTTCATTTTCAACGATTTCCGAATCCTGGAACTCCACATCCTCATCGGGTGCCGAAGTGCGGATGGTATAAGGCTGGTGTTGCATCTGCGACTGACTCCCAAGCTGATAATACTTTTCCGAATCAATATATCCGCCATCGGGTGTGATACCAGCGTGAAGCGGCATACCCTGATGAGCCAGCGACGTGATAATCTGCTTCAGGTTGTTGATTTCGGCGCGCATTTCGTTGATCATCTGCCCCATCGAGAGAGCCTTGAGCAGCAGTTCGCGATCCGAGATACTGTTGGCCGAAACCGAATCCGGCTGGAAGAGCACAGGCATCTTCTCGTCAGGAACGAAACGGATATAGTTCATCAGAATATCGCGTGTTATGAGCCGTTCCGTCTCCACGACAGCAATCTGCTCCGTGACATTCTTCAATTCGCGCACATTACCGTACCACGGATAATCCATCAAGTACTGCCGTCCGTCCTCACTCAGCTGCAGCAGCGGCATCTTGTATCTCTCAGCCACATCCGAGGCAAACTTGCGGAACAGGAGAATGATGTCATCCTTGCGTTCACGCAGCGGAGGAATCGCTATAGAAATCTGATTCAGACGATAATACAAATCCTCGCGGTAATGACCTTTTCGGATAGCGGCAAGCAAGTCGACATTAGTAGCGGCTACGACACGCACATTGATTTTCCTTGCGCTCGACGAACCCACAGGGATTATTTCGCCGTTCTCAAGCACACGCAGCAGCTTCACCTGCATCGCCAGCGGCAGTTCGCCAACCTCGTCGAGGAAAATTGTTCCTCCGTCGGCCTCCTCAAAATAGCCTTTCCTATCCTTGTCGGCACCTGTAAACGAGCCCTTAATATGACCGAAAAGTTCACTTTCGATAGTTCCTTCCGGTATAGCGCCGCAGTTGACCGACACCAGTTTCTTGTGCTTGCGGGTGCTGTTGTCGTGAATCATTCGAGCAAAAATTTCCTTACCCACACCGCTTTCGCCGGTGACAAGAATCGACAAATCGGTCGGAGCCACCTGAATAGCCTTGTTGATGGCCAGCACAAGCTTAGGATCGTTGCCAATAATATCGTATCTGTTTTTAACTGTCTGAATATCCACTTTTTGTATATTTAAAGGTTTGAAAGGTTTTAAAGGTTTTAAAGGTTTTAATACATTTATGGTTACAGTTAATATAAAATCAAGATATCACCCTGTTGAGAGCCTCGCCCAGTTGCCGTCTCACCTTGATGAGCGACATTTTCTGAGCCACAAGCATCAGCTTTTCATCGTCATCATCGACGAAAGCAAACTGCCTGTCGATATCGTCGATTTTCAGATCCAACTTTTTCAGTTTCAGCGTAAGCAGCGATTCCTCCACATCCATTCTCAAACGTTCCTGCTGCGAAGGGACGTGAATCATCTTATCCTTCCATTTATCGCTCACGTGGTAGTCGGTCATCATCATAGCCACCGCCCGTTCGCGCATCATCTCATCCTCGCTGGTCACAAAAATCTGAGTGTCGACCGCAGAATCCCCGTTATTGATGCGCTCGGCGTAGATGTTGAAGATTTGCTGGCACACAGCATCATCGAACGTAAGTCTGTCCTCCAGCAAGTCGCCCACAATCACCTGTGCCACAGTGCATTTCTCAACCTGAGGCTCACCCTTGTCGTTCTTGCTTTCAAACTCGAGCCATTGGTCGCCATAGTTGAGCAGCAGACTCACAATCTTGTTTTCCTGACTTTGCGCCGGATTCAGCGAGAAAGGAGTTACAACGGGCCGCGTTTTGGCTTCGCCTCCGTCCTCCGTTCTTTCCCCCTCTATTGGGGTGGCCGTAAGGCCGGGGTGTGTCTCTCCGCTCTCCGTATCCCTAATGTCCTTGTCGTTCGGGTCAGGCTTATGGTTCATAGCCTCATACAACTTGCGGTTCAACGTTTTAGCCAGTTCGTTCTGTAGAGTCTCCTCCGGAATTTTCAGCAGCGAGGCACACTGTTTCACATATTCCGCCCGCTCCATCAAGTCAGGCACCAGCGCAATGGTCCTCACAATGTCGCCCAGCACCTCCGCCTTCTTAATCGGGTCGCCCTTAATATCCTGAGCCAGGACCTTGGTTTTGAAGAGGATAAAATTCGACTCGTTTTCAGCCAGATACTCCTGCAACTTAGCCGAGCCGTATTTCTGGGCATAGCTGTCTGGGTCCTCGCTGTCGGGGAATAGCACCACACGTACGTGCATACCCTCCTCAAAAAGCATATTCACCGCCCTGAAAGCAGCCTTGATGCCGGCAGAGTCGCCGTCGTAAAGCACCGTGATATTCTTCGTGTAGCGTCTCATCAGGCGCACCTGCTCAATGGTCAGCGAGGTTCCGCACGACGCCACCGTATTCTCCACGCCCGACTGGAACATCGAGATCACATCGATATTGCCCTCCACGAGGTAGCATTTGTCCAGTTTCGAGATAGCGCTTTTTGCCTGATAGAGGCCATAGAGAATATGACTTTTCGAGAATATCTCCGAATCGGGCGAGTTGACATACTTAGCCGGACTCTTCTCCTTCTGCAAAATGCGTCCCGAGAAGCCCAGCACTCGTCCCGACACACTGTAAATCGGGAACATTACCCTATCGCGGAAGCGGTCGTAGACCTTACCGTCCTCCTTGAAAATCGACAATCCCGTTTTCTGCAGCACATTGTCGCTGTAGCCGCTCGAGCGGGCGTGCTTCGTAAAGGCGTCCCATTGGTCCAGACAATAACCGAGTCCGAAAGCCTTTATCACATTGTCGGTCAACCCACGGCTGTGGAAATAGCTCAGTCCCACAGCGGCTCCCATCTCGTCGTTATAAAGCAAGTCGGCGAAATACTTCTGCGCAAACTCCGACACGTGGAACAACGCATCGCGTTCGTTGTTGCGTTCCTTCTGCTCGTCGGTCAGCTCCTCCTCGACAATTTCGATATTGTATTTCGCTGCCAGCCAGCGCAATGCCTCGGGATAGGTATAGTGTTCGTGCTTCATCAGGAAACCCACAGTGTTGCCGCTCTCGCCACAGCCGAAGCACTTGTAGATGCCTTTGGCCGGCGAGACGGAGAACGATGGAGTCTTCTCGTTGTGGAAAGGGCAGCAGCCGACATAGTTCGCCCCGCGCCGTTTCATCGACACAAATTCGCCGATGACTTCCTCTATACGAGTCGCATCCATAATGCGTTGTATGGTTTCCTGGTCAATCATATCGGAATGCAAAATTACACAAAAAAACAGAATCCAAGAAAAAAAACTGACAAAATGTCAGTTTTTTTTCACCAATGGCGGAGAGCATAATCTCCGTTCAAGGTAAAATCCTAATAATTTATTTATTTGTTCATATTTAAAAAAAATTTCGTATTTTTGCAGTCGTGAAAAAATGGAATTCCATATTGTCCAAGGTCTTGATTTTCTTGACCATTCTGTTGTATTGCAACCTGTTGCAGGCACGCAACGAGCGTGATACGCTCGGTACGGGCAGGAGGATTCTATTTTCGGAGAACAAGGGACAATGGGAGAAACAGGTGCTATATCGCTCGATGATGGGCGGAATAACGCTTTTTGCAGAGCGCGACTGCTTCACTTTCGTCGTGCAGCATCCCGAGAACGACAACCTGAATCACCGCAAGTCGGAGCGGAGCCTCAAGAGGCGCTATCGTCAACACAGCTACCGGATGCATTTTGTGGGCAGCAGCTGCGGAACGGTTGCGGGAGACGAAAAGGAGTTGTGCCGCGAGAATTATTTTATCGGCAACGACCGCTCACGGTGGGCGACCAACGTAGGCGTATACGGCTCACTGATATACAAGGACTTGTATGATGGTATCGATATGAAGGTCTATACCGCGAGCAACGCAATGAAATATGACTTCATCGTGCATCCCGGCGCCAATCCCGACAAGATAGCGATGAGCTACGACGGTGTGGATGGCGTGAAGCTGCAAGGCGGAAACATCGTCATCAGGACTTCGGTGGTCGATGTTGTTGAGCTGAGACCGTATGCCTATCAGGTGGTTGACGGGAAACAGGTGGAGGTTGATGCGGAATTTGTGTTGAACGGAAAGTGCGACACACCCCGGCCTTTGCACGATTTGTTCTCCGCTTCGCTATCGAAACATTCACTGGATGTTTCTTCACCCTCTCCAAGAGGGGAGGCTACGGAAAACGGAGAACGGTATACTATTACATTTAAGCTGGGCGAGTATGATACAACGCGGGCGTTGATCATCGACCCTTATCTTCACTTTTCGACCTACACAGGCTCGACGGCCGACAACTGGGGCACTACGGGCTGTTTCGACTCCTACAAGAACACCTACACCTCGGGGCTTGTGTTCGGTCCGCACTATCCGGTGTCGCTGGGGGCATACGACTCGACGTTCAACGGCTACTGCGACATAGGCATCTTCAAGTTCGACACCAACGGCTCACACCGCCTTTATGCCACCTATCTGGGCGGCCAGTTTGCGGATATGCCCCACAGTATGTATGTCAACAATTTCGACGAGCTGGTGATTTTCGGCACCACGGGCTCCCCTAATTTTCCCGTGACCCCCAACGCATACGACACCACATTCAACGGCGGCACATCGCTGCAATACGAGGGCAGCCCCGACATCAATTTCCCTAACGGGTCGGACATCTTCGTCTGTCGGCTGAGCAGCGACGGCAGCGAGCTGCAGGCATCGACATATATCGGCGGCAGCGGCAACGACGGACTCAACTACAGAGCTTCGTTCGACTACAGCACGATATCGATCGGCAACGACTCGCTCTATTTCAATTACGGCGACGGAGCGCGAGGCGAGATCATCACCGACGATATGAACAACATCTATGTCGGCTCGACGACATACTCGGTCAATTTCCCCGTCACCGAAGGATGCATCCAGCCCTACAGCCGCGGGCGGCAGGAAGGCGTGGTGTTCAAGATCGACTATAATCTCTCGCATCTGATATGGAGCACCTATCTTGGAGGCAACCGCGACGACGCCATCTACTCCATAGACTGCGACAAGGATTACAACATCGTGGTGTGCGGAGGAACCAACTCGATGAACCTCAACACCACACCCGACGCATACCGGCGCTACTACCGAGGCGGCTCGGCCGACGGATTCATAGCCAAGATATCCTACTATGGCAAAACGCTGATGGCCCAAACCTACTTTGGCTCGAGCGCATACGACCAGTGCTATTTTGTGCGCTGCGGGAAAACCGACGACATCTTCATCTTCGGCCAGACCAAAGCCACGGGAAGCACCTTGATATACAACGCCAACTACAATGTGCCCAACAGCGGGCAGATGCTGGCGCGATTCAGTCCCCTCCTCGACAGCCTTAGATGGAGCACCGTATTCGGCACAGGCGACGTAAACGCCAACGGGCCCAACATCTCCCCCACAGCCTTTGCCGTCGACATCTGCAACCGCATATACCTGAGCGGCTGGGGAAGGATATTCCTAGGTTTGACCTTCAACGGAGTGAACTATCCGTGGGGCACGCACGGCACAACGGGAATGACCGTTACGCCCGACGCCTACCAGTCGACCACCGACGGGCAGGATTTCTACATTATGGCGCTCGACATCGACGCCAACAATCTGGTTTACGCCACCTTCTTTGGCGAGCAGCACGACAGCGAGAGCGGCTATCGCAACGGACAAGACCACGTGGACGGCGGCACTAGCCGCTTCGACCGGCTGGGCACAATCTATCAGTCGGTCTGCGCCAGTTGCGGCGGCAGCGACAACTTCCCCGTTACCACAGACGCCTACAGCCAGCACAACAACTGCAGCAGCAACTGCAACAACGCCATCTTCCGCCTCAGCCTCACCAACGACTTTCCCGTGGCTGAGTTCAACTACACCCGCAGTTCCGGCTGCAACCCCACAATAATAACATTCCACAATACTGGACGCGGCGCAAGCTACCTGTGGGACTTTGGCGACGGCACCACATCGACGGCGGTAAACCCCACGCACAGCTATCCCGACGCCGGATTCTACACCGTTCGCCTGGTAGCCTATATGCCCAACGGATGCCGCACCAGCGACACCATTGAGAAAACCATCACCATCCTCGGAGGCACAAATGTCCCGCCACTCGACACCCTTTCCACCTGCCCGGGGACACCGATTCAAATCGGCGTGCATCCAGAGCCCGGACTCACCTACCACTGGGTACAAGGCTTGGTGAGCGACAGCAACATAGCCAATCCTATGGCCGAACAGCCCGGAGTATACCAGCTGTGGATCACTACCGGCGACAACTCCCCTTGCGGCAAGCTGCTGGAACAGGTTATCATAGGCGGCGAGATCGACGCGCGGATAATTGGTGACTCCGTCACCTGCTCCATACCTACCATATTAGACCTCACCGCGCGTGGCGCCAACGACAACCCCGTCTTCCAATGGTCCACCAACCGCGATTTCAGCGACACCATCAACAGCAATATGGACACCGGTCTCTACAGCTTCGTCCCCGTCGACGGGCAATGGCTTTACGGCTATGTCTACGACGCCCTCGGATGCTTCGGGACCGACAGCTTTCAGGTGCATTTCTACCGCGTGGTCGACAGTTTGAGGCTCAACGACCCCCGCTGTCCCCGTAGTTGTGACGGCAGCGCCTGCGTGGTGCCGCTTCAAGGGAGCGCGCTTGCACCCTACCAA
Organism: Bacteroidales bacterium UBA1217; assembly: GCA_002309335.1. GTDB lineage: Bacteria > Bacteroidota > Bacteroidia > Bacteroidales > P3 > Colimorpha. The sequence continues at coordinate 34,919 of DBXH01000050.1, read as the reverse complement.
TACAACTGGGGCGACGGCTGGGGCAACATCGACAGTATGGGATGGCTGTGCGAAGCAGACTACACAGTCCTCTTCCGCGACGCCAACGGCTGTCTGGTCACCAACAACTTCACCCTCACCGACCCCGCTGCGCCGACCATCACCGCCGACATAGTTCACATCCGCTGCCTCGAGTCCTGCACGGGCATCATAAACGTAAGTGTGACGGGATATTCCACCTACAACTTGCTCTGGCTCGACGACAGCTCCACATCGGCCAACCGCACCAACCTCTGTCCCGGCCAGTATATCCTGCAGGTCAGCGACAGCAACGGCTGCCTCTATTACGACACCCTCGAGGTGCTTGAGAATGTAGATATGAACGTCGACATCACCCTCTCGGGCAACACCTGTCCCGACAAATGCAGCGGCAAGGCGACCGCCGTTGTCGAAGGCGGCTACGAGCCCTACAGCTACATCTGGACATCGGGCGAGGAGAGCCAGGTGGCGGAAGCGCTGTGCGAGGGTAAAGCCGTCGTAGTGGTCACCGACGCCTACGGATGCCAGGTGAGCGACAGCATTGTCGTCGGCATCCAACACTCGTTCGACTCCATCGAGGTGTGGGCCGACGACCCGTTTGTGTTCAGCGGCCACAGCACCGGACTGCACGTCACCGAAATACCGGGTGGCAGCTACTGGTGGATGCCCTCCAATTTGCTCAACAACCCGAGTTCGGCAAATCCGATAGCGACACTCGAAGACTCAACCATCTTCGTCGTAACCCTCACCGACTCAATAGGGTGCACCTACATCGACTCAATCAAAATAAACTGCATCTCAGTCAGTTGCGGCAAGCCCAATATCTTCATACCCAACGCATTCACCCCCAACGAAGACGGCATCAACGACCAGCTTTGTTTCAGAGGCGAGTGGGTCAGCGAGTTCCATATAGCCATTTTCACCCGCTGGGGCGAAAAAGTCTATGAAAGCGAAGACATCACCCAATGCTGGGACGGGCGCTACAAGAACAACTGGTGTATGCCCGGAGTGTACGTCTACCACTGCCGCATACAATGCGCCGACGGACAAAAAGCCCAGTTCAAAGGCGATGTAACATTGATTAGATAGTTATAAAGTTTAGAGTTTAAAGTTTAAAGATTAAAGATTAGAGTTTTTAAATATGGAGAAGAAAGAGAAGAAAGAGAAAAAAGACCAATTCATAATAGCCTACCTAGCCGACATAGAGCGCCCCGAAACCGTTCTTTCCTACGCAGCATTTATGTCGCACAAGCTCAGCAAAGGGCTTATCCTGCTCCATATATGCGACCCTAAATACAGCACCCTATCCACAGAGGAAGCGGAATCGAAGCTGCAGGAACTTGTGGCAAACACCACGACGCATCACAGCGGACTGCAATGCACCTATGCCGCCTTGAAGGGCAAAACCCTCGACATCATCAACGCGCTGCCCACGCTGATGAATGCCGTGCTTATCGTTGCACAGGTCGACCGCGGCGCCCGTCGGCGCAGCCCGCTCCACAAAAGGAACGTGCTGAAAAACTTCGCCCAATGCCGCACCGCCTACCTCACCGCACAGGAACCGCTGCACGATGACAGCCAGATGCTCAACGTAGCCACCGCCATCGACTTCAAGAAAGAGAGCAAAGACAAACTCATCTGGTCCAGCTACTTCCCGCGTTTCTGCGGCAGCACGATGCACATACTCTACTACGACTACAAAGACCAGTTCCTGCACAGCAAATGGTACGCCAATATGACCCAGCTGCACAAGCTCTACAGCGGACTGAGTCTCACCTTTCAGCCCCACATAATCGAGTCGAAATCAACCTATATGGATGTCAACGCCCTGCGTTTCGCCAGCCAGAGCGACTACGGGATGCTCATTGCGGTCACCACCAAAGAGAAAGACGGACTCGAGTTCTTCATCGGCGTGCAGGAACAACGCACCATAGTCAACAAAGCCCATATCCCCATACTGTTCCTCAACCCAAGGGAAGATTTGTATGTGTTATGCGACTAAAATTTGACGCACCAAATCTTCGATGATATTGTTGCCCATCTTACGGCAGATATCACGACTCCAACGCTGAGCACTATTTTCAGAGTTTCTAATTCTTTTTCTTGAGCATCTCTTCTACTCTTCCGTGAGCAATGCGAGGCCGCCGAGGGCAGTCTCCTTGTAAAGGCTGGGCAGGTCGTGGCCAGTCTTCTTCATCGTCTCGACGACTTTGTCGAAAGATATGATGTGCTTGCCGTCGCTCATCATAGCATAAAGGTTGATATCCAGTGCACGCAGCGCGGCCATAGCGTTGCGCTCAATGCAAGGTATCTGAACAAGGCCGCACATTGGGTCGCAAGTAAGGCCCAAATTGTGTTCCATAGCCATCTCTGCAGCATATTCAATCTGCTGCGGGCTGCCGCCGAAAAGCTGATTGGCGGCGACAGCGGCCATTACACAGGCACTGCCCACCTCGCCCTGACAGCCCACTTCTGCTCCGCTTATTGAGGCGTTAGTTTTTATTACATTGGCAAAAAGTGCGGCTGTAGCAAGTGCACGCAAGATTTCGCTGTCGCTAAAGCCGTGGTTCTTTTTCAGATGATACAGCACTGCAGGCAGCACACCGCTGGAGCCGCAGGTCGGTGCCGTGACGACCGTGTCGCCGACGGCGTTGCACTCGCTGGTGGCCAGCGCATACGCTATAACTAGGCAACGGCTCTGCAGCGAAGGCTTGTAGCTCGATGCACGGACAAAATACTGACGTGCCTTGCGACGCAAGTGAAGACCTCCTTCGATGACACCCTCGTTGCCAAGGCCGCGTTCTATGGTCTGCTGCATCGTCTGCCACATATCCATCAGATATTCCCATATATCGCCTTCCTCGTGGCGCTCAACATATTCCCAGAATGTCAACCCCTCTTTTTCAATATATTTTAGAATATCCGAAATATGCGACAGTTCATAAACGGCGGGACCTTCCTCACTCTCTTTCTCGTTGGCCAAAAGACCGCCGCCAACACTATATATAGTCCAGTCCTTCAAGACATTGCCTTGTTCATCAAGAGCCTCGTAGAACATACCGTTGGTATGGAACTCTGGCACGATGTCAGGACGCCAAACGAATTCCACCTCCTTGGGTGCCAAGGCATCGGCGATGGCACGGTCAGTACGGTGTCCTTTGCCTGTGGCGGCAAGGCTGCCGTAAAGTGTTACACGATAACGAACAGCATCAGGGGTGCGCTGGCGGAACTTTGTTGCTGCACGGTTGGGGCCAAGAGTGTGGCTGGAGGAAGGTCCATAGCCTTTCTTTAGTATTTGTTTGATTGATTTCACGACAGAAAGATATAAGATTCAGGGGTTTATTTTGTAGTTATATACATTTTATAAGGAATATACCACCAAGCCTACTAAGCCGGAGGCAAGAATAAGGATTATCGGATTGGTACGGTGGCGCAGGGAAAAGTAAAAGACTGCGGCAAAAATCAGTATGCTTGTAATGAACTGAAGGTTAAGGCCGGGTATGCCGAAGCTTTCGCGCGTCAAAAGCAACAGAGCGGCGGCGGCAATCAGGCCGACCACTGTGAGACGCAGCACCTGTAACATCTTGTCGACTAGCGGATTGCCCTTGCGGCGCGACAGATAGCCATAGACAATCATCATCGCCACAACAGGCAAAAGTATGACTGCAAATGATGCCAACAGCGAACCGACAACGCCTTGCCAAACCGGAAGACCCATATTGACAACAGCGGTATAGCCCGCATAGGTAGCGGTATTGATACCCACTGGTCCGGGAGTCATCTGACTTATAGCCAGAATGTCGGTAAACTCCTGAGCCGTCATCCATCCCTCCTTCTCAACCACCTCGTTCTGGATCAGCGCCACCATCGAGTAGCCGCCGCCGAAGGTGAAGATGCCGATCTTGAGGAACATCCAGAAAAGCTTAAGGAAAATCACAGGCTCCCTCCTTCCTTCTTATGCCGTTCGGCGACGAAGCCATAGAGCAAGCCGCCTGCTATCGCTGCCAATATCACCCACACCGGCGACACGCCCAACAGCCATATCAGCAGCGCCGCCACGACAGGAATCCAGCAGTTGCTCCAGCACACCTTGGCCGACTTAGCCATACGGAACACCGGAGCAGCTATCAGAGCCACCACAGCAGGGCGGAGACCCATAAAAATGCGCTCGACAACCACATTGTCGCGGAAATATCTAAAGAACACAGCAAGCATCAGGATAAGCGCCACAGGCATCATAATATTGCCCGCAACAGCGGCCACGACACCGCGAAAGCCGCCCAGCCGTCGTCCTATGCAGGTGGCCATATTGACCGCAAACACGCCAGGCATAGCCTGCGACAGCGACAGATAGTCAAGGAACTCCTCACGCGACAGCCATTTGCGGCGGTCCACAATTTCCTGCTCCATCAGCGGAATCATCACATATCCTCCGCCGATGGTAAAAGCACCTATCTTCCAAAAACTTACAAACAGTTTAGCATACATAGTAGTTTGTTACTTTCATTTCTCAAACTATGTTATCTTTATTTTAAAATTAACGACATCTCTGTAGTTTTATTGTTAGTTATGAAAAGATAAAAAATATATCAGCAATTTTATGCAATTACCCAAGGTTGACCCAGAGGTATCCCAAGGGCAAATAAAAAAATAATATTAGCGGTCGCAATTCTGGTACTGGAATGAAAGAAATATTTTGCAGTATGATTTTTTGTTCGTATTTTTGCAAGTTCTAATCTGAATTAAAAATGATAACTAGATATCTGTTTTTCATTGTATTTATTATATTTATAGTGGTGATGCTGTCGCTCGATTTGGGCGTATTCCACAAGAAGGACCACGTGATCGGCATCCGCGAGGCGGCTATGTGGACGGGCATCTGGGTGCTGCTGGCGCTGGGTATGGGCGCCCTGCTGCTATTCAGGGCCGAGTGGGTTCACGGCATCGGCGATATGGAGGGCTTGCTGGCATACGCCAAAGGTCAGCCGGGATTGCTGGCGGCCATACAGGAGGCGGGAAGCTTCGAGGCGGCGCTGTCGATTTACCGGCGCGAGGTCGCGGAGCAGTATCTGGCCGGCTACTTCCTCGAGGAGTCGCTGTCGATAGACAACATCTTCGTGATGATAATGATTTTCGTCAGTTTCGGCATCGACAAGAGATACTACCACCGCGTGCTGTTCTGGGGTGTGCTGGGAGCAATAATTATGCGTTTCCTCTTCATCTTCGCCGTGGGCGCGCTGGTGACTCGGTTGAGCTGGATTCTGGCCGTATTCGGCGTGATACTTATATTCAGCGGAATAAAGATGTTCAAGGACAAGGGCGACGAGAAAATCAACACCGAGGAGCATCCTATGGTGCGTTTCGCATCGAAGCACTTCAGGGTGTCGCCTCAGATGGACGGCCACAATTTCTTCAGCACCATCGACGGCAAGCGCTATATGACACCGCTGTTTCTGGTGCTGCTGGTGATTGAGTTCAGCGACGTGATATTCGCCGTTGACTCGATTCCCGCTGTGTTCTCGGTTACGACTGATTCGTATATAGTATATTTCTCTAACATCTTCGCCATTATGGGACTGCGGTCGCTGTTCTTCCTGTTGAGCGATGTGGCCGACCGTTTCTGGCTGCTGCGCTACGGGTTGGGCGTGCTGCTTTGCTTTATCGGTGTGAAGATGATTGCCGGCGAGTTCTTTGGCTTGCATATCAGCACTATGGTGTCGCTCGGCGTGATTTTGGGTATACTATTCGGAAGTGTGGTATTATCTATGGCGATAAAGAAAACGGAAAACGGAGAACGGAGAACTGAAAACGGAGAACGGAAAACGGAAAACTGAGAGTGCAACACACCCCGCCGCTTTGCGGCCACCCCTCTCCGAGAGGGGAGGGAAACGGAGAACGGAAAACTGAAAACTGAGAACCTTTTGAACCTTTTTAACCTTTCAAACCCTTCAAGCGAAGCGAACCTTTTTAACCTTTAAAACCCTTCAAGCGAAGCGAACCTTTTAAACCTTTATAACCTTTAAAACCAAAACTCAAAACCTATGATATTATTGGATATTTCGACCGGATGGAAGACCGGTATTATGATTGCGGCAATGATCGCTGTGTTTTATCTGTTTTTGATTCGCCCCCAGTCGCAGAAAGCCAAGGAGGAGGAGAAATACCGCAACGGCTTGCAGAAAGGCGACCGCGTGATGACCGCCGGAGGCATTCACGGCACCATCGTCAGCACCGGCGGCGGTTATGCACAAATCGAGGTTGCCAAGGATGTGATTATGAAAGTGCAACTGTCGACGATAACCCCTATCCCGGGAGAAAAGAAGAATTAAGAACTGAAAAGCAAAAAGATATATGGCAACAAAAGATACCAAAGAGAGAATAATCGATGGCGCTATTGAACTCTACAACAGTATGGGCTTCCGCAATGTGACGATGGACGACATTGCCTCCGACTTGCATATCTCGAAGAGAACGATCTACGAAATTTTCTCGTCAAAGGACGAACTGATATTGGCTTGCCTGACACAGGTCCACAAATCCATATATCTTATGCAAAAAGAGATGTACAAACGCAGCAAAGATCCGTTTCTGATGATGCTCTACATCATCACTACGGTGACCTCGGCCAACCTGCATTACAACCGCATACTTAGCGAAGCCAAAGATTATTATCCCGCATTTAACGCCCAGCTGGTAAAATCGTATGGCGCCCAGTTTAAGGATTCGCTGAGAGTTATGTTTGACGAGGCTGCAAAACGAGGCGATCTGCGTAAAGGCGTGGACATTGAAATTGCGTTGGACCTTATAGCCCTCTACATTATGACTGGCATCCACAATGTTACCGACATCGAGACGGATGACAAGGTATACAGCAAATTGTGCGAGTCGTTTTTCACTTACCTGAGAGGTCTGCTGTCGATCGATGCGATCAAGAGATATGACCGCAACGAGAAGAGGTTCAGAAAAATATTTGAAGGTTGAAAAGGGTCGCTTCGCTTGAAAGGATTGAAAAAGATATAAATGATAGAAATGAAATATAACAGGAGTTTTAGTAGAGTTGTTTTGTTGCTGATGATTTCGGCAATAAGCTTACAATCTGTCCGCGCTCAGGAACAGACGACTTTGAGGCTGTCGCTCAAAGAGGCGCAGGACTATGCCGTGGAGCACAACTACACAATGCAGAACGCATCGCTGGATGTGCAAAAGGCTGAATACACCAAATGGCAGACTATCGCTTCGATGCTGCCGCAAATCAAAGCGGGTTTCGACTACCAGAATATGTGCGGCTATGAAATGGTTATGGGCGGCAGCGGCAGTTTCAGCTCGATGATTCCCGACACCATCTTGATAGGCGGTGTGCCGGTGCCCATATCGCTACCCGCCAGCAGCGAAAGCGAAAGCAGCGGGACGGTGATACCGATGAACCCGAGCGGTACTTTCAGCATAACAGCATCTGTGGCGCTGACCGGCGCCCAGATTGTTGGCATCATCCTCAACAAGATTGCCAAGGAGATGGTGGATATCAGCTACAAACAAACCGAGCAGAACATCCGCTCGCAAGTGAAGAGCGTATATGTGTCGATTCTGGTGATGGAGGACATCGTGGGACTCCTGGACAGCAGCCTTGCTAATATGGAGCGTCTGGAACAGACAACACTGGAAAGTGTGAGAGCCGGCGCCGCCGAACAGATTCAGGCCGACAAACTTCACGTCCAGGTGGCATCGCTGCGCAACAGCATCAACGCCAACCGCCGTTCGCTGCAGATGCTCTACAACTCTCTCATTCTGCAACTCGGAAGCGACGTGAACAGCAAACTGGCGCTGACCACCCCGCTCGACGACGTTCTCGACATCAACTATCTCGGCCAGCTGACCCTTGGCGGATTCGACATCGAGAAGAACTATAACTACCAACTGCTGCAACAGAACGAGCAGATTGCCAAGAGAAACGTGACTATGGCGTATATGGATTTCACCCCTACCCTTTCGGCTTACTATCAATACAGCGCAAAGACATATTTCGGCAAGGATGAAGGATTCAATATGACTCCGCCGAATATGATAGGCGCAAGCATCTCGCTGCCGTTGTTCAGCAGCGGCTCGAGATATGCAAAGGTGAAAAGCGCCGAGCTTGACTACACCGCCGCACTCAACAGCAAACAACAGGCCGAAGACGGACTCAAGGTGCAGTACAACCAACTTTGCTACGACTTGGTGAACGCCATAGAGACCTACCAGATTCAGAAGGACAATCTGGATGTGACGAAAAGAGTGTTCAACAACACAACCGAAAAATATAAATATGGTCATGCTTCGAACCTCGAAGTAACCAACGCCAGCACCGACATCATCACCGCCCAGAGCAATTACATTCAGGCTGTTATGAGCGTGGTAAGTGCAGAGGTGGCGCTGGAGAACCTGCTGGGGAAATAAACGGAAAACGGAGAACGGAGAGTGC
>DBXH01000050.1:19138-26353 GCA_002309335.1 Bacteroidales bacterium UBA1217 | reverse complement strand
TCAACCCTTTAAACCTTTTAAACCTTTTAAACCCTTACAACCTTTCACAGAAAATTAAAAAAATACTATATGAATAGAATTCTGAAAATCGCTGTCATCGTGCTTGCTGCCGCAACTATGGCAGCCTGCGGAGGTGGCAAGAAGGACGCCAAAATGGCCACTGTGACCAAAAAAGAGGCCGAAAAAGTAAAAGTGCAGGAACTGAAAAGCCAGCGTATCGCAAAACAGCTGGAACTTTCCTCAACGCTGGAAGGCTATGAGACTATGAACATCTCGCCGAGCATCACCGGCCACATCGAACACATATACGTCGAGGTCGGCAGCCGCGTGAGCAAAGGCGCTATGCTGGTGCGTATGGACCAGACTCAGCTGAACACCACCCGCATCAACCTGGCCAGCACGAAGACCGAACTGGACCGCGTTACGGCGCTGAAGGCTTCGGGAAGCATAAGCGAGCAGGTATACGACCAGACGAAAGCAGGATACGACCAACTGGTCGAGACCGAGCGTTTCCAGAGCGAAAACACATTCGTCAAAGCACAATTCAGCGGTGTCATCAGCGCAAAGAACTATGAGGACGGCGAGATGTATACCGGCGCCCCGATACTGACGCTGTGCCAGATAAGCCGCCTGAAGGCCATCATCAACATCCCCGAGAGTTATTTCCCGATGGTTAAACAGGGTATGAAGGTCAATGTGTACAGCGACATTTATCCCGACAAGGTGTTTCCGGCAACAATAGAGATTGTTTACCCCACCATCGACCCCGCTTCGCACACCTTCCAGGCAAAACTGAGCATCCCCAACCCGGGTGAGAAGATCCGCCCAGGTATGTATGTTCGCACGACGCTGGCTCTCGGCGAGATTGACGCCATTGTGGTCCCCTATCAGAGTGTGCTGAAACTGACCGGCAGCAACGAACGCTATGTGTTTGTCGCCGACGGCAACAGCGCCCGCCGTGTGGCTGTAACTTTAGGCCAACGCTTTGACGACCAGATTGAAATCATTCCCGTAACCCCGGGCGACCTCAAAGAAGGCGATATGCTGGTAGTCACCGGACAAGCAAGATTAGTTGACGGATCAACCCTCGAAATAGTAGAATAAAGATGGCAATTTATAAAACAGCAATCAATAAACCCATCACCACGGGACTTATCTTCGTGGCGGTTATCATTCTGGGCCTTTTCTCGCTCAGCAGGCTCCCTATCGACCAGATGCCTGAGATGGACCCGCCTTACGTAACTGTGATGACCACCTACGCCGGAGCCAACGCCAGCGATATTGAGACCAATATCACCAAAATCATCGAAAACTCGCTCAACTCCGTCGACGGTCTTAAAAACATCACTTCAACATCGAAGGACAACCTGTCTATCGTCACTCTCGAATTTGAATGGGGCGAAAACATCGACGAGGCCCTTAACGACATACGTTCTTACGTCGACTTGCTTTTCGACAACCTGCCAGACGGCGTGTCGCGTCCTATGATTCTGAAACTCAACTCGTCGGCAATGCCCATTATGGTTTATGGATTCACCGCCGCCGAGAGTTACTCGGGTATGGACCGCATTCTTAACGACAACGTAGTCAACGAGCTCAACCGCATCGACGGCATCGGCAACATCACGGTGAGCGGCGCTCCCGAGAGATACATATACATTGACCTCGACCCAAAACAACTCGACGCCTACGGCATCAGCCTTGAGCAAGTGGGCAACGCTATCAGCGCCAACAATCTCGACCTTGCTTCGGGTACCGTTAAGATGGGCAAGGAGCAATACCAGATGCGCGTGAAAGGCGAATATATCGAGAGTTCTGAAATCGCCGATATCGCCGTAACCACCACAATGACCGGCAAGCAGGTATTTGTGCGCGACCTCGCCACCGTGCGCGACACCATCAAAGACCTCTCGCTGGACGAGAAAATCAACCGCAAGGACGGCGCCCGCCTTATCATCTCTAAGCAGACAGGAGCCAACACCGTCGCTATCGCCCGTCAGGTTAAAGCCCAAATGGAGCATATTCAGCGCACCTTGCCGCCCGACATCGAGACTACCCTTATCCGCGACGGTTCTGAGAATATCACCAACGCAATCAACGGACTTACCGAGAGTATCTTCTACGCATTGCTCTTCGTGGTGCTCGTGGTGCTCATCTTCCTGGGCAACTGGCGTTCAACTGTCATCATCGCCCTCACCATCCCCATCTCGCTCGTAACTTCATTCATCTACCTTCTCATCGCCGACAGCTCGTTGAACATCATCTCTCTGGCCTCACTTACCGTAGCCATCGGTATGGTTGTCGACGACGCCATTGTGGTGCTCGAGAATATTTCGAAGCATATCGACCGAGGAGAGAATCCGCGCGAGGCAGCCATCTGCGCCACCAACGAAGTGTGGACCTCCGTCATTGCGACTACCCTTGTGCTTGTCGCCGTATTCGTACCGCTCACTATGCTGCCCGGTATGATGGGTATCTTTATGAAGGAACTCGGATGGATTGTAACCATCGTGGTGTGCGTCTCCACTTCGGCAGCAATCACCCTTATCCCGATGCTCTCGAGTAAACTGCTCAAGGAACGTCCCTTCTTCTTCAAAAAAGAGGATGAGGAAGCCTACAATGCGAAAAAAGAACATAATTTATACAACCGCACCGTTATCAAAGCTTTCAACGCCATTGACGGCGCCTATGCAAACCTGCTGCGCTGGTGCTTGAGCCACAAGCGTATCACTCTGTTTATCGCCCTCGCCTTCTTCATCGTCACCATCCTGCCTATGGCTACAGGCAAGATCGGTATGGACTTTATGAAGATGCAGGACGACGGCCAAATCAGCGTCAGCGCTGAGCTGCAACGCGGCACCCGCATCGAAGAGACCCTCAAGACTGCCCGCCAGATGGAAAACGACATCTACGAAATACTGGGCAAAGAGGTGCTGGTGGTATCAACCTCGGCAGGTTCGAACGACGACGCCGGATTCGCAGCCCTCTTCAACTCAACCACCAACAACAAAATCAGTATGATGGTTCGCTGCACCAAGAAATATGAGCGCAAGGAAACCATCTTTGAGATGCAGGAGAAACTGCGTCGATGCTTTGCCGAATATCCCGAGCTGGTCACATTCCAAGTATCGCAAGGCGGTATGATGGGCGGCGGAAGCAGCAACAGCCTTCAGGTGGAAATCTATGGTTACGACTTTGACCAGACAACACGCTTCACCCAAGATCTTAAGAAACGCGTTGACGAGAATGTCAACGGAGCACGCGACACCAAGATAAGCCGCGACGAGGACCGCGCCGAATTGAAAATTGAATTCGACAAACAGAAGCTCGCTCTTCACGGTCTTAACGGCTCGACAGTAGCTATGTATGTCCGCAACCGCGTCAACGGAATGGCCGCAGGCTACCTCAAAGAGGATGGCGAGGAATACAACATCGTTGTTCGTCTCCGCGAAGCATACCGTTCGTCCATAACCGACATCGAGGAGCTCTCCATCCCGACAATGACAGGCGGTAATATCAAACTGAAAGAACTGGCCACAGTATCGGAATACTGGTGTCCTCCCACCATCGAGCGCAAAAACCGCCAACGCTATCTGACCCTCACCGTTATGCCTTACAACACTTCGCTTCAAGAACTGGCGCAGAACGTTCAGAAGGAAATAGACAAGATGGAGATACCATCCGAAATCCACTACGACCTTGCCGGCGACTACAAAGAGCAGCAAGACTCCTCGCGCGATATGCTTTTGCTCGGTCTGCTCATAATTATGCTTGTCTACATCGTTATGGCATCGCAGTTTGAGAGCTTCAGCAAGCCTTTCATCATTATGTTCTCAATACCTTTCGCCATCAGCGGCGTGGTACTTATGATGTTCTTCACCGGCAACAATCTTGATATGATCGGCGCACTTGGACTTATACTCCTTATCGGTATCGTTGTGAAGAACGGTATTGTGCTGGTCGACTATATCAACCTGATGCGTGAACGCGGAATAGCCCTTAACGAGGCTATTGCCATCAGCGGCAAAAGCCGTCTGCGTCCTGTGCTTATGACAGCATTCACCACCATCCTCGGTATGATACCTATGGCCACCTCCAACTCGGAAGGCTCCGAGATGTGGACCACTATGGGCCTTGTGGTTATCGGAGGTCTTACGGTGTCGACCTTCGTAACGCTTATTGTCGTTCCTGTGCTCTACGGTGTTTTCAACCGCAAAGGCGACATAGAAAAGAAGGAGAAGGAGCGCAAGAAATTCGTATTTATGAATATTAATCTGGATGAGAAATGAAATCAATCTTAATTGTATATAACCAAGCCAACAATGAGCGTGTCGAATACCTTCTCGATACGCTCAATGTGCGCGGGTTTACCTTTTGGGAGAATGTGCAGGGACGCGGCAACGTAAACGGCGACCCCCATCGCGGCACCCATACCTGGCCCGAGATGAACAACGCCATTATGACCGTCGTCGCCGACGAGAAAGTGGAAGAGATTCTGACTGCCGTCCGCAAACTCGACAAGCGTAACGAGGAAGTCGGCATCCGCGCATTCGTCTGGAATATTGAGCAGATGGTATGAAACGGCTTATTGTCCTTCTGTCGGCACTTATCATCACAACAGGTACCTTTGCCCAGCAAAGTGTAAACGCGTTGTTTATCGGTAACAGTTACACCGAGGTTAACAACCTGCCACAAATGATCAGCGACATTGCCGACAATATGGGCGACCGACTCACTTTTCAAAGCAGCACTCCTGGCGGGTGCACATTCTCACAACATTGCAACAACCAATCGATGACGCTCATACGCAGAGGCGGATGGGATGTCGTGGTGTTGCAAGAACAAAGCCAATACCCCTCTTTTCCTCAGCAGCAGGTTGAAAACGAAGTTTTTCCTTATGCCAAATGCCTCGTTGATTCGATTTATGCCAACAGCCCATGTGCCGAACCGATGTTCTATATGACCTGGGGACGCAAAAACGGTGACCAGCAAAACGCACAAATCTTTCCCATTTTGGGCACCTACGAAGGTATGGACAGTATGCTCTATGAGCGCTATATGTATATGGCCGAAGCCAACGACGCCTCTGTCTGCCCGGTGGGGCGCGTATGGCGCTGGCTGCGAAATAACAGCGACATCGAACTATACCAGTCGGACGGGAGTCATCCGTCGGTAGCCGGCACCTACGCTGCCGCTTGTTCTTTCTACACATTAATATTCCATCAGGACCCAAGTCTTATTTCTTTCCAACCGCCCTCTCTTTCTGACAATGACGCTCAAACCATCCGCAACGCAGCACACAACATCGTCTATACCCAGATGGAGCAATGGTTACGCCCCATACCAAACGGTGACTTTGATTATGAAATAATAGACGATGGAAAAGTCAAGTTCAACACCTATATTGCACAAGCGGACAGCGCGATATGGAACTTTGGAGACGGAGTAATTCTACAAATGACCGCTGAAGAATGTGAGAACTATTTTATACACCAGTACACCGAATGCGGCGACTACACCGTACTCCTCATTGCTTCGCGCCATTGTATGATGGACAGCACAAAGCATACCATTCATATCGATTTGCCTCAAGACACCACTATAACAGCTGTACATAATCTTTTAGACAACACTCAGTTCGTCTTGTTCCCAAATCCTACAAAGGACATTGTAACAATACAGAAGGACAATAATACAACTGAATGCGAACTACTAATACTCACCGAAGAGGGTAATGAAATCGAGCGACAAACACTCGTCTCATTTCCTGTCAATATCGACCTATCACGTTTTCAATCAGAAAAATACATTTTCCTATTCAAAACGAGAAACGGTGTTGCCGTACGTAAAGTAGTAAAACTCTGAAACGTTGATTTATCAACAATAGAACAAGTAGCTCAGATTGTCGGGCGAGAACAATTCGCGGGCAAGACCGCATATCTCATCGGCGGTGAGCGACTCTATGTCGCGCTGCATTTCCTCAAGAGTATCAACATGGTCGTATGAAAGATACGCTTTGCCTATCGATTGCATTTCATTCAAAGCCAACTCGTTGTTAATAGCCATCTGACCAATATACTGCTGCTTGGCAGCATCAAGGCGAGATGATGTAAGCCTATCATCACTCAGCTTCTGCAATTCGCGACGAACAAGTTCGAGGAAGCGATCCTTAGAGTCGGCGTCGATACCTGCATAAATATAGAATAATCCAGCATCGCTGAAAGGGCTGTACTGCGACTCGACGGTATAGCAGAAACCATATTTTTCGCGGATGGCTACATTCAGTCGCGAATTCATAGCCGGTCCGCCAATTATATTGTTGAGCAGCGAGAAAGCCACCTTGCGTTCATCATAGATGCCCGGAGCCCGGCAGCCAACCATAGCGTGCATCTGGTGCGTGTGACGCGTGACGGTTCGCTCAAAGTGCATATATTCCGGAGCCTCGTTCCGATACGACACCGACGAGAGCCGTTCCTGATGACCGAAATACTTCTCGCACAACCGCACAACACGCTTGAAATCCGCATTTCCAACAATAGATACAACCATCTTGTCGGTAGTGTAGTTGCTGTGGAAGAAATTATGCAAACGCTCTGTTGTAAAACGTTTTACATTGCGTTTGGTGCCAAGTATGTTATGCGCCAGCGGGTGACTACCAAAAATAAGTTCCTCGAAATCGTCGTAGATCAATTCCGCCGGCGAGTCTTTGTAGGAATTCAGTTCCTCGAGCACAACATCCTTTTCTTTTTCAATCTCCTTGGCAGGAAAAGTGGAATGGAAAATGATATCGGCAAGGAGTTCCAGACAGCGTTCCAGATGGACAGAAAGCGAAGATGTATATATGCAAGTTTCCTCCTTGGTGGTGAAAGCGTTGAGCTCGCCTCCCACTCCATCGATGCGGTTAAGAATATGATATGCCCGACGATGTTCGGTGCCCTTAAAAACGGAATGCTCAATGAAGTGCGCCATACCCTCATCGCCAGGTTGCTCGTCGCGCGAACCAACATTGATATAGACACCAGTATGTGTGACAGCAGAATTATTCTGCCTGCATATAATCTTTAATCCGTTATGTAATATATGATAGTGGTACAAGGGTTTAGTTTATAGGTTTTAAAGGTTCTAAAGGTTCGCTTCGCTTGAAAGGTTTAAAAGGTTTTCCGTTCTCCGTTTTCCGTTTTCCGTTTTCCGTTCTCCGTTCTCCTCCCCTCTCGG
>DBXH01000050.1:0-19121 GCA_002309335.1 Bacteroidales bacterium UBA1217 | reverse complement strand
GTGTCGCACTCTCCGTTCTCCGTTTTGCAATACACCTGAAACAGGCATAAGAACAGTACTGAGAAGACGCAGCCGGCAAGGGTTTCGAGAGTATCCTCCGTAACAAATGACACAAGCACCATACACACATACGCCGCCACTACCGGCAGCTGCATAATACGTGATTTCTTGAAAGCGTAGAAAAAGACAACGGCAATAATTGCAAAGCCGACAACACCAAATGTGATAAAGAACGTAAGATACTGGTTATGTACGTGTTTCTTAGTACCCATCAACGGTGACGCATCGATGATAAGTTGTTTGTGGCATTCGTCAACCACATCGCCCGTCCCAGTACCAAGCAGCGGATGTTTCTTGAACACACGCCATCCGTTGCGCCAAAGTTCGAACCGCTGCAGCATAGTGAAATCCTTTACAGCGCGGAAATTGCGATAGCTTTCATATTCGTAAAGCATCACATAATACATTCGTCGCAGCGGCGAGCCATTTATCAACACCGGATTTGCGACACCTTTCTCAATAGCAGAAACATCCTCGTCGCCAAGCAGGCACATACCAACGCTGTCCTTCGTCGTTCCCAATGCATTGAGATAGCGCAGCAGCGTCGGATAGACCGTATAGCCGTTCACAGTAGTGTCGTACAACCCCATCGCGCTGCGTTTTGTCCACTCCGATTCCAACTCTTTGGCACAAATATAATTGTTCACATAATTGCCGTTCTCAATAAGGCCATCCTGCTTATGCTGGTACGGATTGCCATTCACCGTCTTCTCCGCCAACGGCTGCTCCATCAAAGGAACCGGACGATAGTAGCCTCGCACCATAACAACCGAGAGCACTATAAAAAATAAGACAACCGCAGGAAGAGTCACTATGGCAGTCAGCCTCAAGGTCTTGCTGTGAATCCGTTTACGATAGGCAACAACCATCACAAACAAAACCACAAACAGAACTACAAACGCTGTATACGACTGAATTACGAGCAGGAAATCAAGCAACGATACCGTTACCGCCAACAGCAGCCAAAACAGCCAGTCCTTAACCAATGGCCTCTTCGTCGCACTACGTTCTCCGCTCTCCGTTCTCCTTTTCACCACAAACCACACAATCAGCACTATAGCCAGACATACGTTGAGAGCGAAACG
Organism: Bacteroidales bacterium UBA1217; assembly: GCA_002309335.1. Lineage (GTDB taxonomy): Bacteria > Bacteroidota > Bacteroidia > Bacteroidales > P3 > Colimorpha. Next base: position 17,976 of record DBXH01000050.1, on the reverse strand, counting down.
GATATGCGATATGAAGGGAATAATCTCGCGATACGGAAGGTCGGGAATCGTTGCGGCACGCACTCTGCCTATAATCGTGGCGACAAACACCGTAGACACGAAAAAGAGGAAAATGAATTCCAACTGCTTGCGGTTCAGCGGGAATGAGGTCAAAACAACAAGCGGAATGGCGAAGAGCGGCAGCTTCTTGAAGATATCGTACCAGCCATAATCCATATTATGCGAGCCGAGCATCCATAAAAGATGAACAGCCATAAGCGCCAGAAACGCCCACAGCAGCGGACTCTGTTTAGCGGCAGCAAGTTTGCGACGGTAGTCACACTCCAACAGCCAGTTGACTGCCAGCAGAATCTCCATACCGCTCATCATATAGTTGCTCACCGCCTGCGAACCGGCCAGAGTGACAAGCAGCAGGAAATAAACAACGTGATGTATAGTGAGCCGCAGCGACACCTCGCCGCGCTCATTCCTCACCACCGGGAAATAGCTATTTATAATCTCTTTAAATTTCAATTCTTAACTTTCAACTTAGAATTATATAGTTCTTTATTATGCAGAACTTCAATAGCTTTCAGCACATCGGGGTCTGTCTTGAGCGAACCCTCAAGGCGACCGGCGGAATAATAGTAGCGCACCAGAATTTCAGCCTTCAGCAACTCGCCAATCTCCTTGCGGTACTTATGCAGGTCGTCGGCCTTCTCGTTCTTCAGTCGCTCTTCAAGTTTATCAATCTCGCCTTTCACAGCCTCGAGGTAGTTTTCCTCCTCAGCCACCTTCTTCAACTCCTTCAGCATCTGCTCCGTACCCGTCGAGTAGCTATAATCCTTGTCTGATAGATAGCGGACAAAGTCGTTGTATATCTCATCGGTAACCTCAAACTTATCCGGTGCCGCGATTGAAGCGTGCTTTTTCACAAACTCATTCACGTAATTGAAAATGTGGAATTTCGATACCAGCGTGGTTGTCAGCACCGACATATACTCCGTCTCGGTCTCAACGTCGGGCTCGATACCAAATCCGTCATACACTATGCGGCCGTTGGCAGTCTTGAAAGCCGTCTTGAGCGAGTCGGGGACCTTCGTTGCGCGACCGCTCTCATCCTTGTGGCTGTAATCCAGCGCCTGGATGCAGCGGCCACTGGGGATATAATATTTCGATACCGTCACCTTCATCTGGGTGTTATATACCAGCGGCAACACATTCTGAACTAAGCCTTTGCCAAACGAGCGAGAACCAACAATCACCGCGCGGTCAAGATCCTGGAGGCTACCGGCCGTAATTTCAGACGCCGAAGCGCTATATCCATTAATCAGCACTGCCACAGGCATCTCCGTATCCTCGGGATTCATTCTCGTGTAGCTTTTCGTATTCTTAACCGACACCTTTCCTTTGGTCTCCACAATCAACTGGCCCTTCTTCACAAATACATTCACCAAGTCAACAGCCTCATTCATCAAGCCACCGCCATTGTTGCGAAGGTCGAGAATGAAGCCTTGCATATCGGGATGTTCGCGTTTCAGCTTGGCAAAAGCCTCGCGGACATTCTTGGCTGCATCCTGTGTAAACTCGTCGAGCTTGACATAGCCGATATTGCCGCCCACAATGCCGCTGTAAGGCATATTGGGCAACTTGATTTCGGCACGGGTTATGGTCTTCTCAAAGACCTTGCCGTCGCGTTCCAGCTTAAGCGTCAAGTCGGTACCAGCCTGACCACGCATAGCGGAGCTTACGTCAGCGTTGTTCTTGCCCTCGGTCGATTCGCCGTTGACCTCAAGGATGCGGTCACCAGCCTTCAAACCTGCTTTGTCGGCAGGCATATCCTTGTATGGCTCAGAGATATAGATCTTGTCGCCCTGTTGATGAATCAACGAGCCGATGCCGCCATACTGACCCAGCAGCTGCAGCTTCACGTCCTCCATATCCGACTCGGGATAGTAGACCGTATATGGGTCGAGCGACGAGAGCATAGCGTCAATGGCCTTCTTCATCGTTGCGCCGGGGTCGACATCGTCGACATAATTAATATATAGCGTCTGATACAACTTGCTGAAAATCTCCAAGTTCTTCGAGAGTTCAAAAGCGCGGTCGGAAGGGACGTTATCCTGTGCGTCGACCGATTGAAAACTCAAGCCCCACAGGGCTACAACACACACCGCAAGACGGATTATTTTTTTCATCTATTTTTCCGATTAATTAATAAAGTACGATAGAAACGCCGCTGAATGGAAATTATTGCATCGGAAAAACAAAAATTAGAATTAAATTAAAAAATGCCGGCAAATAGACCTAACGTCTGTATGATTTAAACTATCGACCTAGCGTTGACCCAGAATTGACCTAGCGTTTTAGCCTCTATTCGCGGGTGAATTTGTGGATGTCGAGTTCCTCGGGCGAGACGAACCAGATAATGTCGCCCTCGGCAAACTGAGTGGTTGAGCGGGGATTGAGAATCTGATGGTCGTCGCGTTCTATGGCGATAATCATCGCATGGTAATGCTGCGAAAACTGCGACTCGGCAATGGTCTGCCCTATGAACGGATTGTTGTCGTGAACCGTCAAACGATAGATATTCAGCTCGTTGTCGCTGTGGTCGTGAATAAGCATATCGGGCTCCACATCAAGCACGGAACGCAGATGAGCAATCTGTTCTTCGCTACCCATAACCGACAAACGGTCGCCAGGCAATATCAGCATTTCCTTCCTCGGCAGGTCGTACACATGACCAGCTCGTTCGACGGAGACAACATTGATTCCGTAGTCCTCGCGGAAATTGGTGTTCATTAATGCCCTACCGGCAAAAGGCGAATACTGCGTGACCGGTATGCGCTCGAGGTAGAAATTGTTTTCGAGCAGGGTGGGAATCTTGAACGACTGCTGCGCCTGACGCGAGTTGAAGTTGGATATAAACTGGTTTTCTATACGCTGATAGAAATTGATAGTTTTTTTCGAGAAGAGCACTATCATTACAATGAAAATGGCGAGGATAACGAGAAAACCGACGGCAAGATGGATGTAACTGCCGATTACAATACCTATGAAGAAGAGGGCCAGGAAATAGCGCAGCAGCAGCACCGGAATGACCACCGCCTGGCTGTACTCCTTGGAATCTAGCAGCATACGTATGCGCTCACGGTTGACGTTGCGTACGGCAATGGCCCAGATGAAAGGCAGCATTATTGCAAGGGTAACAAGCATACCTACTAGATTACCCCAAAAGGCGGGTGCTCCGGCGGCATCGACAATAATCTTGTTGAGGAACGGTTTGAGCAATGTAAACGACAACAGGCAGATAGCAGCGTTTATTGCACCATAGAGCAGTATTGACGAAAACTGCTTCTTGAGAAACAGGCGCACCGAAACCGTCTGATTGGTTTGCTTGGCTGAATTAGCGTAGCGTTCGAGGGCATCCTTGAGTTTCTGCGGCAGACGCGGTTCAATCTTGGCAAATACGGGATTGGCGCCCTTTATCATATAGGGTGTAACAAATGTGGTAATTATTGACACCGAAACAATTATAGGATAAAGGTCGGGATTGATGACACCGAACGATAGGCCGAGGCCTGCGATGATAAACGAGAACTCACCTATCTGACAGAAACAGAAGCCCGACTGGACACTAGTCTTGAGGTTCTTGCCCGAAAGGACAAAACCAAGCGTGGCGGCACTTGACTTAAAGATAATCACGGTTGCTGCAATAATAAGTATGGGAACAAGGTATTTGACCAGAATCTGCGGGTCGACCAACATACCCACCGACACAAAAAAGACGGCACAGAAGAGGTTTTTGATAGGCGTTATGATGCGGTGGATAACGTCGGCCTCGATAGTTTCGGCAAGGATAGCACCCATCACAAAGGCTCCCAAAGCTGTGGAAAAGCCTGCATAGGAGGCCAGCACAACCATTCCGAAACAGAGTCCTACAGCAACGATGCACAGCGTTTCCTCTGTCATATAGCGGCGCATCCAACGCAAGAATGTAGGTATAAGGAATATTCCAAACGTAAACCAGACAATAAGGAAGAATATCAATTTCACAAAACTCATCACCAACTCGCCACCATTAAAATTCTTACTAACTGAAACCGTGGACAATATCACCAAAAGCAATACCGCTATCAAATCCTCCACAATCAGTACGGCCGTAACCGAGGATGTGAATTTCTGTTGCTTAAGCCGCAAATCTTCGAACGATTTGATAATGATTGATGTCGACGAAATTGAAAGCATACAACCCAAAAAGATACAATCCATTGACTGCCAACCCAACAGACGTCCGACGCTGGAACCGATGAGGAACATTATCGCCAGCTCGGTAAGCGCCGTAATGGCGCCCGTCGCTCCTACTTTTTTCAACTTCTTGATGCTAAACTCCAAACCCAACGCAAACATCAGGAACACGATTCCGATGTCGCTCCACACGTGAACGTCGGTGGCGTCCTTGACTGCAGGAAACCACGGGAAATAGGGGCCGATGAAAAAACCTGCGACGATGTAGCCAAGCACAAGAGGCTGTTTCAACCATTTGAAAACAACCGTAATAACCCCTGCGGTAACAAGGATTATGGCAAGGTCAAGAAATAGGGGCGGCAATGAGGACATAATATGAGGTTTTAAGGGGTTAAAAGGTTATAAAGGGTAAAAAAGGTTATGGTTAAAGGGATAAAAAGGTGAAGATCTAATTTGTCCCTTTTCAATCTCTCAAGCGAAGCAAACTTTTTCAACCTTTACAACATTTCAATTTGCAAAGATACGACTTTTTTTTGATTTTTTAATAAAGTACAGACAATTTTGTTATTTTTGCAAATACAAAACGATTTTATTTTAGAATACAATCTATTTATTTACATAAAATTATAGGAAAATGAAAAAACAGGACTGGATACTCATTTTGTGCGTTGTCATAGTGCTGGCACCGTTCTTTATCCCCGCCACAGGATTTTTTGACTGGTTCAATTCGTCAACGGCAAACCATCCCTACATTATGGCTTTCTTTAAATTCGCCATTCTCGCCACACTGGGCGAGATGCTGGCCCTGCGCATCCGCGAAGGTGTATACAACAAGCCCGGCTTCGGCATCGTGCCGCGTATGATGGTTTGGGGCTTCCTCGGAATGTGCATCGCAATGGCGATGGTTATCTTCAAGAGCGGCACTCCCGTCTTCCTGGCCAGCGTTGCAGGATGCGACCCGCAGGTGCTGAAAGACGTTTTCACGGCTCCTGAATTGACTTGGGGCAAACTGGGCATCGCCTTTGCAGTCAGCGTGCTGATGAACAGCATCTTCGCTCCGGTGATGATGACCTTCCACAAATGCACCGATATACATATTCTGGACAACGGCGGCACCGTGCGCGGCCTGCTACGCCCGATGAAAATGCGCGAAATTTTCGCCACCAAGGTCAACTGGGATGTGCAATGGAACGTCGTTATCAAGAAAACCATCCCCCTGTTCTGGTTCCCGGCCCACACCATCACCTTCATCCTGCCCCAGACCTTCCAGGTGCTCTTCGCCGCCCTGCTCGGTGTTGCACTCGGACTCATTCTTGCATTGGCTGGAGGAAGCAAGAAATGAAGAAGGTTCGATTTTTCCTAGTTATTCTAGTTTTTCTAGCTCAACTAGCACAAGCACAGAGCGACACGGCTTCAAAAAAGTTCCACTTCGATTTTCACGGCTTTGTCAACCCACACTTCTATGCCGACAGCCGCGAGGTGGTAGGCGGACGCGAGGATATGATGCTGTTCTATCCCAAGCCCGTGGAACGCTCATCCGGATTAGACATTAACGATGGATGGAACGCCGATCTGTTGAGCATCACGGCACGATTGAACCTCAAAGTATCCGGTCCGGACATACTCGGTGCAAAGACTATGGCATTCGTCGAAGGCGACTTTACCGGCAGCACAAACGCCAGCAACAACGACCTGCGCCTGCGCCACGCATATATCCATTTTGACTGGGGCCACAGCAGACTGCTGGCCGGGCAGTACTGGTACCCGATGGTTGTAGAGGACATTATGCCTAACACCCGTCCGCTCAATATGGGTGCACCCTTCCACCCCTACGCGCGCTACAACCAGTTACGCTACACTGGTAGACTCAAGAATTGGGAAGCCATAGCCGTTGCGATGTACCAGCAGGACAATATGAGCCAAGGGTGGATTGACGACGCATTGGTGTCGAGCACACAGTTCCAGCGTCGCGGCGGTCTGCCTGAACTGCACCTGCAATTGCGCTACAATGGTCCTCGCCTATTAGTCGGTGCAGCAGCCAATATGTTGACAATCCAGCCTCATATCTTCACACAACCTTTCAATTACACTTTGTATGACAGCCAGTGGAATTGGGAACCATCATCTTCGATAAACTCAACCCTTACGACATTCACGTACAGCATATTCCTGAAATATCGCTGGCAGAAATGGGCATTAAGTGCACAAACTCTACTTAACAACAACCTATACGAAGGCTGCTCTATGGGAGGATACAGCGTTATCACCCACTACCACTATCCGGGTATCGGTGTGCCATCAGACGGCGTTGCACGTTACTATAAACCGTGGCATTTCAACACCGTCTGGCTTGACTTCGGACGCACCGCTGGACACTGGAGACCAGGCATTTTCGTTGGTTACGGCCGCAATATGGACGACCACAGCCACACTCTCGGTGGCGGAAGCACGGAATTTACATACGTTGGTCGAGGCTATGAGATTGAATACCTGTGGCGTGTACAGCCACGCATAGGATGGCACGCCAACGAGCATTTCAACATCTATGCCGAAGCAGAATACACATTTGCCCAATATTATAAAAAGGATTATTTTGTTTTAGGTTACCCGGCAAACGCCAATTTATACAAGCTTGAGCACGATCCCAATGGCGGTGTAGGCAACTTGCGGCTAATGCTTTCGGCCGAATACAGATGGTAACAACTATGAAAACCAATTATCACACACACAGCCACTACTGCGACGGCAAGGGCCTGCTACGCGAATATGTGGAATATGCCCTCTCTAAAGGCTTTACCGCTCTGGGGTTCAGCGGGCACTCGCCTGTCCCCTTCCCCAGCACTTTCGCCATCAAGGAAGAGGAATACACCACCTACTGCGACGAAGTGCGTGCACTTAAGGCTGAGTATGCAGGTCGCATCGACATCAAGCTTGGATTGGAAATTGACTACATCCCCGGCCTTCAGGAGGACTTTGCACCGTTCGTCGAAAAAGGCGGGCTGGAATACACCATCGGCAGCGTTCACCTTATCCCCAACCCTGCCGACACCGAGACACTCAGGCAGCTGAACGCCACCGCCGTTGGCGACGAGCGCAAGCAGATACCCTATCATATCTGGTTTATCGACGGACCTCGCCAGGAGACATACGACAACGGCCTGCACCACATCTTCGGCGACGACATCCGCGCCGGCGTAAAAACCTATTTCTACCAGCAGAATGCTATGATTGAACGCAACCGCCCGACCATCGTCGGCCACCCTGACAAGATAGTGATGCACAACAAAGGACGCTATTTCCAATACGAAGACCGCTGGTTCCGCGACCTGCTGTGCGAGACTCTGCAGCTGATCAAGGAGACCGGATGCATATGCGAAATCAACACGCGAGGCATCTACAAAGGCCGCCATACCGACTACTACCCTGGCCGCGAGACAATCAAGTATATGAACACCCTCGGCATACCCGTCATCGTCAGCACCGATGCCCACCAGCCGTCCGACCTCGACCTCTTTGAGGGAGCCTTTGAGTTCCTGCACGAAATCGGCTATCGCAATATAATTGAGAGAATCTGAATTGGAGTCCTTATTGTTTTTGGTAGAATGAAAAAGATAGAGCAAAAACAACTGGAGCCAAAAGTCTTTAAGACCACGGCCGTAGTCTGGTCAAACATCGCGGCGGAGGTTGCTTCGAGTGGCTTTTTATTGTGGGTCAGTAATTCGTCCATTTTTATAGTGTTGATCAGCGTATTCGTACTGCTGTGTGCTTACGACGAGTTCAGGCACCGAAACGACTGCATCACGCTGACCCAAGAGGGCATAGGCCTCGATCACGTGAAAATATATGACGGAAGCAAGAAGGCCGTAAAGTGCGACCATGTAGACATCGAATGGCGATATGTCCGTCGTGTGGAAATTGGAGCCGAATTCCGAAGCAGCCATATATGGGTCTATGCACACAACAAACTTTACTATGTGGATACAAGCTATTACATATTCATCGGCAGACAGTTGAAATCTTGGCAGAAGGCCATCGAGGAATACGGCCAAGTGACGTGCATTTTCAAACCTTTGTCATAATACAGCAACACATCACTAAAATACAAAAGACCACCTCACAGAGGTGGTCATCGTGATCTGTAACAGATTTGAACTGTTGACCTCTTGCCTGTCAAGCAAGCGCTCTAAACCAACTGAGCTAACAGATCATTGAGGTGCGAACTGGTTTCGCGAACCACTTTTAGAAGATCATTTTCTTGCCAAAAGCGAGTGCAAAAGTACAAAGTTTTTTAAAACTGGCAAAAAAAAAGATGCGTTTTTTGGCAAAGCCAGAAAACCGAGCCTACATATAATGCTTTATTTCAAAATGTTGAGCATCATAAAACAATTCAACATTTTTTGCGTTATAGCATAGTACCTACAACAAAAATCACCGGGACAAACTAACAAACAGGAAAAATGAAGTTCTTTTTCGCACCCTTGCAAGGCTATACTGATCACTCTTACCGAAAGGTCCACAACGACATTGTCGGAGGCATCGACGCTTATTTCACGCCTTTTCTGCGCTATGACGGAGAAACATTGAGGAACAAAGATCTGAAAGATATTGCCTTTGAGAACAACGAAGGTGTAAACACCGTGCCACAAGTGATTGCCGCCGACACCAACGAACTTATACCTTTGCTCGATACTGTGCAGAATGCCGGATACAGCCGAGTGGACATCAACATCGGCTGCCCGTTTCCACTGCAGACAGCCAAAGGCCGCGGAGCCGCAGCTCTGGCACATCCCGACCGCATAGAACGTATGATGAATGAATTGCAAAAGCGCGATACGCTGAAAACAAGCGTCAAGATGCGCGCCGGCTTCGAGAATGCAAGCGAAGGGCTTCGAGTAATAGAACTACTGAACAAATTTGAATTGGAGTTCATTACCATTCACCCACGACTCGGCAAGCAGCAATACAAAGGGCTGGCTGACCGCAAGTTGTTCAAAACGATGAAGGAACTCTCGCACCACAGGATTGTCTATAACGGTGACATAACAGAGCTGGAACACATCGACGAAATAACCGACCAATTCCCAGACTTGTACGGCATAATGATTGGCCGTGGATTGCTGGCCAGACCAACGTTGGCAATTGAATGGAAAGAAGGCAAAGTGCTGAGCGATGCGGAACGGTTGAAGACAAGCCTTGAAATGCATAGTCGTATTTTCGACAGAGCCTGCCGCACTTTGCAAGGCGACCAGCAGGTGCTGTCGCGGATGCAGGCCTTCTGGGAATACCAGAAACCGCTTGTAGACAAGAGAATCTACAAGCGGCTGATGAAGACTACGAGCCTGCGCAATTACGAAGAGGCCGTCAGAAACTTATACTGACACCAAATGTATGGTATTTGTCGGCGCCGATACCACTCTTGAATGTCGGCAGCAAATCGTAGAACAGGTTGAGACTGGCGGGTCCGAACAGGGAGCTGCCTCCGATGCCAACGCTGGCACGAATTTGAAAGGGATTGAAAACATTCGCCTCTTCACGGGTACGGTGCCAGCGGTTGTCGGTACCCATAGTGCGTGTAACGAGGCGGCTATTGCCGTTGCACAACAGTGCCAGGCCGAAGTTTAATGCCAACGGGTAGCGACCAGTCTCCGCGTTTTTGCGGCCGATGTCATAATTGAAATGAAAATCCAACCCCATACTTGCGGAGTACAAGAGCTGATGCGGACGCTCAGCACCGACGCTATTGTCGAGCGTCAGACTGTTGCCATCAGTCTTCACGCTGTTCAGCAGGCGGCTCCAATCCAACTCTTCAATCAAACGAGGCGTGAACGTGAGTCTTTGGGTCAACGGCAGACCCGAAGTGACCCCTATTATGTAAATGAATCTATAGTTCTCGCCACGATTGTAGGCCGAGCCGCTTTTGTTGTTCATATAGAGCGGAACGGGTGCCGAAATGCCGCCGCTGAGTGTTAACGCATCAAAATAGCGTGTCCAATTCCGATTTTGCGACTTTACTGTCATATTGATGGTGCTGTCGCTTTTGTAGTCGGTGCCAAAGCTCTTAACATCCTTCTTTATCTCCGTTTCAGGACTCAGTACAACAGGGCATTCAAACGTTGCACCACTATAAACCTTGACATACAATGATTTATCAGCAACAATGCTATCAAGTTTCAATTCAGCCTCGTGGTCGACATATAAACTAATCTTGCCTTCGCTGCGCCAAGTGCCGCTTTTGACACTAGTCTTGGGAAATAGTCTGAAGCGGCCATAATTTTCGCCACTTTTGCCTGTTCCAACGTCCACCAAGCAATACTTGCCAAATTGCAGGTCTCCTGTCTCCACATTCGCACCATAATCGAAACAAAGTTTGCGTATCGGCTTCACTATGTTTATCTCTATCACCGTGCTCTTGGGCATATATTTGTTTTCCAGCAGGCTAAGAGTCCGACCTTCGACATTGCAGACAGCAGGTTCGTTTGCGTCATCGTAAAACACTTGACACGGCGTAACGATAGTCAATGAGGCTTCTTCTGCCTGATTCAACTTGACTACCCAGCCGGCACAAATGTCGATGCTGTCAATGTTGTCAGGCAACTGTTGCTTGATTCGGTATTCATTCTGCGCCTGCAGACTTGCCGCGAGGGTCGTCAGAATCATCGCTGTAAAAAGGATTGTCTTTTTCATCTTCGTTAGTTTTTGTTGTTTCTGCTTATATGACGCTCGACATCGTTTTTTCTTACAAAAAATTTTTCATTTTAATGATTGTCAGAAAGAAATACTCCCCAATTCAAAATTTGCACCAGTACCAGAGTTATTAATAAATGCCAGCTGAGGAGCATCGAGGCCTTTTGCATTGGTTTGACTGCGCTTTGGAGAACAGCCTCCGCCACATACAAGGCGCGACGAAGTGCGCTCAAATACACGGCGCTGCGCCGCGGCCACCTGCGGGGTGTCGGGTTGCACCGGTTGTGCAACCTCGGCCAAAAGCGGCTCTTCAATCTGCAGCACGGGTAGCGGTTCCGGTTCGGTCCTGATTCCGGCAGATTGTTCCACCGGTTGGTGAGAAACAGTATTCTCGGCAAGAACGGCACTATGCTTAGGTGCTACGTATGTCGGAACGACATCAACGGTAGCCTGGCTGTCTGCAGACGCTGTGTCTGTGTCGACAATAGGCTGCACAGGCTGCGTCTCGGCCACAATCGGACCGTCCTTGGGTCCCTCCACATCACCAAACAAGATGTGCATACCGATGGTCACGAGTAGCAGTATGCCTGCCGCCACACCTGAGTATACCCATATTGGACGACGGCGCTGATGCGTTTCAGCAGCAGCCAGTTGGTCAATCATTTCGCTCAACTTCTGTTGCCGTTTCTTATCAGCCTCGCGGCGGCGTGCTGCCTCAAAAAGATCTTCAATATCTGGTTTCTTATTCATATCTTCAAATTATTAAGTTTATCCTTTAATGTCTGAACGGCACGCGACAAAGTGGTGTAGACATTACTGCTGCTCATCTGCAGAGCCTTTTCAATTTGTCGCGTATCGCATTCGTCAATATATCTCATTCTCACAGCCTTGCGCTGTCTCTCAGGCAATTCCATCATCAGTTTATCCAACAGCGCGCTACGATCCTGCATCTCTTCAACCTCCATCATCACCTCCTCGTCACTCAGGTTTCGTATTGTCTCGACGTGTTCCATTTGGCGTTTACGTTTGCGAATCAAGTCAATACAGCGCATTCTCACCATCTGCATACAATACGACTCGATTCGCACCACCTTGTCAAGCTCTTCACGCCGCTCCCACAAAGTCACAAAGACATCCTGCACAACATCCTCAGCATCACACACATCGCCCAGCATACGCTCAGCCAGCAACTGCATCGCGCTTTGCATCGGGATAATATGTTTCTTAAATTCTTTTTGTTCCATCTTGTGACTTGTCTACATATATGACGAAAAAAACTCCATTTTCTTACATTTAGAACGAAAAAAAATTTAGAGAACGTGACGCCACAGCATTCTTTCGCAAAACAAGCAGCACACAAATAGCAGATTTACAAAAGCATAAGTCAAACAACAAATGTTTTTTTCTTTTTTTACTCCCGATTGAAAAAAAAGTTGTACTTTTGCACCCGCTTTCGGAAGCACCGAACAGCCAAAATGGTCTGTTAGCTCAGTTGGTTCAGAGCGCTTCCTTCACACGGAAGAGGTCTACAGTTCGAATCTGTAACAGACCACATAAAAGCCTCCTTTTGGGAGGCTTTATCATTTTTCAAAAGTCAACATTAACTATTATTTGCTAAGTTGCTGATATAACTTAAAAAGCTCTGTAACACAGGAAGTTTCTGTTGTGGTTTTTATATCGAAACCATAGGCCTGCATTACAGCGCGGTCGTTATCCTGATGGGCTTTGCGGAGTTCGGGCGGCATCGTCAGTTCGTCGTAGAGGTCGGCCAAACTGCTTTTCGGATAAAGCGCACGTGCGTCAAAGATGGCTTGTGCTGTCTGCTCAATCTTTGCTTTTTGCTCGTCGGTGGGATTAGGCCACGGGAAGTTGTTGTAGACAGAAGGAGAATAACTATAACGAGTCTCTAGTCTCCCTGCGACAACACGCATCCAAGCATTATGAACATTAGATGTCAAAACGCCAAAAAGATAAACCGATGCATCGGGAATTATAAATAACTTATTGCTAGCGATAACATTGGAATCTATAAATCCAATCGGAATATACCTTCTCTTTTCTGACGACACCTCCGGTATGGCCAAATAGTCTGTTTTGGGTTGCCGAATTTGAGAAAAAAGCATAGGTGTTTCAGCTTGAACTTGAACGGCTTTAGTCTTTGTTGAAAGTCGAGCCCGTTTTACACCTTCAAGCCTTTCAATAATAGGTGGAATTTGCCTTATTTCCGCGGGATTCGCATTTACCAACCATAAACAATATCTATCAATTCCTTTGATTAGCTCATTAGATCCGATAAAGGGCTTTATATACTGTTCTATATTGGGATATTGAGCTAATAAACAGTTGTATTCTTCCTTTTTCAGGATAAGATTTCCCCCATCCCATGGTTTGTTGCCTTGTATTATTGGTGGCACATTTGTTGTAAGTGACTTACTGCGATTTGTAATAAATACATTGGGTGCATTATGCAAATAACCATTAATGTTTTCACATAGAGTAAAAGTTCCGTCAGAATTATATATTTGTTTCTCTCCAATATTATCATAGGAGAAACCAATAACAACACAATGGACATGCGCTTTCTTGTCACTTTCGGAATCCCATTTAAAAGAAGGAAAAGCAAAATTGATTCTTATTCCTTTTTCAAACAAAGGTTTCCATAGTTGTGCTACTTGTTCTCCCTGACAAATAGAATTCGTACTTACAAAGGCCGACTTTGTCTGATGGTATTTCATTACTCCAGAAGCCTTTTTGTACCAGCATGCAACATAATCTAGTTTTCCAAAGTTTGTGCAGCCATTAAATACATAATCCATATCCTCCTGCTGTTCTTTACTACGCCATTGGTGCCCAATGAATGGAGGGTTACCCATAATATAATCATAATGGACTTCACATTTCTTTACATCTGGCGTTTTGGAACCTGGCTGTATATTTGACGTCACCAAATTGATGTCTCCATATTCAAACGTTGGTTCACTGGCCACAAGAGGCTTTTCCTCCATAATAAGATATGTGTTCCTTGCATGGATAGTAGGAATGTCTGATGGGTATTCGATAACATCCCATTCCATCCGTAAGGCATTCCCTTCACGGATATTGCTGTAGCTCTTCAGCGGCAGAAAATCGATGTCGTGCTGTACTATCTTTTCTGTCTCGCGGAGCATTTGGGCTTCACTAATCCAGAGTGCGGTGGTGGCAACGGTGACGGCAAAATCGTTAATCTCAATGCCATAGAATTGATTGATGCTAACCTTGATAGGGTTGGCTTCCTCAAAACCAAGGAACGACTGACCGTGATGACGGGCAACGATGGCCTCGTTTTCCAAACGGCGCAACGAGAGATATGTCTCGGTGAGGAAGTTGCCACTACCACAGGCGGGGTCGAGGAAGGTAAGACTTGCCAGCTTTTGCCGATAAGCGTCGAGTTTCTTTTTGCGCTCTTTTTCCACCTTCTCGTCTAGTATTTCGTCCAACTCGCGACGTAGGTCGTTGAGAAACAACGGGTCGATAACCTTGTGGATGTTCTCGATGCTGGTGTAGTGCATGCCGCCGCTGCGACGTGTCTCGGGGTTCAGCGTACTCTCAAAAACGGCGCCAAATATGGTAGGACTTATCTCCGACCAATCAAAATCAAGGCTGGCATTGTCAAGCATCGTCTTTTTCAGATCGTCTGTAAACTGCGGTATTTCAATCTCTTCAGCAAAGAGTCCCCCGTTGGTGTAAGGAAATGCCTTGAGGTCTTCCTTCAAATATTTGCTTCGTTTTTCTTGCGGTGTGTTTAGGGTCTCAAAAAGACGGATAAGAGCCGAGCGTAGGTCTTCGGCATCGTAACGCACCAAATAATCGTGAAACTGGTCGTGAGCAAAGACTCCGGCATCCTCGGCATAGAGGCAGAAGACAATACGCACACAGAGGATATTGAGCCAACGGAGCGCTTCCGGAGAGGCATCGTCGTACTGTTTTAGCAGCGCTTCATAGATGCGGCCGACAATCTCACCAGCCTGCATCGACACCTGCATCTCTTTGCTGATATGCTCGCTTTTCTGGTCGACAAGGAATTGCAGACGATAGTACTCTTTTCCAAGGTCTTTCAGCTGTATCTTTTGCGGCTCACCGTTGGGTTGTTCCATATCGTACACCCAGAACTCGGCAAAGTTGCAGGTCACCACCCAGCGCGGATGGCGCGAAAGCGGAAGACCGACGATGTATTTCTTCGCCTGCTGGAAGGGATTGAGCAGCGAACCGTCGCTTTGATGGATAGGCGCACCGAGGTTCTTGTCGATACTCTTCTGTTCAATGAGCACACGGGTGGCGGGCAGGTAAACATCCATAAAGTTGGTGTTGTCCACCATCACCTTATCCTCGAATTCGACAAACGAATAGGGATCTTCCACTCCGAGCACCTTCTGCAGCAGTTCAAGCCAGAACTTCTGCGTGTCGCCTTTTTCATATCCTGTTCCGCTCCACCTGGCGGCAAAGGCCTCTGCTGCTGAGGATTTTTGCTTATCTGTGGTCATTGTCTGCTGATTGTTTTTGAAAATGCAAAGTTACGCTTTTTTCCGAATATGACAAAATTGGTTTTTCAGTTTATTAAATCACACCATATTTCCTTTTCCAATATTGCCTAAGGTATTCAATGGATGTGTAGTGGTTATATGCTTTGATGGCCGCTATACATAAGACAATAATCAATATGACTGAGACAATGGTGATGGTAAGCGCTACCGACTTTTTGAGTTTCCCAAGCCAAACGAAGAACACTTTCAACCAGAGAAGGTACAGGTTTATAAATGCAAGAGCCATAAGAAACCAAAAAGCCATTAACCATCCCGAAACGTCATATGTGGCCATGAGAAGTAACCCTAATATCCACAACCCTATGCCTGAAAGCGCTACCAACACCTTCAGCAGCAGACTTGGAGGCAAGTCGAACTGTTTTTCCCCAATGGTATTCATATCTGCTTCTACTGCTTTTTTATCCACTTTGTCAAGAACAGAAACAACACCCACGATTGGAAGAAGTGGCAACACCAAATAACTGAAACATCCATAATCACCATGCTCAAATCTACGGTAGATAAGATAAAACGCAACAAAAAACAGTATCGCGCCAAATCCTTCGGCTCCACCTCCGAGAGCACCTTTGAATAGAAGTATAAACGATGTTTTCATTCTTAGTTATCAAACCAAAAGATTATTCTTGCAGGTTCTCCCTCATCATCTGAGTCTTTCATGTATTTATGGATAAGGCGATAACTTTTTAGCCAGTCATCGCTAACCTCCGGTTCCTGCTCTCTAACAACAGATTCGACAGTATCAAGACATTCACCGAATTCCTCCGTAGTTAACCAACTGGTGGTGTGTGCTTCTCCCTCATAGTCTTTGTAATGCCTATAGGTTTCCATCGCAATGTTGCCAGGCAACCCCCGTGGTGGAAATAACGGCTTTATATCGCTCCTTAAACCGGCCAGAATACCGAATACACCATAGAGCCTCTCTGTACTGAAATCTTCGCCAGAATGTATCCAACATGGCTTCTTGCCTTTCTTCCGCCGCAGGTATTCAACATGAATATGAATGTCTGTACCCATTAACGTCACTTCCGTTTGTTGGTCTTCTCGGACTCCTCTTTCTTACGTCTGATACTGATGGTGAGCCGCACCTGATTCTCGGGATGGGTATCCGGTGTGATACCAGAGATGCGGCAATCGAAGAGCTCATCCCAACCCATATCAAGGAATGGAGCCAACTGGTGATTGTCAGAACGGGGAATATAACCCAAAAGATAGTCTTCTCCGTCTTTGTTGTAAATAACTTGTACAGCTTTTGCGTCATAAAGATTGTCCACTTCGCGCTCCAAACGTAACTGTTGACCTACGTGGAGGTAGTCCCAAACCAAATCCACATCATGAAATTTGCGACCAGCCAAATGGCAGTCCATATAAAACATTTGATGAGCTTTCATTGCATTGTTGTTTTAATAGTTTGACTTAAATTAACAATGCAAAGATACACTCACTACTGTACCATAATGCGGTACACTACAGAATTATTTTATTGCTTCTTGGTGTAGTTCTGTGATTTTCTGTAAAATACAGTCTGGAGATTGTATTTTTACCCAACGGCCTCGTGAAAGAATATGGGCAAGAAAATCGGTAGTGGGCCGCAAGCGAAGCTCAAAATCGACATAATTATCTCCCTCTTCTATTTCTTGCTGCGAAGGATGCAAAGGAAGGTCACGAAGAGCATAACGTTCGTTGCCATATGCTCTTATAACTATGCGTGTGAGTGGAATTCGTTCGTCGGTCATAACACCAAAATACTCAGAGAAAAAACTCTCGGCGTCAAAAGAGGGATCTATTTCAAAAACATCATCTGTTAGCTCAAGCGAAGTAATTCTGTCGAAACTAAGCATTATGAAACCACCATCCGAGAAATGGCACAGTAGATACCAGCGACGGCGAAAGAGTTTTATGCAATAAGGTTCGATTGTCCACGAGGAATCATAATTATAACCATATCGACGATATGTCACTTTTATACAAACGCTCCGTTGCATAGCATCCACAACTTGCCTAAGTAATTCACCTTCTGTCGGAATGCTTTCCAATAGAATGCGGTCGTGCAGACCACGAGCTTCGCCTACTATATTGCTGACTGTGATGGTGCTAAGCATCCATTGCTGCACAGTATCACTATGAAGCAAATCACCATCAACAATATAATATCGATTGTCGGCATCGCAACTTATTGTAATGCCAAATATTTCCTCTACCGCGGCACGATGGCGGTTGAATGTTGTGCGGCTCAGCGGTGCGCCTTCCGACAAATCTGTGCGTTGCCAACGTTCATTTAATTCAGCCAAAGATATACGTCGCGATCGACGGATTGTATCCAAAAGCCAAACATATTGTTTAAATAGTAATGATGCCTTCATTTCTTCATAGTCTTTAGTCTTATAATGCGACTATAAAAAAAGTCCGACTTGCCAAATATTTGACAAATCGGACTTTGGGTTAAATGTCACTCTTACCAAGCGAAGAGAGGACGGTTCTGCATCAT
>DBXH01000033.1:19556-19684 GCA_002309335.1 Bacteroidales bacterium UBA1217 | reverse complement strand
CCAGTTCGAATCTGGGCATCCCGACAAGATAATTCTGAATTAAGAATTGGGAATTTCGAAGAAACGTTCAAAATCCATAATTCATCATTCAGAATTAAAAGCGGCCCCGTAGCTCAGCTGGATAGAGC
>DBXH01000033.1:19180-19542 GCA_002309335.1 Bacteroidales bacterium UBA1217 | reverse complement strand
GTTCGAATCGCAGCAGGGTCACAGAAAAAGCCTCCAATTTGGAGGCTTTTTTCGTTCTACATCTCCCTCTTTTTCTTATTTCAACTCTGCTTAACAACAAAATAAACGAAAATTCAACTCGCTAAAATACAGTTAATGGCGAATATTGTTAACATAATTTAACATTCCAAGCTAAACTTTTTTTACCCCATATCCTACTATATGGACAGAAACAAAAAAGAAAACATTGTACAAAGATTGGTTATACTATGATTTTGGTATGGATGCATACATACAAGAAAAGAGAGCCGGGAGGCTCTCTTTTTTGTTTCAAAGGCATTAGCCAAAATTATTTGCTAAAATAGCGGTTCAGCAGACCTTCA
>DBXH01000033.1:2509-19095 GCA_002309335.1 Bacteroidales bacterium UBA1217 | reverse complement strand
TTGCCGGCGGTGGCACCATATTCGGCATCGACGCGCATCTTGAGGTTCTGCTTGGTGCTGTCGGTCAGCACTTCGCCAAGCAACTCGGCGAATTTGGCAGCGTGCTCAGCCTCCTCAAAGGCGGCCTTTTCCCAGTAGAGACCAATTTCAGGATATCCTTCGCGATGAGCCACGCGGGCCATTGCGAGGTACATACCAACCTCTTTGCACTCGCCTTCAAAGTTCATACGCAGGTCGGCCTTGATATCTTCAGGAGCATCCTTGGCAACGCCAACAATATGCTCGGCAGCCCAAGTCTTGATATCTTCTTTCACTTCCTGCATTTGCTTGCCGCAGATGGGGCATTTTTCAGGCATCTCGTCGCCCTCGTAGACGTATCCGCAAACGGGGCAAATAAATTTTTTACTCATAATTGGTTTTTAGCTTTTTAAGGATTAATAATTTCAAATGAATTCAAAGTGCAAAGATACGACTTTTTCTTGATATGGAGAAAATAATTTTACGATTCATTGTTTTTTACGGAATTCCTCCCGAAACGCGTTGAGTTTGCGTTCAAGAAAGAAGACATCGTACAAGTCGGAGTCGATACAATACTGTGTTTCGTCGTACAGAGTGACCAATATCTCTTTGTGTATGTTTATCCTGTTGTAGATATTAATGTCGAAGCCGGACGAGATATCCTTGATTATGTTCCAGGGAATTACGGCTTCAGGTGTGGACGACCATTTACCCTGCTCAGTCTTTGAGTATATATTCGAAAGTGTCAGCTGCTTCGGAGTGATGATGATACGGTCTTTTGTATGCCGCAACAGCAACAAACAACCCCACAACGCAAATGCTATGCATACTCCAAGCAGTATCTGCGCCCAAAGCACATCAATCACAAAAACGACATATCCAAGAAGGGCAATGACACCTAAATATATCAACTCGGAAAGAATGATGCTGACGGTGGTCTTGTAAACAGCCAAGGGTTGTTCGTCGGTCAAAGTATTCTCCATAATCAAAAGCATAAACAACGGGGTGCGTGACAGTCACACACCCCATTTGATTCAGCGCCTTGCAAATCTTAGTCAAGCACCAGGCTCGGAGCGCTGTAGGCGCGGCCGGCAAGCTCCTGGTTGAGCATATAGAGGCTCTTCGGGTCGTTGCCGAAAAGTTCCATCTTGGTGATCATATCGCGGGCGTTGGTTTCTTCCTCGCCCTGTTCTTTAATGAACCAATCGAGAAACTGCATCGTACGGAAATCTTTTACCTTGTAGGCCTCGTCGTAGATGTTGTTGATGAGCGAGGTTACGTACTCCTCGTGCTCAAGGGCGGCTTTCAGCACATCCATATCTTTCTTGAACTTTTTGTCGGGCTTGCCGATGGCTTTGAGAGTTACGACGCAGTCGTTGTTCTGAAGGAACTGATAGAACAGCATAGCGTGGTCGCGCTCTTCCTGAGCCTGGATTTTGTACCAGTTGGCATAACCGTTCAGGCCACGACGCTCGAAATAGTTCGACATATCAAGATAAAGATAAGCGGAGTAGAGCTCCTTGTTGATTTGATCGTTAAGCAGATCTGCTACATTTTTGTTCATAATGTACGTTTTATGTTATTATTAATTTACGTTATTTTCCGAGTGCAAAATTACAACTTTTTCCTCATTCAGCAAAATAATTATTTCCTGAAATTGGCACGGTAGTCATTGTAGGTGATGCCTTTGCCGTCGGAGAGGACGCGACTTTCGGTTATCGAAGCGATGAAAACCGTGTGCGTATCAAGGTCTATCGACTGCTCCACCTTGCCGCTGAGGAAGGCGTTGGTGTATTTCGGTATGAAATATAGACCGTTGGCCGAGCGCTGCACCTCGTCGCATTTCTCAAATTTGTTGACATCGCGGCCGCTCTGCAACCCGAAATGCTGGAACACCTTCTGCGGAGTATCCTCAGTCAGAATGCTGAGATTGAAGATTCCCGAGGCGGCAAGGATGCCGTGCGACAAATTGTGTTTCATCACTCCGATAGCTATGCGTTGCGGCATCGCTGTAGCCTGCATCACGGCGTCGATGATGCAGCCGTTATCTTTCTCGCCTAAGCGGGTCGTGAGGACATAAAGTCCGTGTGTAAGGTTGAATATTGCGGTATCCATAATACTATGAATTAATGTTAATTTACAATGTTTTAGCTATCTCGTCGGCCAGCGCCTCAAGCTCTGATGCCTGACCTTCTTTCATTGCCGATTTGAGCGTGATGGTGTTGCCAACAATGGTCAGCGCCTTCATCTCGTCGAGCATAGCGCGCATCTGCTTGCCGCTCTGTGCCGCCCACGTGCCGTTCTCGATCAGGGCGATGTGACGGTTCTGGAAGTTGTGCGCTTTCAGGTCGGTCAGCAGATTCTCTATCGGCGTGAAAATACCGCCGTTATAGGTTGCTGCGGCAATGACTATATGGCTAAAGCGGAACGCCTCGCTCACCAGCGTGCTGACGTCCGTCTGCGACGCATCGTAGACGGCGATTTCCTTCACACCCTTTTCCGCCAACATCGTTGCCAGTCGCTCGGCGGCAGCGGCGGTATGGCCGTAGATGGAGCCGCAAACCATCATAACGCCCTTCTGCTCAGGCTCGTATTTGCTCCAGATATCGTATTTGTTGATGAAATATCCGACATCCTTGCGCCAAATCGGGCCATGAAGCGGGCAGATGACATCAATCTGCAAGGCGGCAGCCTTTTTCAGCAATCCCTGCACCTGCACTCCGTATTTGCCAACGATATTGATATAGTAGCGGCGCGCGTCGTCCAGCCAGTCGCGGTCGAAGTTCACCTCGTCGGCAAAGATGTTGCCGCTCAGCGCTCCAAAGGTGCCGAAAGCGTCGGCCGAGAAAAGGATATGGTCGATCGCGTCATATGTCACCATCACCTCCGGCCAATGCACCATCGGAGCGTTGACAAACTTCAGCTCATGACGGCCGGTGGCCAGCGTGTCGGTTTCACCAACCGTCATCAGACGGCTATCAAGATCGAAGTCGAAAAACTGACGTATCATATTGGCAGCCTTGGCGTTAGTCACAATCTTCGCCTCCGGATAACGCATCACCACATCCTCTATGGTGGCGGCGTGGTCGGGCTCCAGGTGGTTGATGACAATATAGTCAAGCCCGCGCCCGTTGAGGGCGGCGGCAATGTTTTCGATAAACTGCGGCAGCACCGCAAGGTCGGCGCAGTCAAGCAACACCGTCTTCTCGTCGAGCAACACATAGCTGTTGTAGGAAACACCGCGAGGGATGGGATAGACATTTTCGAACAAGGCGAGGCGGCGGTCGCTTGCACCCACGTAAAACAGGTCTGAGTTGATTTTTCTGATATTATGCATATTGGTATATCGTTGATACGGTGATATTTATAATGTCTCGTCGGTCATAGGGCCGGATTAATTATTTGAAATGCAAAGTTACGCATTTTTTTTGGAATGCTAAAAAGAATTTTCCTGACGCCGGAAAAATATTTCCCCTTCCGCTCAAGACCCATCCGCCCCTCTCTCCTATCATCCCTCCGCACACCCCTTCGCCTCCCCTTCATCTCCACCTTCGAAAATCTAAAAAATTTAACAATTCAACTGTTAAATTAACTTAAAATCGCCTCAAAATCGTCCCAAAAACCACATCTGGTTATTTCTCTGATAATCAAGGGTTAGTTCTATATCAAATTCTTACTAAAGTTTTACCAAAGCCTTACTAAACTTTACTAAAGTAGACTTTGGTTAGTCTTTGATAAAATTAACATAAAACTTGTTAAAGAGTTTAAATAAGCGAGACCCAAGGGAGGATGGAGTTGAAACGAGGCGGAGGGGTGCGGAAGGAATACAAAAAAAACAGGCAGCCTTTCCTAGGATGCCTGTTTCCATTATTAATCCATAAAACTAAATAACAACCAATTATTTACACCAAATAATGGCAAAGTGAACTTGTTGTTTTCTGAATGCAAAATTACCACCGCTCCGCCATACGGCACCTAACAACAATTAGGCATTCTTCGGGCGGCTATCACTAAAAGTGGTGAATCCGATCACTTTTACAACTGATTATTAAGATTTTATAATCAGTCATATTTCGCACATTTTGTACATAAATGAAATTGTTTTTGTCGATCTGATTATTTTATGTAATTTTGCAGTCACTTATAAAAGACTAACTGAAAACGTGCAATATTATACTAAAAATGAACACACTAATCCAAAATTTGATTGAGCAGCATAATTACAGCGAAGCGATGACTGAAGCGTTGGCCCTTTTTTCATCTGGCAATCTATCTCCTTTAGCATTAAAAGAAAAACTAAAAGAACATGGATCGTCGGTAGAAAACCTCCGTTGGGAGGCTGTGGATGTTATTGTTGACTATGTTGAGTTGGCGCTTGAAGACAATATCCTTTCGCAGGAAGAAATGCATACTTTGCGTATGATGAAACTATTCTTTCGAGTAAAAGAGGGTGACTTCTTGAAACAACACAAGGAAACGCAGATTGAGCAAATTATTTGCCGTCAATTGGCGCTCATTTATCAAGACAATCAGGTCAATACTCAAGAATCGTTGATGAAGGTTGATTTACAGGAACTTTTTGGTTTGAGTTACGACCAGTTTCTTAAGTTTGAAAGAAAAGCTTTGGAGCAAGCTCTTTGTAACGGTGCAGACATTAAGAATCTGGACACATTCTGTGTAACTGGATTTCAAACAAAATATTATCAACCTAATGGTGAAAGATTGATTGATATAATAAAACCTGGAGAAAAAAAAGTACGAAACAATAAATATGATGAGAGATTAGAAGAAGCCGCCGAATATGTTGTTTTTTCTCAACGTGCATCAATAAATATGTTAGAGCGCAAATTGGATATTACCAATTCAAGGGCGGGAAGAATTATAACTCAACTTGAGGAGTTGGGAATTGTCGGCATTATGTATGGATCTTGTCCACGAAAAGTTCTAGTTTCAAATTTAATGGATTTAAAATCTTTACTTGAAGAAAAATTGTATTACACTCGGGTAGATTCTGGCATAGACGAAATGTTTTATGATGCAGCACGATTGGTAGTATCGTCACAATTTGCCAGCACTTCCCTTCTACAGAGAAAACTATTATTAGGTTACAATCGTGCTGGACGAATAATAGATCAACTTGAAAACGCAGGTATAGTTGGCCATTATAATGGAGCAACATCAAGAGAAGTATTAATTAAGAACCAAGAGGACTTAGAATTGCTTTTATCAAAAATAAAAGCATCCAAATAACTGTTGATTTTGTTTGACGATGCGACACACCCCGTCGCTTTGCGACACCCCTCTCCGAGAGGGGATGCGCGGCGGCGGTTAAATAGTCGATCATAATGTAGCAGAAGACTGCGTGGCCGTCCCCTCTCGGAGAGGGGTACCCGTTAGGGTGGGGTGTGTTGCACCATATATTTCAGAATAATTGATTTAGAAATGCAAGAATGCTTTTTTTTGCAAATCCTACCATTTTTTTTCGCGCCACAACACATCTTTTTTTGCCATATCGCATAATATTCGTATTTTTGTAATTTATTTAATATATATTATGCAGTTTAAAGATATTGTTGGACAAACGGTTACGGCGAATCATCTGACCGAAATTATTGATTCGGGACGCGTCAGTCACGCTCAGATGTTTCTAGGCGACACTGCTTCGGGCAGTTTGGCGCTGGCTATTGCGTATGCCCAATATCTGAACTGCGAGCACCGCCAGCATTACGACAACGCTGAAGGCGGATTGCGAGCCGACTCGTGCGGCGAATGCCCTTCGTGCAAGAAGTTCCAGCAACTGACACACAGTGATTTGCATTTCTATTTCCCAAATGCGGCTACAGCCGATGTGAAAGGATCGAGCATTTCGGCGGCGGACTTTCAAGGCGAGTTCCGCGATTTTTTGAATGCCAACAAACAACGCGGCACGCTTGACGACTGGTACGATTTTGTGGGTGTTGAGAAAAGCCAGGGATTGATTAGGGAGCGCGACGCCGACGACATCACAAGGACGCTAAGCCTGAAGGCCTACGAAGGCGCTTTCAAGGTGGTGATAGTGTGGATGGCAGAGAAGGTCCACCCCGTTGCCGCCAACAAGATTCTGAAGACTTTGGAGGAGCCGAACCCTAACACGCTGATTCTGCTTGTTGTGGAGAGCAGCGAGAAGATGCTGAGCACCATTGTGTCGCGCACCCAGACGGTCAGGATTCCGCGATTGAAGATGGAAAAGCCGGCTGTGAACGAAGAGTTCAACACGCTGTATGTCACCTGGATGCGACAGCTGTTCAAACTCAATATGGCGTCGCTCTCGTCGTGGGTCGACACAATGCACTCCAAAAGCCGCGAGCAGCAGAAGCGTTTCCTGCTCTTTGCACAGGAGGCCATCAGGGATTCATTCTTGCGCAACAATGCCGGGTTGCCGTCGAAGATGGACTTTGGCGACGAGAAGTTCAACGCCTCGTTTCCGACAATGATTACGGAGCGTAACATCGAGAGCATCAACGACGCCTTCAACGACGCCATCTATGCCATCGAGCGCAACGCATACGCAAAGATGACCTTTATGGAGTTGTCGTTCAGAATGAGCAAAGCATTGAAAAAACGTTAACTTTGACAATCCTTAACGTTAAATACAGATACAATTAAAAATCATCATATCAACAATATTTTTTTAAATGACTAACGATAGCAAAAACCAAGATAATCAAACACAGCATATCGACAATAAGATTGACAACCAGCAGCCTGTGGAGCCGAAAATCCCCATCGAACCTATTGATGAGGACGACGACAATATAGCGACTCCGGAGGATCTGGAGGCTTTTATCAAGAGCCGCCGCGAGCGCCGTCAAACCAGCAAACAGAAGGCCTATTCCGACAATGAGGACGATGAGCCGCCAATGGATTATGAGGCCAACGAGAACGCTATGGACCCTTATCTGGAGCCCGACCCGACGCTGCCGAAGGTGGAATACAAAGAATCCCTCTACCTGTCGCGCGGATGCAACCATTGCCCCGTATCATACACACCCGTGTCGGAGACGGAACTGCGCAGCTGCTGCAAAGTAGGTTCGTGCAACTGGATGAAGGATATCCGGCAGCCGATGGAAAAGCCGTTCGACTGTGTGGAGGTGCGTTTCAAGAACAACCGCAAGGAGTTTTTCCGTCTTCCCGACGGCATTGATGTCAACGACGGCGACATTGTAGCCGTCGAGGGCATACCGGGGCACGACGTAGGCATTGTGAGTTTGACTGGCGAAGTGTGCCGCATACAGATGATGAAAAAGAAGATTGACCCCGAATCGGACACCATCAAGAAGCTGTTTCGCCGTGCAAAAACAAGCGACATAGAGCGCTGGACATCGGCAATTAAGGAAGAGGAAAACACCTTGAAAAAGACACGCCAGATTGCCGAAGACCTCGGTTTGGTTATGAAGGTGAACGACGTTGAGTATCAAGGCGACCACTCAAAAGCAATATTCTACTACACAGCCGACGACCGCGTAGACTTCCGCGACCTAATCAAAGTGCTGGCCGAGCAGTTCCATGTGCGCATCGAGATGAAACAGATAGGTGTGCGCCAAGAAGCAGGCAAAGTTGGCGGCATAGGAACCTGCGGTCGCGAATTGTGCTGCAGCACCTGGCTCACCAACTTCAAGTCGGTGACAACAAGCGTGGCAAAGACGCAGCAAATACTGCCCAATCCGCAGAAACTTGCCGGTCAATGCGGCAAACTGAAATGCTGCTTGAACTTCGAGTATGCAGTATATGTCGACGCGTTGAAAAAGTTTCCTCCCGCCAACACCCCAATACGGTTCAAGAAAGGATTGGCGTTGTACAAGAAAACCGATGTATTCCGCGGCATAATGTGGTATGCCTACGAAGGCGAAAGCGACCTTTACGCCATCACCGCCGAGAATGTGAAGATGATTATCGAGATGAACCGCAACCAGGAATATCCCGAGAAACTGGAGGATTATCAAGTTGAACTGATGTCGACAGCGGCATTGGCACAGGAGTCGAGCGAGGCCGAGTTTGAACGCGAACTGAAACTGATGGCCGACGATGCCACCAGCGTGGCTCCCGAACAAAGCGAAAAACGCGACAAACCGCAGAAAAACCGCGACCAGCGCGACAACCGCCAGAAGAAAGGCAACAACGAGAATCGCCAACCACGCGACCAGAGACCTCCTAGAGACAATAGGGATCAGAGAGAACCAAGACAGCGCGACCAGCGTAATCCACGCGACCGCCGCGACAACCGTAATAGAAAAAGAAATGATGAATAAACGACTGTTGCTGATATTATTGCCATTACTGCTGTTTGTCGCTGCGTGCGACAGCGACGAGCTGTACAACGAAAACCACCATATCGACGAGAAAGGCTGGCATTTGGATGACAAACTGGTGTTCAACATTGATGCTGAGGACACCACACAGACATACCTCTGCTGTCTAGACATACGTAACCGCAACGACTACGCATTCTCAAACATCTACTTTTACATCTCCACCATCTATCCCGACGGCAGCGTGGCCGTCGACACCAACATAGAATTCCAACTTGCAGAACGCGACGGCCGCTGGCTAGGCAAGTACAATGGACGTTATGTCGACGGGCGCTACCCATTCTGCTATTTCCATTTCCCGCAGAAGGGCAGCTACCAGTTCATTATTCAACACGCGATGCGCGACACTCTGTTGCAAGGAATCAAAAACATAGGATTACATATCGAAAAGGTTAAATAGTTATAGTTTAAGGTTTAAGAGGTACAATCACCATTAATTATCATTTTGTTATGGCTCAGTACAAGAAAAAGAAAAAAACGACCTCGGGCAAAGACTCAAAACGCAGCATCCGTATAGTATGGATTTCATTTGCCGCCTTTTGGGTGTTCCTTACGTTGTTCTTCACAATGCTTTCGTTAGGTTGGCTTGGTTTTATGCCCTCGTTCGAGGAACTCGAGAACCCGCGCAGCAACCTTGCCTCCGAGGTGTGGAGCGCCGACGGCGAGGTGTTGGGATATATCGGCATCGAGAACCGTTCGAGTCTCACCTACAGCGAGATAACGAATGGCGGCAAGAATATGAACCTCATTCACGCTCTGGTGGCGACAGAGGATGTGCGCTTCTATGAGCACGCCGGTATTGACGCCCGCAGTTTGGCACGTGTGTTTTTCAAGACTCTTGTCGGACGCCACAGCAGCAGCGGTGGCGGCAGCACCATCACACAGCAGCTGGCCAAGAACCTCTTTCCCCGCGAAAGGAAAAGCAAACTGGGCTTGATACATTCCAAATTCAAGGAGTGGGTCGTCGCCGTAAAGCTCGAGCACAACTACTCGAAAGAGGAAATTTTGGCAATGTATCTGAACACCGTCGATTTCGGTAGCAATGCCTACGGAATAGAGACGGCGGCAAGGACTTTTTTCGACAAGAATCCTTCGCAACTAAGCGTCGACGAGGCCGCCGTTCTGGTAGGTCTTCTCAAGGCACCCACATCGTACAGCCCTGTTCTGCATCCCGACAACTCTATGCGTCGCCGCAACGTGGTTATGAGCCAGATGAACAGCTATGAGGACCCTGCCACCGGCGAGAAATATCTTAGTGACGAAGACTTTGAAAAACTGAAAGAGAAGAAGATAGATATGAGCCACTATCAGCCTATCAGCCATAACGACGGCTCGGCTCCCTATCTGCGCGAGTATATCCGCAACTATATGAAAGACTGGTGCGGCAGCCACAAGAAGAGCGACGGCGAATACTATGACGTCCACAAAGACGGCTTGCGTATCTATACCACCATCGACTCACGTATGCAGGCACACGCCGAAAAGGCAGTCGAAAAGCATATGAAAGAGGTCATCCAGCCGGCATTCTTCAAAGAGCTTGCCCGCCGCGACGGCGATCCTTTCAACAAGCTGACCAAAGAGCAGGAAGAGCATTTCCTTACCCTTGCGATGAAAGCGTCCGACCGCTACTATCAGATGAAGCAAGACGGCGCCAGAGAATCAGAAATCAAGAAATTCTTCAAGGAAGAGAAGCAGCCGATGCGCGTCTTCTCGTGGAACGGTCCCGTCGATACGGTAATGACGCCGTGGGATTCGCTCGTCTATGTGAAGAAATTCCTCAACGCAGGCCTGATGTCGGTCGAGACCGGCACGGGTTATGTGAAGGCCTACGTCGGCGGCATCAACTACCGCTATTTCAAATATGACAACGTCACCCAGAGCCGCCGTCAGGTGGGTTCGACATTCAAGCCCTTCGTCTACACGATGGCGCTGCAAGACCTTGATATGAACCCCTATACGCTGGTTCCCAACACAGAGGTGTGTATTGGCGACTGGTGTCCGCGCAATTCAAGCCACCAGCGCGAGGGCGAGATGGTCACGCTCAAATGGGCGTTGGCCAACTCCATCAACTGGGTTTCGGCATATCTGATGAAAGC
The DNA here is from genome assembly GCA_002309335.1 of Bacteroidales bacterium UBA1217. GTDB lineage: Bacteria > Bacteroidota > Bacteroidia > Bacteroidales > P3 > Colimorpha. Next base: position 8,633 of record DBXH01000033.1, on the reverse strand, counting down.
TGGCGGCGCCAACGGTCCCAATATGGTCATTAACATAGCCCGCAAGATGGGTGTTACCAGTCCCATCGACGCAGTACCGGCAATATGTGTCGGAGCCGCAGAAATCACCGTATATGAGATGACCGGCGCTATGGCCACCTTTGCCAACCAAGGTGAATATGTGCAACCCATTTTCATTACTCGCATAGAAGACAACAAGGGCAAGGTACTGGAAACCTTCACACCGCAGCGTCGCGAGGCCATAAGTCCCCGCATTGCCTGGATGATGATACAGATGATGAAAGGCGTTGTCGACAGCGGTACCGGTGCTCGTCTGCGCGGTTCGCAGTTCAAGCTCGCCTATCCTATGGCAGGTAAGACCGGTACGACGCAGAACAACTCCGACTGCTGGTTTGTGGGAATTACGCCCAAGCTGACCACGGTGGTATGGACAGGAGGCGAGTTGCGCTCCATCCATTTCCGCAGTATGGAGTTCGGACAAGGCGCGCGCCAAGCCCTGCCTATCTTCGGACATTATATGCGGCGCATCTACGACGACAATGTACTTAACTTCTATCGTGGCGATTTCACTCGTCCCGATCTGCCCGACGAGGACTTTATCTGGGACGAGAGTGTCTATCAGCAGGAACTTATGGAGGAATCGGACGACTCCTTCCAGACAACAACAACTTGGTAGATGACAACTCTTTTCGGACAAACATTATCGCAGTTGCAGGAGTTCTGCCTGTCGGAAGGATTTCCTAAGTTCACCGCCAAACAGCTGTGCGACTGGATGTATCATAAGCGTGTCAACGACTTTAACTCGATGACCAACCTGTCGCTAAAAATCCGCGCCCGTCTCAACGAGATAGCTCTTGTCGGTCGCCATGATCCCGTCGATTGCCAGGTGTCCGTCGACGGCACCAAGAAGTATCTTTTCGCCATTCGCAATTCAGAATCCGAGATTCAGAATTACATAGAATCCGTCTACATTCCCGACGGCGACCGCGCCACACTTTGCGTATCGTGCCAGATGGGGTGCAAGATGGGATGCCGCTTCTGCGTTACCGGCAAGCAAGGATTCCACGGAAGCCTGACAGCCGGCGAGATCCTCAACCAGATATTTTCCATACCGGATAGTGAGCAACTAACCAATGTAGTCTTTATGGGTATGGGAGAACCGCTCGACAACTACGACGCCATCAAGCAAACCCTTGAGGTGCTGACCTCCGAGTGGGGATTGGGATGGAGCCCGCACCGCCTCACAGTGTCGACAGTAGGTATCACGCCGATGCTGAAACGGCTTATAGACGAGACACAATGCCACATCGCCGTAAGTCTTCACAACCCATTTCCCGACGAACGCGCCGAGATAATGCCGATGCAGAAGATGTACCCTATTGCAGGCATTGTCGATTTGCTGAAGAAATACAACTGGTATGGTCAGCGTCGCATCTCGTTCGAATACACGATGTTCCGCGGCATCAACGACGACATCAACCACGCCTCCGAACTTGCCCGTTTGCTTCGCGGATTGCATTGCCGCGTCAACCTCATCCGATTCCATAGCTCGCCCGATACGCCCTACCGCACTTCCGACGAGCGAACAATGACCGCCTTTGAGGACTACCTCAACAATCACGGCATCATCTGCACCATCCGTGCCTCTCGCGGAGAGGACATTATGGCTGCCTGCGGCCTCCTCGCCGGAAAGAAAAAGAATTAATGCTTTCACTCTCTCAGGAGCCGGCGGAGGTGTTTTGAGGCCCTTTTGCTAAGTTTAAAGTAGTTGCTGTCGATACGCACGAAACGGCACGAGCGACTGACATAGACGCTGTAGCGGATGCCGTCGTCGTCGAAGAGGTTAACCTGCCAGGCAGGTTCGAAAGCGATGTAAGCCAAACGGGCTCGGTTGATTGTGGAAAGGAATTCCTCGTAATCTATCTGTTCAAATTCGTCATCATCATATCCCGAAGCTTCGGCATCGACAATGATATAAAGCGAATACATATCATCGAGGCGCGGTCCCCTCTTCTGGAAAGAAGAGAGAGCCAGCAGCAAAACCGCCAATAATACATATTTGCCGAAACGCATAATCACTCTATTACTTTCAGCACCTTGCCGTGGTCGTTGACAATAAGGCGGTAGAACCATTCGGGATAGGGAGGCTGTTTGAGGCCTGTGACAACGCCGGTGGCTGTAGTCTTGATACGGCCGTTTTCGACAGCCTTGATATTGCCGTCAATATATTTCATCAGCAGCAGGCGGTCAAGGGCCGTCCAGCGGCGCATCATCTGGTCGGCACAGCGGTTGCTGGTCTTGTTGAGAGCACCGACGAGGCGTGCATCGTCGTAGTTTTCATACTCGCGGCTCACGCCATCCACTATCTTCACAAAGTCCTGCTCCAACTCCTTCTGCACGCGGCGAACGTCGACAATCATCGAGTCGTAGCGCAGGTAGCAGAAATTGCTGACGCGGTTAAAGAGCCAGAAGGCCGATGTCTCGCTATACTCAGCCATCGAGCCGTTGCCCTCCTCAAAGCAGATAGGTACCTGAGTGATGCCGCAAAACATCGGACAATATACGGTACTGTAGGTGTCATCGACGCCAAACCAAATGATGCCGCCAAGCTTGTTCGGCAGCCATCCTCTACATTGAGCCACGAACGAAAATCCCGTCTGCTGCGTCGATATGGCGCGTTCGTGGACATACTTCTTGCCGTCGACTTCAAAGTCCATCGGACGCCAGCGGTAAGGGCAATGGAAGGGGCCTGCGCCCACATCGCCGTTCATATCCATCGGTGTGCCCTCGAAATGGTCGCGCATCAGCTCCATAATGTCGTTCACCGAGAGTTTGCGGTCGGGCTTGATCCAGAGCGGAAGACGCGGCGCGTTCTTGTCGCCCATAGCGAAACGCTCGTACTGCTTCATATCGCCATTCACGCGGTTGAACATAGCATAGACGCGAGCCTCGCAAGCGCGAAGGCCGGAGAAACTAAGAGGGTTGTAAGTGTCGGCAAAGCTGAAGTATTCGTCGTCCCCTTCATACTCGCTGTGCTTGAGGGCGAAGAGTACTACATCCGCTGCGTAGACGCATTCCACCTCGGGTTCAAAGATATGGTTGAGATGCTTGCTGCTGATGGCAGGATGCGGTCCCTTTTTCTTCCACTTCAGGGGCTCCTGCGGGAAGGTGGTGATGCGCGCTTGGTTGGCGTGGCCGCAGACATAGCCGTCAGGAACGCGTCGTGCCACCCACACGGCACCCTTCTCAAAGTGGCCTTTGCTCGTTATCTCGAAAATCCAAACCTCGTTAGGGTCGGCTATGGAAAAACTCTCGCCACCGTCGGCATAGCCGTATGTCTCCACCAGCTCTGCCATAACCTTTATAGCTTCTCGGCAGTTCTTTGCCCGCTGCAATGCAAGATATATAAGGTTGCCGTAGTCGATGCCCTCGGCGTTGCCTTTGTCGAGCGGACTTATACCACCCCAAGTAGTTTCGCCGATAGCCAGCTGGCATTCGTTGATAAAGCCCACAACATTGTAGGTATGCTTCACCTGCGGAATTTCAATCTGAAACTTAAGGCTGCCGTAGTTGTAAAGCCTCACCATTTCGCCCGGTTGATGGTCGCCGCCCTTGTGGTAGCGCAGCTGGCCGTAGCGCGTGTGGCTGTCGGCAGCATAGGTGATGAACGTAGAGCCGTCAACGCTGGCTCCGCGACTGCAGATAAAGTTGGTACAGGCCTTCGCCGCTCCTAATGGCAGCAGTATAAAAGCCGCGATTATTAATATACTTTTTCTTGTGGTCATATTAATAAGGTTTAATAATATTCACGAATATACAGATAAGCCTTTGAGAAGAGGTTCTCATCTTTGTGTAGCTTGTATTTCAATAGGGTTTTACGCAATGCTTTCTGCACCTCACGCTCGCCAGCATTGGTGGTTTGCCAGCCTGGGAAGCGCACTACCTTGACGATGTTGTCTATGTCGGCCACAATACGACCTACCACAGCAGGTGTGTCCTCTGTGCGCAACTCCATAAACAACTCCGTCAGGGCCTCCTTGCCTGTTTTACGTACTTCTATGTCTGCCTCCATTTTTTCTGCCTGCAAGGTCTCACGAGCTATCTGACACAACTCCTTGATAAACTCGATGCTTGTTATCAGACCTTGCTCGGCCTTGTCTCTCAATGCCTCAAGTCGTTTACTTAGTTCTATAAAGATGGGCTTGTCGGCATGTTTCTTGAAACGCTTGATCAATTCACGCTCCATACGTTTGACGGCCTTCATATCTTTCTTGTCCATCAGTGCCGACACCATGGCCTCGTCGAGTACCACCTCCTCCATATCGGTATGGATACCTTCCACATGGATGTTCTCATACATAATACGCTTGGTCTGGGCACCCATCGAGAGCCATATCAGTTTGCCGAGGGCCTCGGGGCCTGAAGGCTTTACCGACTGATAGACATTCGACAGCCATTTATAGTCGGTGCGGTAGGGTTCCAATGACGGGTCGGGAGAGAGTGACTCCCAGATATTGGCCAACCGGCGATAGTCGGCAGCGAAGGCATCGCGTTTCTCATTGGTGTCTATAGCGTTTTGAGCGGCCTGCAGGCCGTCGAAGCCGTCGATGGTGCGGTCGACGCCTGCGAAATGCGCCAATGTCTCTTCTATCGCCTTGGGCAACTCCTCGATAAGGGCGTTGAGGTTGGTGATGACCTTGCTCATCACCTCTTCGTCGAACTCCAAGGCTTTGGCAGCATCGTCGAACACGCCGAAGTAGTCCACTATGCGGCCAAAGGTCTTGTTAGGGAACTTACGGTTGGTGCGGCAGATGGCCTGCAGCAGCGTGTGGTCCTTCAATGCCTTGTCGAGGTACATCGTCTGTAGAATGGGAGAGTCGAAACCCGTCAGCAACTTGGCCGTCACTATTAAGAATTTCAATTCCGACTCTGGCTTGTTGAATTTCTCTATCAGTTTTTCCTGCTCGTCCTTGGTGAGGCTGTAGAGCCGTTTCAGCTCGTCTTCTCCCTTACCCGATGTGGAGATGACCACCGCCGATGCCGAGTCGGGGAAGTAGTTGTTCAGCTCCTTCTTGTATAGATGGCAGGCTTCGCGGTCGGGCGTCACAATCATCGCCTTGAAGCCTTGCGGCTCCACCTTGTCGCGATAGTGCTGTGCGATGTCTTTGCAGATGGTGGTGATACGGTCGGGCGACTTCAGGAATTCCAGCATCTTGGCGGCTTTGTTCGAGAGGGTGATTTTGGCATCCTCGTCCAGCTCGTTGGTGATGCGCTCAAACTCTTCGTCCACCTTCTCGCGGTCAATATGTATGTCGAGCAGGCGAGGTTCGAAGTGCAGCGGCAGGATGGCCTCGTCGCGCAAGGCATCCTCGAACGAGTAGCGGCTCATATATCCACCTTTGTCCTCGGTGGCGCCGAAGGTCCAGAAGGTGTTATGCTCCGACTTGTTGATGGGAGTGCCTGTCAGCCCGAAGAAGAAGGCGTTGGGCAGGGCGGCACGCATACGCTGTCCGAGGTCACCCTCCTGGGTGCGGTGTGCCTCGTCGACCATCACGATGATATTGTCGCGGCGGTTGATATTGGGCTTGGCATCCTTGAACTTGAAGATAGTGGTGATGATGATATAGCGTGAGTCGTTCTCCAGATAGCTGTTCAGCGTCTCTATGTCCTCGGTGGACATCACGTTGGGAGCCTCCTTGAAGACGTTCTGTGTCTGCGAGTCGAGGTCAATGCGGTCCACCACAATCATCACCGTGGGGTTCTTCAGTGCCTGTAGGCGGCGCATCTTTTGTGCGGCGAAGAGCATCAGCAGCGACTTGCCAGAGCCTTGGAAGTGCCATATCAGCCCCTTCTTGATTTTGTTCTCGAGCACACGCTCCACTATCTTGTTGGCACCTTCATACTGCTGGTAGCGGCAGACCACCTTGGTGCGTTGGCGGCTCTTGTTGGTTGTGTAGGTGGTGAAGTTGTAGAGTATGTCGAGTAGCGTCCTGGGGGCGAGCAGTTGTTTCAGTTCGGCAGCAACGGTCTCCAGTCCTGGCAGCTCGGCCTCTTCGGCGCCTTCGTTTAGCCGCCAGGCCGACCAGAACTCCAGTGGAGTGCGCACGGCACCGTAGAAGAGGTT
>DBXH01000033.1:0-2358 GCA_002309335.1 Bacteroidales bacterium UBA1217 | reverse complement strand
CGTTTGGTCTCGCGGTTGCGGATGCTGAACTGGTTGACCAGCCAGAAGCTGTTGTTGGTGATACGGTCGAAGTCTATCAGTCGAACTGGCACATGGGCGTAGTTCTTGCCGAACGGCATCGACATCTCCCCGCGTAGCCACTTGGCGAACTCCTCATTGGCGCGCACCAGGCCCGTGCTGTTGACCGACAACAAGATAGAACGCAGTTTATATATCACCTCGTCGGCGCGGTCGGGTTGCGCTGCTATCTCGGGATTGAGACGGATAAGGGCTTTTTTCACCTCCGTCTCCACCATCACCTCGGTGATCTCTCGGTGAAGGTCCGACGAAGGCATATATATCCACTGTGCCCCGTAGGGAGCAGAATCCTCATGTACAGACCCGGCATCATTCAGATTCACCCCCGTCATCGCCCTAATGACGAAATTCTCCACTGTGTTTATTTCATTGAAGGACATAGCTATTCGTATAAATATTTCAAAGGATTACCTTTAATATTTTTTATTCCACTATTTATTTTCACAACACTTCCTTTTGTTATTATTGGGGACGAATATGTTTCTATTTCTGCCGCTTTATTGAACTGATTATAATTTGAATATAAGAATATTTCTTTTATAAAACAATCTAATAGCTGTTGTATTCTTTTATCATCTAATTTATCCAACCCTCTATATTCATTAGCCATATTGGGCATTAAGATATTTTTTTCAATATTAATGGAAAAATCACTCCTGTTAAATAATGACAAAGAAATCTGATATTTTGTGTTTTCTTGCGGAAGAATATTAACTTTATAAGATTCATTACTATTCGATATATTGAAAAGGTCCTTTAATGCATCACAAATAAAATAGTAAAGGATATTAACACTTTCACGTTCTAAACGATTCATATCTTCCCACCAATCTTTAAATTCCAACAATTCAAATGCTGGAAGGTGCTTTAAAATATGGTATCTATTTATGTATTCAACAAACTGTTCTCCATAAGCTGTCATTGAGTTGTACCTTAAGAAAAACAACTCGCTTTCAGTAAGCTGAGCACGCATTATTTTTGCATATTCTTTCCTTTGTGATCCTGTGATAAGATTTGACTTGTCAATCAATTCAAATATCCTATATAATGTTCTAAAATATGCAGCAATTTTACTTCTATTTTCAATGTAAAATAGCATATAATAACTTACCGATCGGATTCTATTTTTCTCAAAGGACTTTTGGTTTTTATATTTTTTTTGTACTTTCCATTTTTCCTCATCAAAAAAGTCTTTATTATCATAACTTATATGTTCTTTTGTTACTTTAACGGAGTCCTTTTCTGGTATTTCTTCTACATTTATTATTTTTTCTGATTGACCACATAAATCTTTTACCTCAGACTGATATAGATGCAAAAGTTCAAAAAATAAATCATTAAATTTTTGTGTTTCAGCTGTTCTGTTTTGTGTTTTAAATGTCCAAACAACTAACATTACACTTAACAACGAAAGAAAAACGCCAAATGTGCCCCCGAAAAAGTCTCCAAATTGCCCCCATATTTCAGGATCAATAGGCTGTCTTATGGACAAAGTTTCCCATACTCTCCATGTGAAGAATACGATAGCCAATATGAAGAATATAGTTGTAACAGTAAAATAAAAGCGAGCACTACCGAACCAACCTTTTATGGTGTATGCTGTTTTTTTTAAGGTATTAATAGTCATAATATTTTATTGATTAATTCCTGTTTTATCTGTTGCGAATGCCGTATTTGATTCTCAAGTATAGAAATCATTTCCTCATTTTTCAATAATAACGATATATCTTTCTTTTCATTTGGTACATCCATTTTTTTCAAGTCATCAGAATTAATGGCTTTAAATGTTGAACCCGTGCTAATTCTTTCAAACTCTGGAAGCATAGATTGTAGTAAGAACTTCAAATAATCATTATCACCATCTTTTGCCGTCAATGCACATAGACCTCGACCAATACAGTATGGCTTATCTGCGATATTAATAGCACCAACAGGGGCTCTCACTGACATCAAGATATCTCCCGCTTGGGCTATTTTCGTTGGTTGTGTTGTATATTTATTCGAACAAGGATACAAATCTGTAAATTCAGAGTTGCCTTGCAAGAAAGGCATTCCTTGCTGTTGTTCATTGTATGATGAGCCAATAGGAGATTGGCCCATGGTGATATTTGCTATATCAATTAGTTTTCGCGTTGTTTTTTTCTTTGTATGAAATAATGAAGTGCTTAGTGCAGAAGTATGTAAACGTAACTTTTCCATCTCTTTCTTCTCTTTCTCAATCATCTCGTCGGCGGCCCAGAGAAGGGCGGCTAAGCGTTTCTGCTCGGGTTTGGGCGGGAG
>DBXH01000062.1 GCA_002309335.1 Bacteroidales bacterium UBA1217 | reverse complement strand
TAACCGTAGCCATAACCATAGCCGTAGCCGCCATAGCGTTTCTTGATGAGCGGTGTGTCGGTGAGGACGATAGCCATATTTTTGAACTTCTGCTTGTCAGAAAGCTCCTGAATGAACGGGAATGCTCCCTTGTTCAGGCGGCCCACACGCATCACGTAGATTGTCAGGTCGGCACTCCTGTTCACGATGGCGGCGTCGGCCACAATCTGTGCAGGTGTCGAGTCGAGAATGATATAGTCGTAACGTTCACGCAAAGCCTCAACCAACTTCTCAAACTTGCCGTTCATCAACAACTGGGTGGCGTTGGGCGGCGTCTTCTCGCATACGATGTAGTCGAGGTTCTCCGACGAATCGCTCTTGGTGATAATCTTGTCGATATCCTCCTCCTTGCCGAGCAGGTAATGGATTATACCCATACGGTTGTGGCGGTCGATGGTCTTCGATGTGCTGCGCTTACGAAGGTCGAGGTCGAGCAGGACAGTTTTCTTGCCTGTGTATGCAAGCGAGAGAGCAAGGTTGATAGAGACATACGACTTACCTTCGCCGGGCATCGTCGACACCGTCTGCAGCACCTTCTTGTTTTCATCGTTGAGGAAGAACGGGATGTTCGAATGCAATATTCGGAATGCCTCCGTAACGGTGTCGGTACCGTTGGCGGTAACGAGCACTTCGTCCTTCTCTCTGTTCTCGGGCTTCTGCGGAATCTCGCCCAGCACCGGAATGGTGAGCTCGCGCTCCACATCGGGTTTGCCTCTCAGTTTAGTGTTGAAGAACGACATCAGGAACATTATCGCTGCCGGTATTGCAAGACCGAGCACAAGTCCAACAAGGGCAAACATCATCAGGCTCGGCTTAACGCCTGTCTGCTGAGCACTCTCCACAACCTTGGCGTTGGGCACCGTAGCAGCTAGTGTCAGAGCGTTCTCCTCGCGCTTGCTAAGCAGGTAGAGATACAGCTCCTCTTTGATTTTCTGCTCGCGGCTCACTTCGGTGACAGCCTTGCTTGTAGTAGGCATATCGCTGATGCGGCGCTGCATCTGCTGCTCCTGACGCTTAGCGCCCGACAACTTAACATTGATTGAATTGATAAGGTTGTTAATTGAAGCCTTGATAGCCTCACGGGTGTTCTGCAACTCCTTGGCACTGTTGAGCACGTTCGGGTGGTTGGGACCGGCACCCTGTACTAGTTTCTGATAGCTCAGCAACTGGCTGTTGTAGACCGATATCAGGTTCGTAACACTCGGGTCACTGATAATCAGCGACGGAATCAGAGCATTGTCGTTCTCGTGGTTGCTGACGTGCTCCTGAACCATCTTGATGGCGGCAAGTTCAACCTCGAGCGAGGCCACCTCGTCGGCATATTTCATACCCGACTGAAGCACCGTACCGCTGGCCGAAGCCACATCAGGTACATTGGCAGAACGCTGAAGGTTCTCAATACGAGTGTCAACGGCGCTAAGTTCGCCAAATATCAAAGCAATACGGTCATCGATAAACTTCTCGGTCTTTTCAGCCACAATATTCTTGTCATTGATGGCATCCTCGTTGTAAACAGCAATCAAAGTGTCGATAACCTGAATGGTTCTCAACGCGTTGGCATCGTGATATCCGATATTGAGAATCGAAGCCATCTTGTCGGCTCTCGAAACATCCAAACGACTCCTCATACTGCGTGCAATATCATACAGAGGGGTAAGGCCCATATTGAACGTAACGTCTAGGTCTCTCTCCTTGTCGAAAGCCTCCATCTTCTCGATCGAGAAGCCAGCATATTCGTTGATATTGATAATCTGGTTGAAACCAGCCTTTTTCTTTTCACCCTTCACCTTGTGACCGTTGAAAGAGGTCAGTCTGTAATTGTAACTGTTGTCGTCAATAGGTGTAACCTCCATCGACACTGCCAGTTTCACGCTGTCGACCTGCTTGTTGTAGACAGTCAGGCGCATCGGGCTGTCCTTATAGTAGCTGACCTTCTTGAACGTGTTGCTGCGAACACACCAGCTGTTCATACCAAGACGCTCGGCAGTCTTCATCAGCAACGGGGTCGACTTGATGATATACATCTCGTTCTCAAGCGACAAGCCACTGCTGTTGAAACCCATATTGGCAAAAATGGCGTCCATATTCTGCCCTTTGTAGCCTTTGCTGCCACCTTCGTCACGAAGCAAAATCTGACCGCTGGCGCTGAAAGTCTTGGGTTTCGATTTGTAGACAAATGCGGTGACCACCAGGCATAAAAACACCGAAATGACAAACCAGTACCAATTGTTCAGGACAATAAAAATGAGGTCGCGAATGTTCAAAGTGTTCTCATTCTCCTGCGGCACTCCTTGTTGTTGGTTGATGACTTGATTGTTATTTTCCATTTTAATTCTTAATTTTCAATTAAATGCCCTATAAGTTTTCTGCAAGGCGTCCCTTCAATCCTTTCAAGCGGACATAGGGATCTAGCCTTTCAAACTCTTTTTACCTGTTATTATAGTACTTGCTCAACGTCCAATAATAGAACATCGACGACAGCACCGAAATCACCGACAAACCACTCGAGATGTAAGTCATCACTATCGGGTCGCGGTCGGCGTTGCGGCGGGTCTTCCTGTTGGGCTCCACATACACCACATCGTTCTGATGCAGATAGTAGTACGGTGATTTGAACACATCCTTCGACGCCAGATTCAACGTTCCGATGATGCGCTTGCCGTTCTCCTCACGGATAACAGTCACATTCTCACGCTGACCCGTAATCTTAAGGTCGCCCACCATACTCAGCGCCTCGAAGATGGTCAGACGCTCGCCCTGCACAACAAGCTGACCGGGACGCGACACATCACCGAGCACGCACACCCTGAAATTCATCAACTTGACCGTCACCACAGGATCCAGCACGTGACCCTCCTCTTTCAAACGCTCCTCAAGCGACTTGGCCAACTGAGAATGGGTCATTCCCAGTACCTTGATCTTGCCGAGAACCGGGAAGATAATGTCTCCGTCCTGGTTCACCAAATAACCGGACACAGCACTTGAACCGGGGTTCATTACCGCTCCGTTCTGCACAGCGATCTTGTTGGTTTCCTGATTAAACGGCACAGTTGCCTGCGGCGTTTGACTCTCCACATAGATGTAGAGGATGTCGTTGGCTTGAATACCTTTCGAGAACTCGCCCTCGAGAGCCATCACAGAGTCTCTCGCTGCGTCCTTCACGTAGGCAATGTCGCGCTGCTGTCTGCACGAAACCGTCAGCAGCATCAGGCCTGCAAGGGGCAATAGAAATCTGAATTTCATCTGCATTTTGTGTTTTTTTATTATTGTTATTATTTATTTTCAATCCTATTTTTTACAAAACATCGCTCCAAACCATTGTAATACAACAATATTCCCCTATCTTTCACAAAAGGTTGGAGTTTGTTTTGAACTGCAAAGATAATGATTTTCCTTAACTCCGCAAAATTTATTTTTCAAATCCGCTGTTTTTTTTCTGTTTTTCTTAAAAATTAACGCAGCTCCGACACGCTTCCTCGTTGACATTTTTTTAAAACAAAAAGCAAAGAAAATAGACTGACATTTTGTCACACTTTTCCTCCTCAGCCCTTCCCGAAGACCTCCAAAAGCACCCCAAAATCGCCTTTTCGTAACTCCCTGATTTCCTTATACCACATTCTTATCATATTTTACTCTCATTCTTATCTAATTTTTATCAAAAATTGCTTTTGTAGAATAAAATTAGAGCAAAACAAAAATCTGACAAAATGTCAGTACGGCGATATTATAGTGCATATCTTTTTGAAGTGCTTTTATGCAATTTCAAACCCGAATCCTCGTTATCAAACCAAAACACGACCATCAAATGCAACCCTTCCTCCACTCCGTAGCACACCGCATCTGGGACGAGCACCAAAACGACATCGACCGCGTCCTGGTAGTCTTCAACAACCGCCGCGCAGGACTCTTCCTCCAACAGCAGATGCTTTCGCTCAGCGACAAACCATTCTTCCTGCCCCGCATCATCGGCATCGACGATCTTGTGGCCGAGCTTGGCAACACCACAATTGCGCCGCACGAGTTCCTACTCTTCGAGCTCTACAATATCCACCGCCAGCAGGAAAGCGAGGAACAGCACTACCAGTCCTTTGAGGATTTTATCTCGCTTGGCGAAATGATGCTGACCGACTTCTCCGAGATCGACCTTTACTGCGTCGACGCTGAAAAACTCTTTTCCAACATCAGAGAGTTGCGGCGGCTGGGCGAATGGGACATCAGTGGTACACCTCTCACTCCATTCCAGCAGAAATACATTGCCTTTTACAGCTCACTCCACACCTACTACAGCGAGCTGCGCAAACGGCTTGCCGAACAAAACTCCGCCTACTCGGGAATGGCCTACCGAAATATAGCCGAGAATATTGATTCTATGATAGATACACTCGATTACAGCCATATCTATTTCGTCGGTTTCAACGCTCTCTCCAACTGCGAGTCGAAGATTATCGACTGCTGCGTTAAGCACGGCATCGGCACCTTGATTTGCGACGGCGACGACTACTATTTCTCTGACCCGGGACAAGAGGCGGGCGCCTTCCTACGCAAGAACGCCGCACGCTTTGACGGCATTGGCGAATACGACAACCATTTCGCGCTGGAGCCCAAGACGATACACATAATTAATAGCCCCGAAAACGTATTGCAGGCAAAGGCTGCCGGACAAATACTCAACACCCTCCTAAAAGATAAAGAAAAAGATAACGAGCAAGACGAAAAAGAAAATGAGACAGCCAAAGAGACCGCCATCGTCCTCGCTGACGAAGGTCTTCTACTGCCTATGCTCAACTCGCTCCCGGCCAAAGTCCGCTCCACCAACGTCACGATGGGTTATCCCTTCACGCTTTCGAGCATATATAATCTTACTATCAGACTGTTATCTCTGCATTGCAACAGCCGTAACGGCCGCTTCTACCACTCGGATGTTGTGAACATCCTCTCCGACGCCATCATTACTAAACATCTCGTAACTAATGGTTTACACAATCAAATTACCGAATACATCAACAATCAAAAGCTGATATACGCCTCACAAGACGACATACGACTGATGCTCAGCGGCATAGAGCGTAAAGAAGATATAATGTTCCTTTTCGACAAGAGCGACACGAGTGTCGACGAAATGCTTGTTCTCCTGCGCCAAATCGCGGAAATTGCAGCAGCCGACGACGCTCTCGAAAACGACACCCGTGAGCAGGAAGCTATAACCTGTTTTATCCAGATTCTCAACTACTTGGATAAACTACAAATTGAACATCATTTCATCGAGAAACTCAGCACCCTGCAGCGCATCTATCAACGTATCGCCCAACGGCGTTCAGTAGCCTTCTACGGCGAGCCTCTGAGGGGATTGCAGCTGCTCGGAATGCTCGAGACTCGAAGCCTCGACTTCCCCAAACTGATAATGCTGTCGGTCAACGAAGGCACCTTGCCGGCTGGGCGTACTGCTAACTCTCTGATTCCATACTCTTTGAAGAAAGCCTTTGGCATACCCACTTTCGAAGAGAAAGACGCCGTCTATGCCTATAATTTCTACCGCTTACTACAACGCGCCAACGAGGTGTGGCTGCTCTACAGCTCAGACGCCGAAGGTATGGGCAAAGGGGAACCGAGCAGGTTTATATTACAGATAAAGAATGAGCTGGCCGTAAAACATCCAAATATCAATGTCGTTGAGGAAGTGCTCTCAGCTTCTACTAGACCCGAAACCTCATCACACTCATTATCCATTCACAAAGACGAGCGTACTATGTTGCGTCTCAAGGAAATGGCTATCGGCAACAAAGAGAAAAACATCTTCCTCTCACCTACCTCAATCAACAGATACCGCAAATGTCCGCAACAGTTTTTCTACAGCGACGTGCTTGGAGTCCGCGAACAGAAAGAGGTCAGCGAAGACTTGGAAGCCAACGAATTAGGTTCGCTCGTTCACGGAATACTGAAGGAAATCTACCGCGGCGAGACAAAAGTCAGGACTGAGACTCTCGAGAAAGCATTGAAAGAAATTGATTCTATGGTTGAAACAATGCTCCACAAAGACTTCCTGAAAGGTCGCGACGACGAAGGCAAGAACCGCCTCTTCTGCGAAGTCGCAAAAACCCAGCTGAAACGCTTCCTGCAAAAAGAGTTGGAACTGATCAAGCCATCGTCGCCCGGCAATCCCGCCCACACCATCGAGATAAAACTGGTTGAGAAACCCATCGGGCACGACCTCGATATGTCCGACCAAGGCATCACCTATCCTATTCATATCGAAGGAATTGCAGACCGTATCGACTACTTCGACGGAGTATTGCGCGTGGCCGACTACAAATCGGGCGGAGTGAAAGCCGACGACCTTGCCGTAAGCGATGAGAATCCCGACCCCTACAAAGTGTCCGACAAGTGGTTTCAGGTTATGACTTACGCCTGGCTCTACTGCCGCGAAGAGAAACTGAAGACACAGTTCCAGTCGGGTATCTTCCCTCTGCGCGACCTCCAATCTGATTTCCTTCCAGCCTCGTGGCAAGGAGAGAACAAACTCACAGACAAAGACATAGACCGATTCGAACAGATGTTAAAACAACTCTTTGCTGACCTACTCAACCCCGCAATCGACTTTGAAGCTACTCCCGACAATAACGTCTGCAAATACTGCGCCGTGAACCGCATCTGCAAGAGCAAAATAATAAAATAAACGATTTTTAAAGATAAATATATTGTAATTCAAAAAAAATATGTAAATTTGCATTTTCAATTACACCTCGTTTTTTAACCCGTTACAGGCTCTAAAGAACGATGTATATAATTGTAAATGTGCTATTAATAACGAAAAATAATTTAGATTAGAAAAATAAAAAAAGGATATCGTTTTATGAAAAAATCGATTTTTACCGTCTTTCTGATGTCTCTTTTGCTTATGGGCTGCAGCAGCAGCATTTCGAGTATGAAATCCAACAGCAAGAAGGTTCGCTATCAGGCTACCCCCAACCCCGTCGAGACACGCGACGACAAAGTTGTGGTCAAATTTGTAGGCTCCTTCCCCGAGAAATATTTTCTCAAGGGTGCGGCAATGTTCGTCCAGCCTGTATTCACTTGGGAAGGCGGTTCCATACCTCTCGACCCCGTCACCCTCAAAGGCGAGAATGTCAACGGTGAAGGTATAACAATCAACTACGAGAATGGCGGCCGTTTCACTTATACCGACGAGCTTGATTTCAAGCCCGGTATGGAAACGGGACGCGTAACGCTGGCTCCTGTGGTTTACGCAGCGTCGACAACCGACGACGAAGCCAAGTTTGCCGACGAGATTCAGCATAAGACTGTTACCCTCCCTACAGTCCTCATCTCAGATGGTGTAAACACTACGTCTACATGGGTCAACATACGCGGCAATATATCCATTTCGCCCATCAACTACAACAAGACTCAGGGTGTTATCGAAACCGCCGATATCTACTTCCCAAACGGTCTCTCGACCCTCGACTGGAACTTCCAAATGAACCGCACATTCAACAGCAAGGCTCAGCTTGAGGAGCTGCGCCGCATTATGCTCGAAAACGGCTTGCCAAAGCAGATAACCATCACTGGCTGGGCTTCGCCCGAAGGCGAGGAAACAAACAATGTGGGTGTATCAAAGAACCGCGCTGAAGTCGCCACTGTGCAAATCAAGCGCGTGCTCGACGACGTGCTCAACACCATGGCCAGCCGCAAGCAGGTGCCAGCCTACGAAGTAGACCACTACAAATATGAACTTCAGAAACAGATTATCGTTTCGACCCGCGCCGCCGGCGAAGACTGGGTACATTTTGTGATTATGGTTGAAGAATCTGACATTCAAGACAAACACGCCATTGTTAATATTGTCGAGACTCAGCAGAACCTCATCAAGCGCGAGCAGATGATCAAGAATATGGCCGAAACCTACACCCAACTCAACACCGATATTTTCCCCAACCTGCGCCGCGCACAGATTGCCCTCTACTACAGCGAGGCCCGCAAAACCGACCCCGAACTGGCTAAACAGGCCACCCTCAACCCCGCCAAACTGACTTTCGACGAGCTGATGTATGCCGCATATATCAACTACAACTACGAGACCAAACTGAAATACTACAAATGGGCCACAGAGAACTACAGCGCTGAATGGGCCGGATGGAACAACGCCGGCGCTGTGGCTTTCTACCTCGGCGACTACAAAGAGGCCGAGCGCTACCTCAATGTTGCCCGTCAGCTCAACCCTCACAACCCCGACGTGCTGAACAACACCGGTCTGCTCTGCCTGGCACAGAAAGACTATGCGCTGGCAAAATACTACTTCGAAGAGGCTGAGCGTCAAGGAAGCACAGACGCTGAAACCAACCTGCCTATCCTTAACCTGAAGAAGGGCAACTACAAGGAGGCTGAAAAACAACTGAAAGGCAGCTCCTGCACCTTCAACCTCGCTTTTGCTCAACTGATGAACGGCGAGACGAGCAACAGCATCCGCACCCTCGATTGCTGCCTCGACCAGAACGCTGATGTGTTCTATCTCCGCGCTGTGGCTTACGCCCGTCTCGGCGACAAAGCCAACGCTCTGAAGAATCTCAAGGTGGCTTGCGACGAAGAGTATAACTACAAAGAGCGTGCCGCTGTCGACACAGAGTTCAAAGCCTACTGGGACGACGAGGAGTTTAAACTGATAGTAAAACTCTGGTAATGATTAAACGACAGATTCCAAACATTATAACACTCGCCAACCTCCTCTGCGGAGTGTTGGCGAGTCTTTTTGCCATACAAGGCTACCTATATCCAGCTGCCCTGTTCATCTGTCTTGGCATATTTTTCGACTTTTTTGACGGCCTTGCCGCACGCTTGCTGAATGTAGCTTCACCTCTTGGCAAAGAGCTCGATTCCCTAGCCGATGTTGTCACCAGCGGTGTGGCTCCTTCATTCATCCTGCTGCAATTATTATGGGACAACCCCATAGGACGTTGGGTAGCATATCTTTCTCTTCTTATGCCTCTATTCGCCGCCTATCGCCTTGCGAAGTTCAACCTCGACACACGACAGAGCCACAGTTTTATAGGATTGCCAACGC
The DNA here is from genome assembly GCA_002309335.1 of Bacteroidales bacterium UBA1217. Lineage (GTDB taxonomy): Bacteria > Bacteroidota > Bacteroidia > Bacteroidales > P3 > Colimorpha. The sequence goes on along the minus strand of DBXH01000062.1, from coordinate 22,510 downwards.
CCGCCAACGCATTGATTTGGGTGGGACTCGGCATTGATGTCGGTTTTGTCCTCGACAACCTCTGGTTAACCCCAATCGCAGCCGTAGTCTCACTAGCCACCGACATACTTATGGTCAGTGAAATACCTATGTTCTCGCTAAAGGTCAACTTCAAGGACCTCACTTGGAAAACCAACAGGGTGCAGTACATCTTTCTAATAGGATGCGCCTTTATTGCCGCAATAGGTTTTGCTGCAACCCTCGATTTCCTCTTCCTGCCTCTCGCCATCCTCTGGTACATACTCCTTTCTCTCATCACTTGCAAACGCCACAATGCCGAATAATCCACGCGATATAGCCATTGCCGAGTACGACTATCCACTACCCGAAGAACGCATCGCTAAATTTCCTCTGGCCGAACGCGACCAGTCGAAACTGCTCGTATACAACGGCAAGGAGATTGCTGAATCACGTTTCTTCCACCTACCCGAGCTACTGCCCGAGAAGGCTATGCTGGTCTTCAACAACACCAAAGTCATCCACGCGCGCCTCTTCTTCCGCAAACCTACGGGGTCGGTCATCGAGATATTCTGCCTTGAGCCGTGGAACGAGCCTGTGACAACCGCTTTCGAGGAACGCGTGCATTGCACATGGCTCTGCTTTATTGGCAACAACAAAAAATGGAAAGAAGGAATGTTGGAGCAAGAGTTTACCGACAAAGGCAATAAACTCCTGCTCCGTGCTTCGCGCCGCGAAGCAAAAGGCAATGCTTGGATTGTTGATTTCGAGTGGACAGGCGGCATCAGCTTTGCCGAAGTAATAGAGTATGCTGGCGTTATCCCTCTACCGCCCTACCTGCACCGCGATGCCGAAGAGAGTGACAAAGAACGTTACCAGACTGTCTACGCCCATTACGAAGGTTCGGTGGCGGCACCAACAGCAGGACTCCATTTTACCGACAAACTACTACAAACACTTGAAAGTAAAGGATTCCCCACCGAATACATAACCCTACACGTCGGGGCAGGCACCTTCAAGCCGGTCTCGACCGACACCATCGGCGAACACGAGATGCATGTTGAGAAAGTGCAGATAAGCCGTCAGAACATACTCAACATACTCAACCAGTTGGACAACCCAATAATTCCCGTCGGCACAACAACCGTTCGCACCTTGGAGTCAGTATACTGGTTCGGCGTCCAGCTGCAGGCGAACCCTCATCTTGAAGCTATGCACGTCCTGCAATGGGATCCCTACACTCTTGAGGGCCTTAACATCAGCACCGAACAATCCTACCGCAACGTGCTCGATTGGATGGACAAGCACGACATTGAACACCTCGACGGCGACACCCAACTGCTCATAGCACCTAGCTACAAGTATCACGTTATCAATGGTCTAATCACCAATTTCCATCAGCCAAAAAGCACCTTGCTGCTGCTTGTGTCGGCCTTGATTGGCGACGCGTGGAAAGATTGCTACCGCTACGCCCTCGACAACGGATTCCGATTCCTGAGTTACGGCGACAGCTGCCTGTTCCTAAAATAACACTATGGCGATGCTGCAGCTGATACGCAACTTTTTCGAGCTCTTCTATCCCAAAACCTGCTGCGTGTGCGGCACACCGCTTGTGGGCGACGAGCACGAGATTTGCACTCGCTGTCTGCTCAATCTGCCCGAAGCGTTGTCGGCGCTGGGCGAAAACAACTTTGTCGAGAAGCGCTTCCTGGGACGGGTTCCCGCCAAACATTGCGCATCCCTTCTACTGTTCAAGCATCACAACGACACACAGAAAATACTGCACTCCATCAAATATTACGGCAACACTAAACTAGCCATAACAATGGGGCGCCAACTCGGACTACACCTAAATAAAAGCGGTTTGTTTGATGATGTAGACCTCCTTATGCCCGTACCTTTGCACAGAAACAAAGAGCGTCGGCGCGGCTACAACCAAAGCCAGCTCATATGCGAAGGAATCATACAGACTTTCCCGCGACCCATAGTTAGCGGCAACCTCATACGCACACGCCACACCGAATCGCAAACCCACAAAACTCGCATCGAGCGGCTCGACAATATGAAAGGAGTGTTTGCACTGAAAAATCCCGACGAATTAAAGGGCAAGCACATCTTGCTTATCGACGACGTAATCACGACTGGAGCCACAACCGAAGCCTGCTGGATGGCGCTGCGCTCCGTCGAAGGTGTGCAAATCAGCATCGCCTCGCTTGCTATCAGCGGAGACGTATAAGCAAAACGCTGGGTCAACGCTATCCCAACGCTAGGTCAACATAACACATTCCGGAACACTTTTTTTAAAAAAAAGTATTTTTTCTTCGCCATTAAAATAATATTTCTTATCTTCGTTGTTTGAAACAAAAATGCCATATTAATCGAAATGGCTGTTTCTTAAACAATTATAGTTATTTTTGAAATAAGAAACATTATGAAATACAATCGTGTTCTCCTCAAATTGAGCGGCGAGTCGCTTATGGGCGCCCAAAGTTACGGCATCGACCCGTCTATGCTTGAACAATATGCAAAAGACATCAAACAGGCAGTTGAAAACAAAGTAGAGGTAGCCATCGTCATCGGCGGCGGCAACATCTTCCGCGGCCTCAGCGGTGCGGCCAAAGGAATGGACCGCGTGCAGGGCGACTATATGGGAATGCTTGCCACACTCATCAACAGCATGGCGCTTCAAGCCGAGCTCGAAAAACAAGGCCTCCGCACCGAGTTGCTCAGCGGACTCGCCATCGAACCAATATGCAAAGAAATGAGCCGACGCAGAGCAATAGAGGCCATGCAAGAGGGCAAAGTAGTAATCATCGGCGGCGGCAGCGGCAACCCCTTCTTCACCACCGACACCGCATCAGCTCTACGCGCCGTGGAGATCAAAGCCGACGCCATACTGAAAGGCACCCGCGTCGACGGTGTCTATACCGCCGACCCCGAAAAAGACCCGACAGCGACAAAGTTCAGCACCCTCAAATTCCAAGAGGCGCTGAGCAAAAAACTCAAGATTATGGACCTCACCGCCTTCGCCCTGTGCGAAGAGAACAACTTGCCCATCTACGTCTTCGATATGAACAAGCCCGGCAACCTGCTCCGCGTCGTTTCGGGCGAACCCATCGGAACGGAAATAAATTAAAATGGTTAAAAAGTCCGTTTCGCTTAAAATGTTAAAAGCGAACCTTCAAAACCCTCTTTAACCCTTTAAACCTTTACGACCTTTTCAACCCTTATAACCTTTAAAACCCTTAAAACAAAACATAATGAACGATTTATCTAAAGCTTGTATCGACGAAGCGAACCAAAGTATGCGCAGTGCAATCAATTTTCTGGAGAAAGAATTGGCCAAAATCCGCGCAGGAAAAGCCAATCCCGGAATGCTTGACGGAGTAAAAATCGACTATTACGGTGCCCCCACAGAACTGAGCCAGGCTGCAAACATCAGCACGCCCGACCCACGTAACATCATTATCCAACCTTGGGACAAATCCATCATCGGTGCCATCAACAAAGCCATACTCGACGCAAACCTCGGTTTCACCCCGCGTCACGAAGGCGACATTCTCCGAATCATCGTCCCTCCGCTGACCGAAGAGCGCCGCAAAGAGCTTACCAAAGCCGCAAAGACTGAAGTCGAGAACAGCAAGGTTAACATCCGCAACGCCCGCCGCAACGTAATGGACAAAGTCAAAAAACTCAAAGACAAATCCGTACCCGAAGACGAGGTGAAGCAAGTCGAAAAAGAGATTCAGGACATTACCGACAAATTCATCGGCGAGTGCGACAAGATTTTCACCGCCAAGGAAAAGGAAATTATGACCGTGTGATGGACATTCGATACTTCGACACACTCGAATCGACCAACAACTATTGTAAACTCCTCGACCCCAACACCGTCGGGGAGTTTACTGTTATTTGCGCCCACGCCCAAACTGCCGGCATCGGACAGCAAGGCAACGTATGGGTCAGCGAACCTAACAAGAATCTAACTTTCAGCATCATCCTGAAACCCACATTCCTCAAAGCCACCGACCAATATCTGCTAACAATGGCCATTGCCATCGCTGTCGCCGAGAACATAGAATCACATCTCTCCGTTCTGAATTCTCCGTTCTCCGTTCATATTAAATGGCCTAACGACATATACATAGGCGACAAAAAAGTCTGCGGCATACTGACGACCAATCAGATAAGCGGCAGCAGAATAATACAGTCAATCTGCGGCATAGGCTTAAACATCAATCAGACGACCTTCCCAGAGTGGGTGCCCAACCCCACTTCACTCAAATTGGAGAGCGGTCAAAATTTTCAACTCGATACAATACTACTCACTCTTCTTAAAAACATCGAAATAGAATACACCAATCTCCAGAACAACAACAAAGAGATTCTTAAGCAGAGATATCTAAAAAGGCTGTATCGTATGGGGAAAGAATCAGATTTTATATATCAAGAACAGATAATACGCGCCACAATCACAGGAGTAAACCACTTCGGCCACCTACAGCTTACGACCTCAAACAGAGAGCATCTGAGCTGCGGAATGAAAGAAATCAAGTTTATTATCTAATCCTTAAAGTTTTTCGAACGATTCTTTGATGCCTTCGTCGTATGACCTTATCTCCTCGATACAGTTGCAAGAAGGGGCATAATAAAAATAGGAGCTGTTGGTTCCTTTGGTGCGGCACACATATTCCGTCAGCATTTTCTCAACATAGAGCGTCGCACACTGAATACCAAAATTCCACGCAAGGCGGTAAGCATCATTCACGTTTATGCGATCGAAATGCGTCTTCATCGTCGCCTTATCTTGGCGGAGAGAAGTGACGGTGCCATGAAAGGTCTCTGCAATCTCGTTGTTTTTGAAATATATAATATCGTTTGTATCTCGCGCATCTAACTCAAACCACGCATTGATGGAGAAATGGCGCAAATCGTAGTCGTAAGAGAACTTCGAACCCTGCTTGGTAGTAAAACCGCTATTGCCCGGCTGCAGATACTCCTCAGCTTCGAACTGCACAACATTGACAGTAAAATGGTTGTCGTCGGGAATAGGCAAGCGCGAAGGGTCGTCGACAAGAACGATGGGGATGCGAGTGCGGCTCAACACAAAGAGGAAAGCGTTGTTGAACTGCGACAAAAAGATGCTGTCGTCTAGGATATTAAGGATGCTGGTTTTAGAAGCAATAACAGAGTCCTGCTCCTGTTCTGTCATAAACATAAAACCCGCGATGTCGTTGAGCGAACTATTGGTGTGCATAACCGACTTGGGGAGGACAACATATATCTGTTCGGTTGCATCTTTCGACTGGTATTCAAATTTTGTCAAGAACCTGCCGGCATAATACCAATCGGCCGAACAGCCAGTAAGGAGTAATACGAGCAATGGTGCTATGAGTAAAGATTTCTTCATAATTCGGGTTTATATGAATTACAGCGGTAAAACGGCAGGGATTTTTTTTTATTGTACATAACGATGCTTTATTATTATCGACAAGTTCGATTAAGAAGATTTTTTTTGTTAAAAAATTTTAGGGTTTGGATTTATTTCGTATCTTTGAACTTTGAAGTGCGAATCCTTTATCGCGCGTAAACAAAAGAAAATTAATATAATAAATAAAAATAACATAAATACAGCAATGAAAATATTAGTTTTAAACTGCGGAAGTTCATCTATCAAATACCAGCTGATAGATATGTCAAACAATGCTGAAGTGATGGCCAAGGGTCTGCTGGAGCGCATCGGCCTTGAGATGGGCGAGTTCACCCACAAGTTCCACGGCGAGAAGCACTACGAGCAACTGCCGATACCAAACCACACCGAAGGTATAAAGATTGTGCTAAAGGCGTTGACCGATCCAAAGATCGGCGTCATCAAGGATCTCAAGGAGATCGGTGCCGTCGGTAACCGTGTTGCTCACGGTGGTGAGATTTTCAAAGACAGCGCAATCGTCACCGACAAGGTGATAGAGCAGATCAAGAGTCTCGAGCATCTGGCTCCGTTGCACACTCCCGGCAACTTGGCTGGTATCTACGCTATGCGCGAAGTGCTGCCCGGCGTGCCTCAGACTGTTGTATTCGACACAGCATTCCACAGCACCCTGCCGCCCAAGTCGTACCTCTACGGACTGCCCTACGAATATTACGAGAAATACGGCATCCGTCGCTACGGTTTCCACGGCACAAGTCACAAGTTTGTTGCCGAGAAAGCTGCCAAGATGATCGGCAAGGACTGGAACGACCTGAAAATCATAAGCTGCCACCTTGGTAGCGGCGCTTCGATTGCCGCTATCAACCACGGCAAGAGCTTCGACACCACGATGGGTATGACAGCTCTTGAGGGCTTGATTATGGGCAGCCGCTGCGGTGATGTCGACCCGGGCGTTATCCTTTACTTGATGGATCAGGGTATGGACAGCAAAGCACTGACCAAGCTACTCTACAAGCAGAGCGGTTTGATTGGCATTAGCGGCGACAAGCAGGATATGCGCGACATACGCGCCGGTCGTGACGCTGGCGACGAGCGTGCAACCTACGCATTCGATATGTTTGCACAGCGTGTGAAACGCTACATCGGTGGCTATATGGCAGAGATGGGCGGCTGCGACTTGCTGCTTTTCACTGGCGGCATCGGCGAGAACGCCTGGTTTATGCGTCACCCGATCCTGGAAGGTCTTGAGTGCTTGGGTATCAAGGTTGATATGGAACTGAACGACAAGACTATGGGCGAAGATGTCATCATCTCGACTCCCGATTCGAAGATTGCCACCGTGGTGGTTACGACCGATGAGGAGTATGTGATTGCAAGCGACACCGATCGCTTGGTGAATGGAAAATAACCCTCAACTTTTTTATTAAAAAGTGCCTCCAACGGGGGCACTTTTTTTATATTATTAAAATAAATTTTGCCAGAATATTAAGTTTCTATATCTTTGCAATTTGCAAATGTGTGCAATAGAAGGTGCAAAAATGTTGTATCTTCTTTTGTACAAGTTTGTTATGAGTAGATATTAATGTATACGAAAACATCTAAAATATGATAAATATAACGTTTCCCGACGGCTCGGTCCGCCAATATGAGGCTGGCGTAACCCCTCTTGATATTGCTAAAAGCATCAGCGAGGGATTGGCACGCAATGTGCTATCGGCCAAAGTGAATGACAACGTCATTGAACTCTATCGTCCCATCAACGAAGACGCTACTGTTCAGCTGCTGACCTGGAACGACGAAGAGGGCAAGCACACATTCTGGCACACATCGGCTCACCTTCTGGCAACGGCACTGCAGGAACTCTATCCCGGCATCAAGTTCGGTATCGGCCCCGCCATCGAGAACGGTTTCTACTACGACATTGACTTTGGCAAATACGAGGTGTCGAGCGAAGATTTCCCCAAGATTGAGAAGAAGATGATGGAACTGGTTCAGGCCAAGACCCCCATAACGCGTCGCGAAGTTTCGAAGGCTGAAGCCATGAAAGTATTCGGAGAGCGTGGTGAGGTCTACAAGGTTGAGCTTATCAATGACTTGGAGGACGGAACCATCTCGTTCTACGACAGCGGCGACTTCACCGACCTGTGCCGTGGACCTCACCTGGTGGACTTCAGCCCCATCAAGGCCATCAAACTCATCAACCTGGCCGGTGCTTACTGGCGCGGCGACGAGCATCGCCCACAGCTAACCCGCGTATACGCTATCTCTTTCCCAAAAAAGAAAGAGCTTGACGAATACATCGTTATGATGGAAGAGGCCAAGAAACGCGACCACCGCAAACTTGGTAAGGAACTGGGACTGTTTATGTTCAGCGATACAGTAGGAAAAGGTTTGCCAATTTGGTTGCCCAAGGGCACTGAGCTTCGTCTGAGACTGCAGGCTTTCCTGTCGAAAATTCAGAAACGTTATGGATACAAGCAGGTTATGACCCCCCATATCGGCGGCAAGCAATTGTATGTCACCAGCGGTCACTGGGATCATTACGGCGCCGACAGCTTCCGTCCCATCACCACCCCTGAGGAGGGTGAGGAATACTTGCTGAAACCGATGAACTGCCCTCACCACTGTATGATTTACAAGAACGAGCCTCGTTCGTACAAGGACCTGCCGCTGCGTCTGGCCGAATTCGGCACTGTGTATCGCTATGAGCAGAGCGGTGAGCTGCACGGTTTGACCCGTGTACGTTCGTTTACACAGGACGATGCTCATATCTTCTGCCGTCCCGACCAAGTAAAAGATGAGTTCATCAAGGTGATGGAAATCATCGAGATAATCTTCAAAGCATTGAGTTTTGAAAATTTCGAGGCTCAGATTTCGCTTCGCGACCCCAACGACAACACCAAGTACGTGGGTAGCGACGAGAACTGGGAGAAAGCTGAGGCTGCCATCGTGGAGGCCTGCCAGGAGAAGGGCTTGAAAGCCAAGGTGGAATACGGCGAAGCCGCTTTCTATGGTCCGAAACTTGATTTTATGGTGAAGGACGCCATCGGCCGCCGTTGGCAACTGGGTACCATCCAGGTAGATTACAATTTGCCCGAGCGCTTTGAACTTGAATACATCGGCAGCGACAACCAAAAGCACCGTCCTGTGATGATCCACCGCGCACCGTTCGGCTCGATGGAGCGTTTCTGCGCTGTGCTGATTGAGCATACTGGCGGCAAGTTCCCGCTGTGGCTCACCCCCGAGCAGTTTATCATCCTGCCCGTGAGCGAGAAATATGTCGACGACGCACGAGCAATGCTTGCCAAGCTGGAGGATATGGACCTGCGCGGCATCATTGATGAACGCAGCGAAAAGATTGGCCGCAAGATTCGCGATGCTGAATTAGGCAAATATCCGTTTATGCTCATTATGGGCGAGAAGGAGATTGGCGAAGGCACATTGTCGGTACGCCGCCAGGGTGCCGGCGATTTGGGCTCGATGACCCCCGAAGCCTTTGCAGCATTGATTAATGAAGAGATAAGCAAAGTATTATAAGAATAATAAATAGTTATAGAATAAATTATTATAGAATTGCGGGTATCCCTTGCGGGACTCGCAGAAAATAGGAGAAACAAGTTATAGCAGCACCATTTAAACCTCAGCCAAACAAGGCCCAGAAAAGCAGAGGGCCTATGAAAAAGGAGCCCGACCACAATATCAATGAGTATATCACGGCTCCAGCAGTACGTGTCGTCGGAGAAGGAATGGAACCGACCATTATGGACACCCGCGACGCGTTGAAGATGGCCTACGACCAAGGTCTTGACCTTGTGGAGATTTCGCCCAACGCCCAACCTCCAGTGTGTAAAATCATCGACTATCAGAAGTTCACCTACGAGCTGAAGAAGAAACAGAAGGAGATGAAGGCCAAATCGAGCAAAGTGGTTATTAAAGAGATTCGTCTGAGTCCCCAAACCGACGACCACGACTTTGAATTCAAGTTGAACCACGCCATCCGGTTCCTGAAAGAGGGCAACAAGGTGAAAGTGGACATCTTTTTCAAAGGCCGCTCCATCCTCTATAAAGAACAGGGCGAGGCTCAGTTGCTCAAATTTGCCGAAGCGTTGCTTGAATACGGCAAGCCCGAGCAGATGCCTAAACTGGAGGGCAAGCGAATGATGATGCTCATAGCTCCAAAGAAGTAAGAACCACATAATTCTATCTTTATATAACTTTAAACCTTTAAAAAACAGTAAAGTAATGCCAAGATTAAAAACTAAAGCAAGTGCCAAGAAGCGTTTCGCTTTCACCGGCACGGGTAAAATCAAAAGAAAGCACGCTTATCACAGTCACATTCTGACCAAGAAAGAGACGACGCAGAAACGTAATCTCGACCACACCACTCTGGTGAGCCGCGACGACGAGCAGCGCGTGAAGAGAATGCTTTTGAACAGCGGAATGTAATTAAACCGCTAAATTAACGGAGTAATTAACCATTATTTACAGCACCAAAGAGCAGTAGTGATGATTTTGGAAATTGAATTTCTAATTCAAAACGCTGCCGCTGAAATGAAAAAAAATTAAAAATTTATGCCAAGATCAGTAAATGCAGTTGCTTCAAGAGCACGCAGAAAGAAAATCCTCAACCGTACCAAAGGTTACTGGGGTAGAGGTAAAAACGTATGGACAGTAGCCAAAAATAAATGGGAAAAAGGTCAGACCTACGCTTATCGCGACAGGAAGAACAAAAAAAGAGAGTTCCGCGCACTGTGGATTAACCGTATCAATGCCGGTTGCCGCATCAACGGTATCTCTTATTCCGTATTTATGGGCGAATTACACAAGAACAACATCGAGCTGAACCGCAAAGTTCTGGCCGACCTGGCTATGAACAACCCTGAGGCTTTCAGCGCAGTTGTAAAGATGGTAAAGAAATAATGTTGAACGTTTCGCAAATCGAGAGCTGAGCCAAGTCTGGCAGCGCTTAAGATATGCCGAGACAAAGAAATGTCAACGAAGTTAACCTATAAAAACTTTTGAGAAATGGGAAAAACAGAAATAATGCAATATGTAGAAAATTTGGTGGAGCGCAAACAGTTCCCCGAATTTAAGGCCGGAGATACCATCACTGTCCATTACAAGATTAAGGAAGGCAACAAAGAGCGTATCCAGAATTTCCAGGGTGTCGTTCTTCAGCGTTCCGGAAGTGGTTCTACTGAAACCTTTACTGTCCGTAAGATAACCAACGGCGTTGGAGTTGAAAGAATATTCCCCATCGCTTCGCCTTTCATCGAGCAGATCGATGTCAACAAGCGTGGTGCCGTTCGCAGAGCAAGAATCTTCTATCTCCGCGATCTTACAGGTAAGAAAGCTCGTATCAAGGAGAAAAGACGCTAACAGTCGCTGCACACGGTTTGTGTGTAAAACTCCTAAAGATAGTTTTATGTGCAAAAAAGCGGTAACCGATAATGGTTGCCGCTTTTTTTTGCATACCTCGACAATTAATCTCTGCTATATTTGAGATTTAAAGGCATGGATTTTATACCATTCTGTCTACCCTTCACATTATTGCTTCAGATAACGCCGCACACTGCCGAAGTCCATACCGTCAACAAGTATACGTCCTTTGGTTGCACGGCCTAGGAAACAGCAGTTGATGCGGGCCTCGACAAGTTTCTGGAGGAAAAAATCCTCTCGTGGCTCGTCGGTGGTGGCAATAAAGCGGACGCCTTGCTCTCCAAACAGGAAAGCATCAAGCCTGACCTCGCGGCAAGTCAAAATGTCGAAACCGAGTGCAGATGATCCCGTAATATCTATCAGAGTACCAAACAATCCCCCCTGCCCTATCCGTTTAAAATCGAAGATTGTATCGTTATCGCGCAGGCTGGTAAGTATCAATGTCAGATAATCGATGGTTTCCTGTTCATTCTCCATAACAATCGGGTCATTGACCAAATGTAGATACTTTCGGCCATAATCGGAATCAACAAAAAATTCCGAAACATCACCAATCATATATAATGCGTCGCCACGATGCACTTTGTCCTGGACTACCGGCCTTTGAGCAGGCTTGTCGGAATCCGGCTGATAATCTTCAACGCCAAACATAGCCCTCGCTATGGCGATACACTCCTTGACCCTCGGCTCGCGAATCTCTTTGCTCTGCGGTTCAAGTTCATTTTCAAGATATTCGTGACGTTCTACCGAATGTGGCTGACCCTTAAGCCAGGACAGAAGTCCTTGGCGATTGCCTTGCGACTGCCACATAGCCAGCAGCGTACTCAGTTCGTCCACAGTAGGCAGACGGCCTATTATGGTCTGGATTTCCTCGTATGCCAAACGGCTAATGCCCATCGCTTCGAGAATCTCTTCGCTGACTATTTCGCTATCATTCAATATGTTTCAATGTATTAACTAATTATTGGAGTATGCAAAATTACGAAAAAACTAATTAAGAGAAGGTTTTTCACCGAATAAATACAATATTTTAGAACAAGCATCGTTTTAAAAGATTATATATATAACTAAAATATGGGATTATTTCTTTTAGGCATACTTGGTGGAATCGCACTGTCGCTGTTTTTCAGTTTCGGCCCCGCATTCTTTTCTCAGATACAGGCAAGTATCCACTATGGTTTCCGCAATGCCGTCCCATTTGCCTTCGGCGTAAGCACCAGCGACATACTGATTGTGGCCATTCTGCTGCTCATCTCGCGAAATATCCCAATGGAAGATATGATTCAGCTACTTAACAACCGCTGGATTATATATGTCGGTGCCGGTGTTGTAGCTAGTTTTGGCTTGTATACGATGTTTTTAAAGACGCGTCACGCAGCTGAGTCAAGTGAGACGGACAAGATTAACTTCCGTTATGTGCAAATCCCATCGCGCCTGAGCGTTTATCTGCGGGGACTTACGCTCAACTTCTTCAATCCCGTCATCTGGCTCTATTGGGCTACACTTGTGACTATCCTGATTTGCGGTGAAAGCGAAATATCCATTGGACAGCGTTATTTGTTTTTCGGCGGAGTATTGTCGGCAACACTTTGTATGGATATATTGAAATGCAAACTTGCATCGCTCTTGCAAAGGATAATAACATACCGTTTCCTAAAAGTGTTTAACAAAAGCGTAGGAATCATACTTATTGGCTTTGCAATATTTATGGTGGTTTCCACATTGCCGCGATTTGAAAAAAACGGCAACCAGCGTTCGGTCGAGATGATGCAGGAGATAATGAACACCAAGCCGACGCTGAAAAAGAACGTAGACTAGATTCTTCTCTTTTCCTACTACAGCAAAAGAAGCCCCACGCTATTGCGTGAGGCTGATAATGAAAATCATTTTAAAACCTTATTTGCGAGCGGCTAAAAGCAGTTCCATCATCTTGATGGCACTTACGCTGATTACGGTACCGGGACCGAATACTGCGGCCACACCAGCTTTGAAGAGGAAGTCATAGTCCTGTGGCGGAATAACGCCACCGGCAACGACCATAATATCGTCGCGACCCAGTTTCTTGAGTTCTTCAATCACCTGCGGCAAGAGAGTTTTGTGACCTGCTGCCAGCGATGAAGCACCAAGAATGTGAACGTCGTTCTCAACGGCCTGTTTTGCAGCCTCTGCCGGAGTTTGGAAGAGGGGTCCCATATCAACGTCAAAACCGAGGTCGGCATAACCTGTAGCAACCACTTTGGCTCCACGGTCGTGACCATCTTGACCCATCTTAGCGATCATAATACGCGGACGACGGCCTTCGAGTTTTGCAAACTCGTCGGTAAGTGCCTTAGCTTTCTTGAAAAGCTCGCTGTCTTTTGTCTGTGAACTATACACGTTGCTGATAAGATTTATTTTTGCTTTGTAACGACCGTAAACTTTTTCGAGAGCATAGCTTATCTCGCCCAATGATGCACGTTTACGAGCGGCATCAATACTGAGGGCGAGGAGGTTGCCTTCGCCTGTTTCTGCGCACTTGGTCAGAGCATCAAGAGCTGCCTGAACCTCTTCGTTGTTTCGCTCGGCACGGAGTTTTGCAAGACGCTTCAGCTGAGCCTCGCGAACGGCGGTATTGTCGACTTCCAAGGTATCGATAGGATCCTCGTGATCAAGACGATACTTGTTAATACCGACGATAGTGTCAACATTCGAGTCAATGCGACTCTGCTTGCGTGCCGAAGCCTCCTCGATACGCATCTTGGGTATACCGCTCTCTATGGCCTTTGCCATACCGCCAAGTTTCTCGACCTCTTGAATGTGTGCCCAGGCACGATGAGCAAGTTCGTGAGTGAGTGTCTCGACATAGTAACTACCTGCCCACGGGTCAACAACACGGCAGATGTTGGTCTCTTCCTGAATGTAGAGCTGGGTGTTGCGGGCAATACGTGCACTGAAGTCAGTCGGCAAAGCGATTGCCTCGTCAAGGGCATTGGTATGGAGCGACTGGGTGTGGCCCAAAGCGGCACCCATAGCCTCGATGCAAGTACGGGCAACATTGTTGAACGGATCCTGCTCGGTCAGTGACCAGCCCGATGTCTGGCTGTGGGTACGCAGAGCCAGCGATTTAGGATTCTGAGGATTGAATTGCTTGACAATCTTTGCCCACAGCATACGTGCGGCACGCATCTTTGCAATTTCCATAAAGTGGTTCATACCCACGCCCCAGAAGAAACTCAAACGCGGAGCAAAGTCGTCTATGCTCATACCGGCATTGATACCAGCGCGCAGATACTCAAGACCGTCAGCTAATGTGTATGCCAACTCGATGTCCGCAGTAGCACCAGCCTCCTGCATATGGTAGCCCGATATGGAGATACTGTTGAACTTCGGCATATTCTTTGACGTATATTCAAAGATGTCAGCAATAATCTTCATCGAAGGCAGAGGAGGATAGATATAGGTGTTACGCACCATAAACTCCTTCAGAATATCATTCTGGATGGTACCCTGCAGCTGATCCTGTTTCACACCCTGCTCTTCAGCAGCAATGATATAGAAAGCCAGAATAGGCAACACGGCACCGTTCATTGTCATAGACACAGACATCTTGCCGAGGTCAATCTGGTCGAAGAGAATCTTCATATCCAGAATGCTGTCGACGGCAACACCGGCCTTACCAACATCACCGACAACGCGCTCGTGGTCAGAGTCATAACCACGATGGGTGGCAAGGTCGAAAGCAACCGAAAGACCTTTCTGACCAGCAGCGATATTGCGGCGGTAGAAAGCGTTAGACTCCTCAGCTGTGGAGAAACCAGCGTACTGACGCACCGTCCAAGGGCGCATCACATACATCGTTGAGTAAGGTCCACGGAGGAAAGGAGCTATACCGGCAGCATAGTTAAGATGCTCCATACCGGCGAGGTCCTCTTTACCATAAACCGGCTTGACATCAATCTGCTCCGGTGTAGTCCAGTTTTTCTCAATATGGTTCTCTTTTTCCCATTGCTCGAAGCTTTCTTGGGATTCGCTACGAGCTTTGAAATCGACATTTGAAAACTTGGGTCTCATTATCAGTATTTTAAATATTTTCTGTAGTTATTTAATAGAATGCAAATATACATATTTTATTTTACTCTAAACCATCAAATAATAAAAATAGTACAACTTTTACCATTTATTCATATATAAATATGTGAATCTCACTGCATTAGATCAAAAACAATTAAACCTCTATTTTTTTGTTTCAAATAGCCAAAACACTATCCCAACGCAATCCCAACACTACCCCCAAAATAACAGACTTTGGGGAATAATAAACGATACACAACAGTAATGAAATCGGACAGACACACAACGGTGACTCATTC
The DNA here is from genome assembly GCA_002309335.1 of Bacteroidales bacterium UBA1217. Classification (GTDB taxonomy): domain Bacteria; phylum Bacteroidota; class Bacteroidia; order Bacteroidales; family P3; genus Colimorpha. Next base: position 7,297 of record DBXH01000062.1, on the reverse strand, counting down.
TACAAACAGTTTCTCACAAAATAATTTCACCAATCGGGTAAAGTTTAGTATTTTTGCAAAATATCCGCAATTGCGATATCTTTGATAAATAACTATATACTAACGAAATAATATATACAACAATGAAGAAAAAGAGTCTGAAAGAGGAAATTGTGGCCTATTTGCTAGTGGCATTGGGCAGCCTTTTGTTCGCTGTGGGCGATGTTATGTTTGTCAACCCTTACAATCTGGCTCCCGGTGGGGTCTACGGTCTTGCCAACGTTTTCCACGCATTGTGGGGTTGGAAGATTTCTGTGGCCGGTATTTGTATGGACATTCCGTTGCTGCTGATAGGCACATGGTTCCTGGGACCGCGTTTCGGCATCAAAACCATTGTATCCGTTATACTTATCCCCATCTTCACCTACATCGTTGAGAGCACCTGGGGCTACGCTCCGCTGATTCACGACGGTCTCTACGACAGCAGCGAGGGCCTGGTAAGCTACCTCAGCTATAGCGTGGGACACGGCGATGCAGCCATCGACAAGTTCTTCATTCCCGACTTCTTCCTCAACACCGTCGTCGCCGGCCTCATCTACGGTGTGGCCATCGGCGTCATCTTCCGTGCCGGTGCCACCTCAGGCGGCAGCGACATCATATCGATGATCATCCACAAGTACACCAAGATTTCGCTCGGCGTGCTGGTGCTTATCGTCGACAGCTGCATCTCGCTGACCACCCTCATCATCGGCGACATCCGCCTACCTATATACTCGATGATCCTGATTTTCATCGAAAGCAAGCTGATCGACATCATCGTCGAGGGCGTGACAACCTACAAGACCGTATTCATCATCACCGACAAGGTCGACGAGGTGAAGAACTTTATCCTCAACGACCTGGAGCGCGGCGGTACCTGCTTCCCCGGCCTCGGTCTGTATCAAGGCCAGGAGCGCAAGATGATTTATGTCACCCTCGACCGCACCGACCTCGTCAAACTGAAAGCAAACCTGCGCCATCTCGACCCGAACGCCTTTGTCAACGTCATTGAGAGCGCCGAGATTATGGGCTTCGGTTTCAAGGCCCTGCCCGAAGAATAATTAAGAAACTATTGTTGACCGTTGTCAATCCCAACGTGACGATAATATGAAGATACTGCAGCTCTGCTACAAGCCTCCCTACCCTCCCGTCGACGGCGGTACGCTTGCAATGAACAGCGTTACGCAAGGACTTTTGGACAACGGACACGAGGTGAAGATTCTCTCTGTGTGCAGCGACAAGCACCCTGTGCGCGAGAACGACCTCGATGCTGCCTATCGCAATGCCACAGGTTTCGAGGCTGTCTATATTGACCTATCCATCCATCCGTTAGATGCCGCTGTTGCATTGCTCTGCGGCGAGTCGTACAACGTCAAACGCTTCATAAGCAAAGAATACGAATCGCACCTTATAGAGATATTGCAGAACGGTCATTACGACGTTGTAAATGTTGAAAGTATCTTCCTCGCCCCCTACCTGCCCGCAATCCGCAAACACAGCAATGCACGGGTGGTATTGCGCGCTCACAATGTAGAGCATCGCATCTGGCGCCAAGTGGCACTGACCACAAGCAATCCGCTGAAGCGCTGGTATCTGAAAAAACTGGCACTGGCACTCAGGACTTACGAACTTGACAAGATCAACGACTTCGACGGCATCGCCTGCATTACGGCCAATGACGCCGAGACTTTCCGCAGCGAAGGATGCCGCAAACCAATAATCGACATTCCTTTTGGCATTGACATAGAACCCGTTGACAATGTTGATGCCGAGCCAAACACTCTTTTTCATATCGGCTCTATGGATTGGGCTCCGAACGAAAACGGCATACGCTGGTTTTTGAAAGAAGTATGGCCGCTGATACACAAGGAAATGCCCGAAGTCCGACTCTTCCTGGCTGGACGCAAAATGCCCGACGACCTGATGAAGATGGCGATGGATGGAGTGGTCGTTGTTGGCGAAGTACCCGACTCGGCCTATTTCATTGCATCCAAGCAGATTAACATTGTACCTCTGATGGCCGGCAGCGGCATCCGCGTCAAAATTATCGAAGCAATGTCGCTAAGCAAAACAGTGGTGACTACAACTATCGGCGCTGCCGGCATCGACTATAACGATGGCGAAAACTTGCTCATCGCCGACACACCGCAGCAGTTTGTTTCACAGATACGCCGATGCATCGACGATCCGGAATTATGCCAAACCATAGGCCGGAATGCACGTAGTTTGATAATTGAAAAGTATGGCAACAAGACACTTACGCAAAGATTTGTGGATTTTTACAATAAAATAGGCGCAGGTGCGTTATAGTCTAAAAACAGGAATAATGAGAAAAAAAGGACACCTTGTATTACTTTTGATGCTGGCAATGACATTCGTTGCGTCGGCACAGATAAAGATACCCGAAACAAATGTTAGTTTCAATTTCCCGTCAAAAGGGTGGAAATATCTTCAGACCAGCAAGCTAAGCGACAATACCGTCATCTACCTCTATTCATACGCTGCCGACTACGTAATCGACAACGCAGGCGACACCATCATCCCGTTTATGCGCATCTATGTACGCAAAAACTACGACGGCACCGTCTACGACTTGGCCTACAGCCGTTTTATGGTGCAACCTTTCCAGTCACTCGACGAGATTCCACACAACAACGAAAGTCTTGAATATCTTGGAGCTTATACCAACGAAGACGACGGCAAAGACTATGAATTCCGGATGCTCTACATAAAAGACCGCAATATGGTTCTGGAAATCCGTTTAGAATGCACGGTAGACAATTTTGAGGATTTCGAAAACGAATTCCTTGAAATCATCAAATCCGTCAAAGTTAACAAATAAAAGTCGATGAAAAAGACTCTTCTTCTGTTCGTTGTATGTACGCTGTGCCTTGTTGCAAAGGCGCAGGACGATGCTTCGCAATACTCACGCCAATACGAAAAAATTTACAAGGCCTACGTCAAAGAACCCGAAAACGTTGCAAATATGCTCGCTTTGGCCGAATTCTACGCCGACACCGCCAACCCGATGCGCGACTATGCAACTGCAATGAAATACATCTCTTCGGCCGAGCAGCGTTTCATCACCATATTGGAAGACCGCGACAAATACAAAGAAGTCAAAAAACTGATAAAGAAAAACATCAACCTCCAGTTTCTGAGACAAACCAAAATCAGCATCACACTCAAAGCTCGCGAATTCCTCGACACCGAAGAAAATCTGTCGAACACCACATTGGACAACTACGCCGAAGCGTTCAAAAACGACCTTGGCACAACGCGAATGATTGAATACCGACGGATGGAAATACGCTATCAGCAAACTTGCAAAGAAAACACACTTGCCGCCTACAAAAGCTTTATAAACAGCTATCCCTCAACAGCCGAAAGCGAAAACTGCGCACGCGAGATGGGACGCCTGGCCGAGCAAAGCGTTGCTGAGGCTACACGCATAAGTCAAGTGGATTCTATGCTCGCCGGTTATCTGGATATTGAAAATGTACAAACTGTGGCACAACGCAGGAAAAGCGCACTTGCATACGCCGCACTTATGGACAACCCGTCACCACAGGCTTACAGGGCATTCCTTTCCAAATACCCAGGCAGCAATGAATACTCGTTGGTGCTTGAAAAAATGGAACAAGAACTGCAAAGTGAATTCGACCATTTAAGCACTCCGCGCCAATATGCCGACTTTATACACGACAATCCCGACAACCCTCTTGCCGAGAATGCATTGGCAAAACTCAAGCAACTTATAAACGAAGAGCGCAATATGCAGGCGCTGAAAATATACTTGGACGAATTCCCGCTCGACTTCCACTACAACGACATTTATTTGAAATACTACAACTGGCACACCGAAGAGGGCAACAAAGCCCCTCTTGAGCAATTTGCTTCACAAAACCCCGACTTCCCTTTCAAGATCGCTTTGGATGACGCCCTGATTGCAGCCGAAAAATATGATTCAATAGACATTATGATGCCTTTCAATGAAAAAGAGTTCAGCCAATGGGCATCAAAAGTCTATCACCTGACTGGCAAAAAAGAATCCTACGTCGCCTTGCAGCGCACTCTGCAACAACTCATCGCCTCCAAGAACTGGGGAAAAGTGCACGAACGAATCGAATTCTTCTCCCTCAGTTTCGAAGACAACTGCATTGAGGAGGTCGCCGAATTGCGCGAAATAATCGACCGTCCTGCAAACAGCCGGCTCACCTACACCCCTATTGTCCGTCCTGCCTACGATATGATGCACCCCGTATTGCACCCCGACGGCCAAAGAATCTTCTTCAACCGTGAAGTCGAAAAAAACACATCTATCCAATCAGCTCAATGGACCGCCACCAAGAAGGGCGGCATCTGGAAAGGCACCGGCAACATTGCTTTTACAAACATCGAGAACCGCGGCATCGAAATATACAACTTCTTTGACAACGGCAACAAAATGCTGCTGGGCAAAGACGGTGACATATTGGTTGCAGAAATGAGCGATAACGGATGGACCGTCGTCGAAACCCTTCCCGCCCCCGTCAACAGCCAATACAACGATTTCGACGCTTATATGCTGCCCAGCGGCAACGGCATTCTGCTGGCTTCCGACAGACCGGATGGAATGAACCTTCAGCCGTCACGGGCTTATTTCCACGGCGACACAGCATTGGCATCAGACATCTACTACGTACCCTTCGACGGCCAGAAATGGGGCGACGCCGTCAACCTCGGCATCAATGTCAACAGCCCCTATATGGAATGCAGCCCTGTCATCAGCGACGATCTTAAAACAATCTATTTTGTTACCGACGGACGCGGCGGTTTAGGATATGGCGACATTTACTACACTACACGCGACAACATCGACGACTGGCAGCATTGGTCAAAGCCGACCAACTACGGCAAAGAGGTGAACAGCGGTTTCAACGAAATATCCATAACACCTGACGGAGACCGCCAGTCACTGACTGTATGCAGCAACAATCACGGCCGCTACGGATGCTACACCACGCCCGCTATGCACACCATCGACAACAGGATGCAGACAGTAACCATAGCAAGCGAATGGGCGGATATGGATATCGACATCGTCGACGTCGCCACACAACAGCCCGTATGCAGCGCTCAACGGATTACGGGCGGTTCCAGCTGGCAGACATCGCTCTTTGCCGACAAGCAATACCTTCTTTTTGCACAAAACGACGGACTCTTTATCCCAGCGATACTCTTCACACCGGCAAAGAACAAAGAACTAACACCCCTAGCCTACTCCAACAAAGACCTCCCGCAAATGTCCGAAGAAGGTTTCTCCTTGCTGTTGCCCGGAATAGCATTCGATGACAAAAAGTCGACCCTGTGCAAAAGTTCGGAGACCGAGATAGATCATCTATACCAATACCTGGCATCATACCCTTATCTGCAGCTCGAAATCATTGTCAATGTCGCTGGCGACAACGACGCCTTCTGCTACAACCTGTCTCAATCTCGCGGTCAGGAGATAAAAAAACAACTTGTCGACCGAGGTATCGACGCCGACATTATTACCGTTTCACCCTACGGCAACAGCGAGGTCAAACAAGGCAAAGCCACTACTTCCGTAAGCATCAGGGTCTTTTTGCAATGATCCGGAACCGTTGCGGGCAGCCAGCCATTTTATGACTTATTAACAATCCGTTGCGGATTTCTTTTTCAAAAACACCCATCCCCTACAAAAAAAAGGGTGTAATTTTGCATCCGAATTACAATATTGCCGGTAATGGAAAAACACAAGGTTATTATGTTTGAAAACCGCGAGTTGCACTACCGCGACGAGGGTCGTGAACACCCTCAAACGCTGGTACTTCTGCATGGTTTTCTACAAAATCTGAATGTGTGGAGCTCTTTCACCCTGACTTATATGCGCTATATGCGCGTAATAACTATCGATTTGCCCGGACACGGCTACAGCGGCACCTATTCCGATGTCCACACGATGGATTTTATGGCCAATGCCGTCAAAGCTGTCCTCGACGATGCCGGAGTTGAAAAATGCGTTATGGCCGGTCATTCGCTTGGCGGATATGTAGCACTCGCTTTCGCCGACAACTATGGTTTTATGCTCAACGGGCTCGCACTCCTCCACTCACACGCTATGGCCGACGATGAAGAAAAACGCCACAGCCGCGACGAAGTTTGCCGACTGGTACACCTGAACCGCGCAGGCTTTATTGTAGATTTCATCACCAACCTCTTCGACGACTCACGACGTGAATACCTGGCACAAGACATCAAAGAACTTCGCGACCAATGCCTTGAAACTCGCGAAGAAGGCATACTTGCTGCCCAGCGCGGAATGAAAGTCCGCACATCGCGTGTACGTACCCTCGCCCGTCTCGACATTCCCGTACTCTTCGTTTACGGCAAGAACGACCCCCGCATCCCCATCGAGATGGGATTGTCGCAGGCAATGGTCCCAAAGCGCTCCGAAGTATTGCTTCTCGACAACGTGGCACATATGTCGTTTATGGAAGACCGCGACTACGTCAAGACCCGACTCTGCCACTTCGTAAAACAATGTTACGGATGTAGTTAAGCCCCCTTCATCTGAAACAAAATATCCTCATTTCAGATTGTTTCTGCCTGCAGAAATACACAGCCACCAAACACTCTTTAATAGAAAAATTTTAAAAAAATAACTAAATTTTATTTCGAATAAAAAAAAAGTAGTATATTTGTTTTCTCAATTCAAAACAAATTATTAACATAAATAATTGAATAAGATGAAAGTAAAAGAAATTATGGCTAATCTGGAGGCCAAACATCCAGGCGAAAACGAGTACTTGCAGGCCGTTGAAGAGGTTCTTTCCTCTATTGAAAAGGTTTACAACGAACACCCCGAGTTCGAAAAAGCAAAAATCGTTGAGCGTCTTGTCGAGCCCGACCGTATCTTCACTTTCCGTGTGACTTGGGTCAACGATAAGGGTGAGGTTTGCACCAACCTCGGCTATCGCGTTCAGTTCAACGCCGCTCTCGGTGCATACAAAGGCGGTCTCCGCTTCCACCCGAAGGTAAACGTTTCTATGCTGAAATTCTTGGGCTTCGAGCAGATCTTCAAGAACAGCCTCACCAACCTGCCTCTCGGTGGCGGTAAAGGTGGTGCCGATTTCGATCCCACTGGAAAGAGCGACGCTGAAATTATGCGTTTCTGCCAGGCCTTCATCACCGAACTCTGGCGCAACATCGGTCCCGACCAGGACAGCCCCGCTGGTGACGTTGGAGTTGGCGGCCGCGAAATCGGTTACATGTA